>JAFMCG010000164.1 GCA_017857895.1 Burkholderiaceae bacterium | reverse complement strand
CGAGCCTGAGTTTATCGATATTGAGTTTAAAAATGGCGATCCCGTTGCATTGAACGGTCAAGCGCTTAGCCCCGCCACCATGCTCGAACGATTGAACCAGCTCGGTGGCAAACACGGCATTGGCCGCTTGGATCTGGTTGAAAACCGCTACGTTGGCATGAAGTCTCGCGGCTGCTACGAGACGCCAGGCGGCACTATCTTGTTGAAAGCGCACCGTGCGATTGAATCTATCACGCTTGACCGCGAAGTGGCTCACCTGAAAGATGACCTCATGCCCCGCTATGCTGCTTTGATCTACAATGGCTATTGGTGGTCGCCTGAGCGCCATGCGCTGCAAGCCTTGATTGATCAGACGCAAACGCACGTCAATGGCTGGGCACGATTAAAGCTTTACAAAGGCAACGTGTACACGGTTGCCCGTGACTCGGCAGACAGCTTGTTTGACCAGACCATCGCTACCTTTGACGATGATGGTGGTGCCTACAACCAGGCCGACGCGGCTGGCTTCATCAAGCTCAATGCCTTGCGCATGCGCATCGGCGCCAAGCTCGGTCGGCAGTCTTAATATCACCCCGTCACTGTCAAACCTGGCAGTGACGGGGCTAACCGGCCAGAACCACTCAGGCATTAACCACGGCGCTTAAGCTGGGCAAAGGCGTCTGCCATTGCCCCTGTTGCTGGTGCAAGTGCGGGGCTTTGACGGGGCACTGCTGCTTGTCGAGCCGACTTTTGGCCAGCACGCCCGGGGTGGCCAGCTTGTCCCGACCCCTCTGCACCACCACGTGGTGCCTGCCGAGCCATGACATCATCGTCTAGACGCATGGTGAGGGCAATTCGCTTGCGCGCTTGATCGACTTCAACCACCTTAACCGTGACGGTTTGACCGGTGCGCACCACATCACGTGGGTCTTTCACGTAGACATTGGCTAGGGCAGAAATATGAACCAAGCCGTCCTGATGCACGCCTATGTCCACAAACGCCCCAAAGTTCGCCACATTGGTCACGACCCCTTCCAAAACCATACCGACTTGCAAATCCGATATTGATTGGACGTGCTCGTCAAAGCTCGCTGTCTTGAACTCGGGACGGGGGTCGCGACCCGGCTTTTCTAATTCGTTTAGGATGTCTTTGACTGTTGGCAAACCAAACCGCTCATCCGTGAAACTCGCTGGTGACAGACCCTGTAATGCCTGTCGGTTTCCCATCACAGCATTCAGATCGGCTTTGACCTGCGCCAATATCTTTTGCACCACCGGATAGGCTTCAGGATGCACCGCCGAAGCATCCAGCGGGTTTTCACCGCCTTGAATCCGCAAAAAACCAGCCGCTTGTTCAAATGCTTTTTCACCAAAGCGTGGCACTGACATCAACGAACGGCGAGACTTAAAGGCGCCGTTTAAATCACGATACGTCACAATATTTTTGGCCAGGCTGCTGTTCAAGCCAGAGACATTGGTCAGCAACGGCACGGAGGCGGTATTCACATCGACACCGACCGCGTTCACACAATCTTCAATCACCGCTTGCAGGCCATGACTCAATTGCCGTTGATTCACATCGTGCTGGTACTGGCCCACGCCAATCGCTTTGGGTTCAATCTTCACGAGCTCAGCAAGCGGGTCTTGCAAGCGACGCGCAATCGAGACTGCACCTCGTAGGCTGACGTCGAGATCAGGAAACTCTTCTGAGGCAAGTGCCGAGGCCGAGTAAACCGATGCCCCAGCTTCTGACACCACCACTTTGGTGAGCGCCAGCGACGGATTTGCTTTCATGAGCGTTGCCACCAGCTTTTCAGTTTCCCGAGATGCGGTGCCGTTCCCGATGGCAACCAGCTCGACTTGATGGGTTTTGGCGATTCGAGCCAAGGTTGCCAAACTACCCACCACATCGCGACGCGGTTCGAACGGATAAATCGTGGTTGTCTCGACAACCTTGCCGGTGTGGTCAATCACAGCCACTTTGACACCCGTGCGAATACCGGGGTCTAAACCAAGCACGGATTTGGCGCCCGCAGGCGGTGCCAACAACAAATCCTTTAAGTTAGCCGCAAAAACCCGGATTGCTTCGGATTCCGCGCTTTCACGCAGACGGGTAATCATTTCCATTTCAAAGGCCAGCAACAGCTTGACACGCCAAGCCCAGCGACAGACGTCAGCAAGCCAGTGCGCTCTTTGGTCTGTGTTGGCTTCAAATATTGTGTCGGGCAGGCCCACACAATGCGCAATGGCTCGGGTACAAGGGTGCGGCAAGAGCACATCCTCATCGGGCGAGAGCCCTACCCTAATATCAAGAATGCCTTGCTGGCGGCCACGCAGTAGCGCCAGCATGCGATGCGACGGGATTTGACGCAAGGGTTCTTGAAACTCAAACCAGTCTCTGAAATTTGAGCCTTCTTGTTCTTTACCAGCCACCACACGCGCATACACAAAGCCGCGTGACCAAATCATCTCGCGCAGGTGTGCGACCAAGTCGGCGTTTTCCGCAAACTGTTCAGTCAAAATATCGCGAGCACCATCCAAAGCCGCTTTGGTGTCAGCCACCCCAAGGTCAGCGTTGACATACGCTTGGGCGAGCAATTGGGGATCCATCGCCGCACCACCACCCATCAAAGCCACCGCCAAGGGTTCTAGACCCGCCTCTCGAGCGATTTGCGCACGCGTGCGACGCTTGGGCTTATACGGCACATACAAGTCCTCAAGGCGTTGCTTGCTGTCTGCATGCGTGATGGCCTGCGCCAAGGCTGGGGTCAACTGACCTTGATCAGCAACAGACGATAAGATCACGTCTCTTCGGGCTTCAAGCTCTTTCAAGTAACCCAAGCGCTCTTCGAGCTGGCGCAATACCGCGTCATCTAAGCCACCAGTCATTTCTTTGCGATAGCGGGCAATAAAGGGCACCGTTGCACCATCAGCCAGCAGGCCCATGGTGACAGCGACCTGCTTTGCAGCCACACTGAGCTCCGAGGCCAATTGTTGCTGCAAGCGCTGCTCAATAGCGCTTACCGATCGCGGCTCGTAAGACATAAAGTCAGTATCAGACATGGGCTACTCAATAAGAAAAAAGTACGCCGAATTGTGCCACAGGCCAGGGGTCATGATCTGCGCCCAATTGTTGGTGGCGCATATGGCGTGTGTTGGGATGGATCGTGGTGGGTGCTGAGGGGCTCGAACCCCCGACCTACGCCGTGTAAAGGCTGACTTCTTTGTAAACGCTTCCGGTTGCTATGAGAAGTACTTTGAAGTTTAAGGTTAAACCGAGTAGCGCTCAAACATATTCCCACTTACTTCCCAAACCGCAAAGCTTTAAAATGTAAGTCTCACCACACCACGGACACCCGCCATGACAGATGAACGCGAAAAAACAACTGCTGCCATTGCACGTGAGCTAGGTATAGCGTCGTCAACTGTGAGCAACGTCGAGCGCAAAGCTATTGAAAAATTCAAACGCGAGTTAGAGCTTCAGGGTATTCGTGTGGAGGAATTGTTGCCGAGTCAGTGACAGACCAACTAGGGCTGTCACCAGGGATATCTAGATTGGTGGCCATAGGGCTTGTTGGTGCCGGTTGAATATTGACTAGGGGCTTTTGTTGACTTGAATGAAGCCAACTGTGGATAACTATACCTGTTTAACGGTTTTGGTTGTCCCTTTTTATTAACTGGCAGACCGCGTAGGGCAACGCCCGAAGCGGTGTGCCGTAGTTAACGTATTACGCGATAAACCCGTCCTCTTTGAGATCTCGCTGATTGATAATTTGTCGCGCATCTTCATGCGCCTGACCTTGCCCAACATGTCCATGGTGATCACCTCAGCTCCCTGCTTAATAAGTAAGCAGGTCGATTGAACACCCTGGTCAATTTTCGTCCGGCACAACCCTGAAAAAACTGGTCAGTTTTCAACCGGCGTCAACATTGGTGCATCTCCGGATCCCGTTTGCCGCTAGCGTTCTTGGTCGAGGTAGGGGCTTCGATGAAAGTCGCATCAATTATGGTGCCTTGCTTGAGCAGCAAACCCCACTCAGCCAGCATCGCGTTGATCTCTTCGAGGAACCGGCTTGCCAACTTGTGTTCTTCAAGCAAGTGCCGAAAGTTCAAGATAGTGGTCTCGTCTGGAATGCCACCACGGGTCAACGACAG
>JAFMCG010000030.1 GCA_017857895.1 Burkholderiaceae bacterium | reverse complement strand
CTGAAGGCAACACCATCGGTGACCACTTGATCAGCGGGTGACACCACCAAGATGGGATCAATATCGGCTGGGGCTGCAGCAATCGCTGCTTTTGCCGCGAGGGTAATAGCCGGTGCGGTGTTACGCCCCTCAGGTTCAAGCAACAACAAGGCATCCGTGCCGACATCAAGCTCGCGCCACTGCTCTGCCACCAAAAACCGATGCGACTCGTTGGTCACAATCAGGGGTTGAGCCGACACCAATGACGGACTTGCTAGGCCGACCAATCGCTTAACGCTTTGTTGAAACAAACTTTGTGTGCCGTGCAAGACCAGAAACTGCTTGGGAAACCCGGTGCGCGACAAAGGCCAGAGACGACTACCCGAGCCGCCGCATAAAACCACGGGGGTGTAAGTCATCAACGAGGTTTCAAGCATGGATGTCCTTCATAGGGTTCAAACGTGGGATTACCCGAGTGATTCGGCGGGCCGCGAAACTGCGCTTAGTTTAGTTCACGCGGACGTGGTGCGTCATCACATCAAGCACCACCTTACCGTCTTCGCTAAGCACTTGGGTGCGCGAGACGGCGGTCAATCGGCCACGATGCGTCACCGTGGTCTCGCTCAACAAGGTCGAGCCGATTCCTGGGCTGACGTAGCTTGCATTCACACCCGTGCAACGCCATTGATCGCCCAAAGCCGCATTGGCAGACATTAACGCCAAGCCCAAAGTGACACCGCCTTGCACGTGACCCACCCGATTGCCCACGTGCGCACCGTTGGAGAGCACGGCCTTGGCGCCTGGCGTGGTGCTTTGAACATCAGCACCCAACAAGAGCGACCAGAAACTTTGTGCCTGATCGGCCCTCACCCAGTTTTCTAGGGCCTCACGACTGCGATCAACGATCTCGCGCTCAGGCACCGACAGTGTTTCGATGGCAGGACGCGGCAAATCGGGCGCCGGTTGCTCGATCCATGGAATGGGATGCAAAGTCTGGCCTTTCGGTGCTGGCAGAACCATGAAGGTACCCGTGCCAAACGCCACCACTTTGTCGCCAGCCATAATTCGAGTGCGGCTCATGCCCAGGCGGCCCGTTGACTGCGCAAAAAACCCTTCCAACTCGCCGTGTGCTGCAAGATCACCTGCGAGCGGCTCACCAGTCAGTTGGAGATTCAGTGATACGGTGGCTAGCCGTGCTGTTGGCGTGGCGGCCGCACGCACCGCATTGGCCAATGCAAAATCAGCCAACACGGTTAAGGCACAGGGATCCACACAACCTTTGCCGTCAATCAGGGCCGGGTGCGCGGGCATGGTCACGCGCGCATGACCGCCACCCACGCCTTCGAAGGTAAGACCCAAAAAGTTGCCACAAAAGTGATAGCCAGGGGTGCGATTCAACGCGATGGCTTTAAACACTTGATCGAGAATTTGGTCTGATAATTGACGGCTAGTGGGCATGCGTTTTCCGTGTTTTGTGTCAAGGCGACTATACACTTATGACATCTTGCCAAACACCAAACCAGACGCGCTGTTGTTCGATAAGCCACCATGACGCCTGCTCGCCGAATCGCCCATTTAGACATGGATGCTTTTTTTGCATCGGTTGAGTTGTTGCGTTATCCACAGCTCAAAGGTCACGCTGTGGTGGTGGGTGGCAAGAACGTGCCCGCCCCGTTTATGGACGACACGGGCCAGTGGCAGTATGGGCGCCTGGGGCAGTACGCCGGGCGCGGGGTGATCACGACCTCGACCTATGAGGCCCGCGCGCTTGGCGTTTTTTCTGGGATGGGGCTGATGCAAAGCGCCAAGTTGGCCCCAGAGGCCATTTTGTTACCCGCTAACTTTGAGGCCTACCGAGACCACTCCCGACGCTTTAAGCAAGCCGTGGCTTCAGTGGCGCCCATCATGGAAGATCGGGGCATCGATGAGATTTATCTTGACCTGACCGATCTCGATTCAGACACAGTGTCATTGGCAAAACGCATCAAGCAAGCCGTTTTTGATGCCACTGGCTTGTCTTGCTCAATTGGCATCACCCCCAACAAACTACTCTCTAAAATCTGCTCTGATCTGGATAAACCCGATGGTTTGACCTTGCTGAGCGCTGAAGAAATTACCACTCGCATCTGGCCGTTACCCGCAAGCAAGGTCAACGGTATTGGTCCCAAAGCGACTCTTAAACTCGCAGAACTTGGTATTCACACCATTGGTGATGTGGCCCAAGCGCCAATACTGGATCTTCAACAAGCGTTCGGGCGTCAAATGGGGCAATGGTTGCATGAGGTCTCGCACGGCATTGACGATCGACCGGTGGTGACCTATCGCGACCCGAAGTCTCTGAGTCGCGAATCAACTCTGGCTGCTAACCTACACGTCAAGCACGACCGCGAAGCCCTGACTCGTATGGTTGATGATCTTTGCCAACGCGTGGCTGAGGACTTGGCACACAAGCAGCGTCGCTGCAAAACCGTCGGCATCAAGGTTAAGTTTGCCGACTTTTCTGTGGTTACGCGCGACTTAACCGTACTTGAACCCATCGGTGAGGCCCGTGACATCCGCGATGCGGTGTCAGAATGTCTGAAGCGCGTGGTCTGGCACGATCGCATCCGACTGCTGGGCGTACGTGCCAGCGGCTTGGTTAGCCCGAGCGAAGACCCACCGGTGCCGCAACTGCCCCTCTGGCGCTTGGGTCAATAAGCGCTCGAACGGTTTGCGCGGCGCTGGCAGCACCGGTCATCTTAATCGGCTCAGATCGGCCACCATCAAGCAACACTCGCAAGGCTGCGCCAAACTCACCGGCTGACAACTGCTCAGCTGTGATGATTTGAACGTGACCACTGTCACTCACCCAACGCATCAAGGCTTCACTTTCTGGCCAGTCTGCACGTGTCACTGACAAGATCGGTGTGCCCGCTGCGCAAGCCTCAACAAAGGTGCCATAGCCCGGTTTGGTTAACACCACGTCGCTGGCCGCGATCAAGGTTTGGTAGGCCGGCGCATCGTCATCGACCACCACAGCATATGGGTGCTGGTTGGCGAGCGCCGCCGTCACCAAATAAATCAAAGGTCTGCCGTTGCAATGCGTCGGCCAATTCGCGGGTTTTAGTTCGGTCGCAATGCCGCCCATGCTGACCAAGACCAACCATGCATCACGCGTTTGTATGTTTGCGGTTTTCTGGCTGCTTGCCTGCTTATTGTTTTGCTGCTGGCCGGTTCTCTGAACCCATTGAATTAAAGTCTCTCGACAATCCTGAGGTGGTGACTCGCCGACCACACCGATCGAACGGGCATTGGCAAGGCCCACCATTGGCATGCTCGGGGTCGGTTGCAGAAAGACCGCCGCGCTGGCATAGGCGTCACGCATGGTCTGTACGATCCGCTCAAATTGTTGCAAGCCCAAACCCACTTCGCTCAGAGCCGCCGGACAAGCGCGCACACTTTGCAGCAAAATGTCAGCCCAATTCAGTGAGCACATGGCCACTGAGGTGATACCCGCGTGCGAGGCCCCCGCCAAGGTCAAGTAAGGAATGTCGGCAAACACCAAGTCCGCAGCTTGTGCCGTCAATTGTTCGGCCACCCGGTCCACATGCCTTGACCAATCGGCGTGTAAGACCTGATAACGACTTAAGCTCGCCGGTAAGTCAATCTGCAAAGCGCTACGCATTTGCATGCCGAAATCATCAGTAACATCATCTATTGCGAACGGTACGCGAACGCGCTGGGTTATTTGCGAGGCTGGCAGCTTGGAGCGAAGGGTAAAACGGATCGGTGCGGGCGTTTGCGTGGTTTGATCGGCAAATTGATTCAGCACCGGGGCGACTTGCGCCAGATGACCAAATCCGTGTGCAGAGATGGCGACCACACCATGTTTTGTGGGCAATGCTTGGCTCATGGTGTACCACCGATCAGGATTTGCTATTTCCGGTTCGATCTTGTGCGGTTTGACCTTGTTCTGCTTTCAGTTGCTCCAGTGACAGTGCTTGATCGGCTTGGTCCTTAACTGACAGCAGGGGCTGGTCAGTGATGGGCCATTCGATACCGATCGCTGGGTCAGCCCAGTAGAGTGACTTCTCGAAAGCGGGGTAGTAATAATCAGTCGTCTTGTAGAGAAACTCAGCCACATCGCTTAACACCACAAAGCCATGGGCAAAGCCAGGCGGCACCCACAGTTGTTGCTTGTTGTGCTCGGACAAATGGTGACCGGTCCACTGACCAAAGGTCGCCGAACCGGGCCGCACATCGACGGCCACGTCAAACACTTCGCCAACAGTCACCCGCACCAACTTACCTTGAGCGTGTTGGGTCTGAAAATGCAAACCGCGCAGCACGTGTTTGGCCGATCGGCTGTGATTGTCTTGCACAAACGTGACGTTAAGGCCGGTGGCTGCTTCGAAATCCTGCTGGTTAAAGCTTTCAAAGAAAAAGCCCCGCTCATCCCCAAATACTTTTGGGGTGAGTAACAAAACGTCAGGTAACGCAGTGGTTTGGACGGTGTAAGGCATGGCTAGGCGTTGCGCTGTGAAACCAGGCGCAAAAGATATTGGCCATAGCTGTTTTTTTGCAGGGGGGCGGCGAGCTTTTCAACTTGTTCGCGATCAATCCAACCGTTGTGTAGCGCAATTTCTTCTGGGCAAGAGACCATCAGACCCTGACGCTTTTGAATGGTCGAAATGTAGCTTGATGCCTCAAGCAAGCTGTCTTGTGTGCCGGTGTCGAGCCAAGCATAACCGCGGCCCATGATTTCAACCGTGAGTTGCTCGCGCTTTAAGTATTGCAAGTTAACGTCCGTTATCTCGAGCTCGCCCCGGGCTGAGGGCTTGATGTCTCGGGCAATGTCGCAAACCGTGTCGTCGTAGAAGTACAGTCCTGTCACGGCATAGTTACTGCGGGGTTGCGCGGGCTTTTCTTCTAGGCTCACGGCGCGCTGTTGCCCATCAAAGGCCACCACACCATACCTTTCAGGATCGTGCACGTGATAAGCAAAAACTGTCGCCCCACTGGGTTGCGAATTGGCACTTTCTAGCAACTTCACCAAATCGTGGCCATAGAAGATGTTGTCGCCAAGCACCAAGGCGCTCGGGTCCCCGTTAACAAACGAGCGCCCAATGATGAAGGCTTGTGCCAAACCGTCTGGTGAGGGTTGCACGGCGAACTGAATGTTCATGCCCCACTGGCTGCCGTCGCCTAACAAGGCCTCAAACCGCGGGATGTCTTGCGGTGTGGAAATCAAGAGCACATCTCGTATGCCAGCAAGCATCAGGGTGCTCAAGGGGTAATAGACCATGGGCTTGTCGTAGATGGGTAGCAACTGCTTAGACACCGTCTGCGTGATGGGGTAGAGACGCGTGCCTGAGCCACCCGCCAAAATAATGCCACGGCGTGCGGTTTGATTGTTATTAACCATATTGCTTTTCTACCCACTGTCGATAATCACCGCTGGTGACGTTTTGAACCCAAGCTGGGTTTTGTAAATACCAGCGTACTGTTTTTTCTAGACCAGACTCAAAGGTCTCTTCGGGTGACCAGCCAAGTTCTGCCGAAATCTTACTCGCATCAATGGCATAGCGTCGGTCATGCCCAGGACGGTCTTTCACAAAAGTCATCTGATCAGCATAAGGCTTGCCATCGGCCCGTGGCCTTAAAGCATCCAAGTGTTGGCAAATGGTTTTAACGACCTCAAGGTTGGCTTTTTCATTATGACCACCAATGTTGTACGTCTCACCCACCCGACCGTCTTGCAGGACACGAATGATGGCGCGCGCATGATCTTCAACGTACAACCAATCTCGGATTTGCTGGCCGTCACCATAAATGGGCAGTGGCTTACCTGCTAAAGCGTTCAAGATAACCAGTGGGATCAACTTCTCAGGAAAGTGATAGGGTCCGTAATTGTTGCTGCAGTTGGTGGTGAGCACAGGCAAGCCATAGGTGTGGTGCCAAGCGCGAACCAAATGATCCGAGGCCGCTTTGCTGGCCGCATAAGGACTGTTGGGCTCAAACGGGTTGGTTTCGCTGAAAGCGGGATCGTTGGGCGCCAAGGTGCCATAGACTTCATCGGTCGAAACATGCAGAAATCGGAATGCAGTTTGCCCAGGTACAGACAACGACTGCCAAAACCCGCGAACCGATTCCAGCAGATGGAACGTCCCGTTCACGTTGGTTTCGATGAATTCGCCGGGCCCGTGGATCGATCGGTCAACATGCGACTCAGCGGCAAAATTGATCACCGCCCGAGGCTGGTGCTCTTGCAGCAGGCGCGCAAGCAACTCGCGGTCACCAATATCCCCTCTCACAAAATGGTATCTGCTATCTGATTGAAATTTCGATAGATTTTCTAGGTTGCCGGCATAGGTCAGCTTGTCGAGGTTGAGGACTGGCTCATCGGAAAGTGACAACCAAGTGTGTATAAAGTTGCTGCCAATAAAGCCCGCACCGCCAGTGACAATGATCATGTTTGCTCACTTTCCTAAGAGATTCAATTGTACCAAATCAGCTGTTTTGATACCGAAAAGCAGCCAAAAGCATTGTCCGTACATTACCAAAATGTGTATATGATTTAACGCAAGAGTTCTCAAAAACTCGGGCTAATCAAAAAACACAGGGGGATCAAATGAGGGAAATTAATACCGTATATGTTGCTTGCCTGACTCGCTCGATCGCGGGAGACAAACAATGAACGGACTTGGACGCATCGTACACAGCCGCGAATCTCGCCGCCAGGCCATGAACAAACCGGTCGCTGCTTTTGAGAACCTGGGTCGCCCTGAAAACTTAGCCGATGAGATTGCGCAACAACTGCGTGACCGCATTCTGAAAGAAACGCTTGGCCCAGGCCAGCGCCTACCAACCGAGCAAGCACTTGGCGCACAGTTCGGCGTCAGCCGCAACGTGGTTCGCGAAGCCATTGCCCGCTTAAAGCTGACCGGCTTGGTTGAAACACGCCACGGCGTTGGTACGTTCGTCAAACGCGACTTGGCCAATCGCCCCTTTGAGGTCGAGCAAGACGATCTGCTGGAATTCAAGCAACTGATTGACGTTTATCGCTTACGCGTTGAGATTGAGTCGGGCGCTGCCGCTTTGGCCGCCACCCACCGCACCACCGCCCAACTTGAAGCGCTCAAAGAAGCCCTCAAGCAAGACGACCACCCAGCAGAAGACTGGGAAGCCGGTGCCAACTCAGCTGTGGATTTCCATTTGGCAGTCGCGCAGGCCTCTAATAATCCCTATTTTGTGCGCATCATGGGGCATTTGAGTTCTGTCATCCGCGATGCGGTCCGTACCTTGCGATTCAGAAGCTCAGGCACACCGCGCATCCTTGAAATCCATGCCGAGCATGAGCGAATTGTGCAAGCCATCGAAAAGCAAGACGCCAACGCCGCTCGCCAAGCCATGCGTGATCACCTAGAAAACGGTATAAATAGTTACCGTAACCTATTTGGAAATTAATCGCGCATGGATAACGCAACAAACAATGTCATCGTCGAAAAGCGTGGCGCTGAAGGCTGGATCACTTTTAACGACCCAGCCAAACATAACGCCATGTCTTTGGACATGTGGGCCGCCGTTGAGCCCGCTCTCAAGGCTTTTGAAAATGACGATGAGATCCGTGTCGTTGTTCTGACTGGTGCGGGTGAAAAAGCCTTTGTCAGCGGCGCCAACATTTCTCAATTCGACAAGCTGCGCTCATCGGTCGACGCGGTGGCCGAATATGAGCGGGTTGCAGAAGGCGCTCAACACGCCATCTACAACTACTCAAAGCCCACCGTGGCACGCATCAAGGGTTACTGCATCGGGGGCGGTTTGAACCTGGCCCTCTGTTGCGACATTCGAATCGCTTGCGACAACAGTTCGTTTTCGATCCCAGCCGGCAAAA
This sequence comes from Burkholderiaceae bacterium, assembly GCA_017857895.1. Lineage (GTDB taxonomy): Bacteria > Pseudomonadota > Gammaproteobacteria > Burkholderiales > Burkholderiaceae_B > Algicoccus. The sequence goes on along the minus strand of JAFMCG010000030.1, from coordinate 13,846 downwards.
TGGGCCTGGGCTATCGCTTGACCGCGATTCGCAACTTGGTGACCGCCACCGGTCCAGCCAACGCGCTGGATATCTTTTTATCGGCGCGCCGGATTGCCGCCCAAGAAGCGCAACGCATGGGCTTGATCCAGCACTTGGCGACCGAAGACACCTTTGAGCAAACAGTGCGCGAGCATTTGGATCGTATCGCCGCCAATGCGCCCCTAACGTTGCGTGTGGGCAAGCACATGATTCGTCGTTTCCAAGACGTGCCATCTGAAATCGATATGGAAAAAATGCGCGATATGGTTCTCAGTTGCTTCGCCAGCGAGGATTATCAAGAGGGTAAGCAAGCGTTTGCGCAAAAGCGTGCGCCTGTCTTCAAAGGCCGATAGTGGCTAGCACGGTACGGCACACCTCAAAATCTGCATAGCGAACACCCATGACTGATCTTTGGGTGCTGTTGTTTCCAAGTGTCACGATGCTTGCCGTCATGGTGCTCACGACAATTGTGGGTGGCACCATGCGAGCCTTTGCTGGGTTCGGTGGTGGCCTGTTGCTCGCTCCCATCTTTAGCCTCTACTTGCCCCCCAAAGACGTGGTGGTGGTGGTTATTTTGTTGAATTTCGCAAGCACCTTCCAGTTGTTGCCAGGCATGTGGAAAAGTATCGACTGGCCCCTGATCTGGCGCATGGTGCCCTCAGCGTTGTTGGGCATCCCACTAGGCAGCTATGTACTTGCTGGCTTAGACGCCGCCTTGTTTCGGCAGATTGTGGCCGGTGTGGTGATTGTGTTGTCGCTCGTGCTCTTAACGGGCTGGTACTACAAAGGCCCACGGGGCCGCCTTCAAGACAGCATCGCTGGCATCACCAGTGGCATGTTGACCTCTGTGGCTGGAATTGGTGGCCCACCATTTGTGTTGTACATGTTGTCGGCCAAGGGCTTCTCGCCGGTGGAATTTCGCATCTTCTTCACCGTTTTCTTTGCTTTCACGCAACTCACCGCCATGACCATGCTGCTGATTCAAGGCGCGATGCAACCGCTGCAGTTTGGCTACGTTGGCACACTATTGCCACTTTACTTGCTGGCCACGGCGCTCGGCGCCTACTTGTTTGCCAAAGCACTAAAAAATCGTGCCAATCAAATCAAGCGTATTTCGCTGTGGTTGCTACTCGCTGTCGGCGTCATTACCTTCGCGATTTAGGTTTGGCTAGATCGGTTGGGCTTAATGCGTTTCAGTCTTACAATGCCGCCATGTCTGAAAAAAAACCCCAACGCGTTTTAATCACCGGCTGCCAAGGCCAAGTAGGCCATGCCTTGGTCCAACGACTGGCGCCTGACTTTCAACCCATCGGCTATGATCGCTCGGGACTTGACCTCAGCGACTTGGATCGCTTAGCTGACAAACTACACGCCGCCATCGAAGCTCATCAGCCCAGTGCCCTTATCAATGCTGCTGCGTTTACCGCCGTTGATCGGGCTGAGTCGCAAGAGTCGCTCGCCTACGACATCAATGCGCTTGCGCCAGGCATCATGGCCACGGTCGCAGCCTCGCACGGCCTACCAATGGTGCATTACTCAACCGACTATGTGTTTGATGGTCAGCGCGACGGCGCTTACTCAGAAAACGATCCAACAAGTCCATTGTCGGTTTACGGACGCAGTAAGTTAGCCGGCGAAAAGGCGGTTGTGGCGGCAAACGGTCCTCACTTAATTTTGCGAACCAGCTGGGTTTTCGGGGCGCATGGGCAAAACTTTCTTAAAACCATGTTGCGATTGGCGCAAGAGCGCGATGCTTTACGCGTTGTTAACGATCAAATCGGGGCGCCCACCTCTGCCGAGCTGATTGCGCAAAGTACTCACACCGCCCTGACAAGTTTGATCGGGGGCGCTGACGCTCGCGATCCTCGATGGGGAATCTATCACCTGACGGCTAGTGGCCACACCAGCTGGCACAGCTACGCAAAACACTTGATCGCACGCGCCAGAGCAATAGGTTGGCCCATCTGCGTTGAAGACGACGCCGTCGAAGGCATTGCCGCTCAAGACTACCCCGTTGCGGCTGCACGCCCCATGAACTCACGCCTAGACACGACCAAATGGCAGCAGGCTTTTGGTGAGACACTGCCCAACTGGCAAGTCGGCGTTGATCAAGTGCTGACAAACATCCCCTTGCAACCATGAGGATCTTGATCGTTCGAACTTCATCATTAGGTGACCTGATCCACATGTTGCCAGCGATCACAGACATTGAACGACACGTCCCGAACGCCATGATTGATTGGATGGTGGAAGAAAACTTTGCCGAAATACCGCGTTGGCACAAGGCCGTGCAAGACACCATTGTGGTTGCGCACCGACGTTGGCGGCGCTCCTGGTGGTCTTCCGATACCCGTGCTGAAAGAAGAGCCGCTAATGATCGCTTGCAATCGGTGAATTACGATATCGTGCTCGACATGCAGGGGCTACTGAAGTCGATTGGCTTTGTGCGTGCCGCCCGTGGTGTGAAGCACGGCCTAAGTTGGACCTCAACCCAAGAGTCGCTGTGCTCGCTATTTTATGATGTGAAGCACCCGGTGGCCTTTCATCAACCAGCGGTTATCCGTCAACGATTGCTGGCGGCTGCCACGTTCGGTTATAGCGTCAGTGGCAAGCCTGATTTTGGGCTGGATCACTTGGCTACCCATTTACCAACAGCGCCTTATGCGGTCATCATGCCTTCGGCGAGTCGCGACAACAAGCTCTGGCCAGCCTCGGACTGGCAGGCGGTTTTTGACGAGCTCCAAGCGCATGGTTTGGGCTTAAAGCTTTTGGCAGGCAACGACGCCGAACGGGCCCGTGCGCAGGCCTTGATTGACGCCCGGCCCAATGCCGTTGTCACCCCAAAAAGCTCGCTCACTGAACTGGCCGCTCTGCTCGCCGATGCCCGCGTGATGGTGGGCTTAGACAGTGGTTTGACGCACTTGGCAGCCGCACTTGGCACAGACACCATTGGCATTTACAAGGCCTCAACACCGGCCAGAACCCCGGTTGAAGGACGCGGTTTTGTGGCGAGCTTGGGTGACCAAAATCGATCGCCTACCCAAGCCGAGGTTTTAGATACACTGCGTGCAGCCTTGTCGTCTTCAGGCGCCTGAATCGACGGGTGCTTTGCTGGTCGTCCTTGTGCCGATACGTCTGGCCTTACGTATACTTGAAATCATTCACACCCACCGAAAGGAAAACTTGTCGTGTTAGCACGCTGGATTTATTCGCTGCTGCTCATCTTGGTTGCACCGCTGGCCTTGGGTCTGCTGATGTGGCGAGGGCGCGCAAGCCAACAGGATTGGCAGGCGCTAGCCGCCGAGCGGTTTGGATACTATCCACAGCCCTGGGATGGTGCGGCGCCCGTTTGGATTCACGCGGTCAGTGTGGGCGAAGTCCGCGCGGCCGCACCGCTGATCAAGGCCATGGTCCTTAAAGGCGATACGGTCTTACTTACCCACTTCACGCCAACCGGTCGCGCTGAAGGGCAACGATTGCTCACACAAGAAATCCATGATGGCCGCGTGCGCCAACAATGGGTGCCTTATGACTTGGCGAGCGCCATGCGTCGCTTTCTTCAGCACTTCAAGCCACGCTTGGCGTTGCTAGTGGAACGCGAAGTATGGCCCAACCTGGTACACACTGCCCACATGGCTGGTGTGCCAGTGGTGTTGGTCAGTGCGCGGTTGTCTGAGCGGTCACTACAGCAAGCGGTTTGGATCAATCGTCTGTTTGGTGGGTTGCTGCACGAAACATATGGCGAGCTTCGATTGGCCTTGGCGCAAACCCCTGAAGACGGCCAACGACTTTTTGACAGCGGGGTGTCAGAGATCATTGTTTCAGGCAATCTGAAGTTTGACATTGACGTGCCACTCGTTGCGGTCGAAGCTGGCGCACATTGGCGCACAAGACTAAATCGGCCAGTCATCACCATTGCTAGCACGCGCGAAGGCGAAGACAAACTGTTCGTGCCGTTGATTGCCGCTAACTTAAACCCCCAACTCGAGAGCGTCAGGCCCCTGTATATCTTGGTTCCCAGGCACCCTCAACGCTTTGATGACGCCGCACGCCTGCTTGATACCCACAAACTCCGTTACGCGCGTTGGTCGATGCTTGGCGATGACACACAAAGTGCTGCGGCCCTTGAAAAACTAGATGTCGTACTCGGCGACACCATGGGCGAGATGCCTTTTTTCTATGGCGTGGCTGATGTGGCCATTGTCGGTGGCAGCTTTGAGAACCATGGTGGACAAAACTTCATTGAAGCGTGCGCCATCGGCACACCCGTGGTTGTTGGGCCACACACCCGTAACTTCGCCCATGCGGTTCAAGACGCTTTGACGGCCGGCGCCTTGGTGCAAGTCGCTAGCGCTGAAGAAGCCATTCAGCGCGCTGTGCTGTGGTTACAAGACCCTGAGTCGGCCAAAACAGTCGGCTTTACTGGCAAAGCTTGGGTTTCTGGCCACGTGGGTGCCACGCAACGGATCGTTCAAGCCCTTAGCGAGCTTGAAGCTGACCCGGCGAAACCGTCAGGGCCTGCGCATTGAGCTGAGAACTTAGCATGGCAGGCGAGCGACCGATTTCGGAGCGTGGGTGGCCAAACCAGCCGCTGCCGAGTCCGAAGACCAGCACATTGGCTGCAAGCAGTAGGATACAAAAAGCTTTCATGTTACCCATTTTAACCGCTTATGTGATTAGTCTCTTGGGCCAAGACTGCCAGGCCATCCAAGACCACTAGGGGCAAATGATGAATGGGCACACCTGCCATACTGTGTTGTAAGGTCGCTTGGATGGTCTCGTAGGCGCCACCGCTGATACAAAGCATGGGCATCTGTCTGTCATTTCGTTGTGCGATTTCTAGCTGACGCTTGACCGCACCAATTTGAGCCGCTGCGATGCCACTGGCAATGGCGCTAGCGGTGCCGGTGGGATTGTCCACCACCTCGCCACTTGTCTGCGGTAAGCGCGCCGTGCCTTGGGCCAGTGCGCTCTGCATCATTGCCACACCAGGCAGTATCAAACCGCCACGGAACACTTTATCTGAGCCCAATGTGTCGATCGTGGTCGCTGTCCCAAAATTCACCAAAACCGCCGACGCGCCTCGGCCCCCATCAAATTGGAAATGGCGTGTCAAGCCGATAACACCAACCCACCGGTCAGCGCCAAGCTGATGGGGCTCGGGGTAGCGATTAACGACGCCTGCGGCCTTGGCAGTGGATTGCACCCACTGCATGGTGAGGTTGGGTGGTAGCGCTGCCTCAACGCTTTGAGCCACCGCCAAATGCCCAACACACACGCCCCAGGCCGCCTCTATGGCCCCTAGCTTTGCGAGCTGCTCATCCAGTGCCTGGCACATCAAAGCAGCATCTTGGGTTGGCACGGCCGCAACAAAGCGCAGCGCGTTTTTATCGAGCACCGCGAGTTTCACGCGGGTATTACCGACATCAACCAACAATTTCATGACGTACCTCTGACACCATCGTGTCGTGCATCGGGCGACTGCCAACGAATGGACACATCACCCACCATCACCGGCTCAATAGCACCGCTGGCCAAGGCCAAGGCTAAAGCGCCTTGGCCAGTCACGCCCATGGCGCAACCCGTGTGGAGGACCACATCTTGCTGCATGACATCAATGGTTCTACCTTGCAAATAATCGATGGGTTTGATTCTATCGACAAAAGGTGCAAATCCGTCGCTAGCCAATGTGCGAAGCGTCGCCTGCCAAGCGCTGGCCAAAGTTGCGACAAGTGCCACCAAGTCTAGCTGGACACCCACTTGCGATAGATCAGCGACCGCTCGACCAAGCACGTTAGACAACTGATGATGACCCGAAACGTTTAACCCCATACCCGCCACCAAATACAAAACGGGCTCGGTTTGTTGCTGCACCTCTTGCTTTTGTCTGACCACTGACTCGACCAAAATACCAGCTAGCTTGGCATCAGCCAACATCAAATCATTGGGCCACTTGACCCGAAGCGCGCCGATCATCTCAGGTGAAGCACCGGCTGCCAACAACTGCTCGCGCAACCCTTCTGCACTGGCAATACCAAGTGCTGGGGCCAAGCCGGCAAGTTGCGGCAAAGTCAAATCGGTTTTAAAGCCGCAAGAAAACATCAGCGCTTGGCCACCCTGATCTTGCCAGGGACGTCCCGCTCGCCCACGACCTGCGGTCTGATGGTGAGCGCCCAACAGCCTTGGCCAGCCCAAGTCGCCGTTTGGTTTGGATTGGCGCACTTGCGCCATTAAGGATTGGTTGGTCGAGGCCACCGACGCTTGCCAATCAACGCTAGCAAAATGAGGCAAGGCGTGCCCTAGTTTGGCCGCTAAGGCGTGTGGTTCGGGCAACACTGACACTGCGGCGATAGGCATGATGGGCTATAACAGGAGTCTGATGACGATTTTAATTCGATTTAGTATCCCACATGAACGTTGCTGTAACCCCAACTGAATCCATTCCCTTATCTGATCAAGGTCAGCATTGGCTGATTTCTGGGCGCTGGAATGTACAAGCACTTTCAACCAAAGGCGAGGTCGCTCGCCGGCAACGTTTGTTGCGCGCTGTGCCGCGAGCCGCATCGTGGGCCATAGACCCCGATACTGTGCTGGACTCTGTGGGGGCGCAATTACTCTGGCACCGCTGGCAAGCAAAAGTGCCTGAAGGGCTGTCACTGACCGAGAGTCAAGCCACTCTTTTTGCGATGATGGCAACCGAAGCGCCCCAGCTCAAGGAGGTCCCCACTGCCGAATCCTTTGAGTGGCTGCGGCGCATCGGCGCAGGCCTGTTACTCGGCATGCACCATGGCCGTCAATTGCTAGGCCTAACAGGCGGTTTGGTTTTGGATTTTTTGGCGCTTTTGGCGCGCCCCCTTCATGGCCCATGGCGGGAGATTTCAGCTCAAATTTTTCGCGCCGGTGCCCAAGCCTTAGGTATCACCGCGCTGGTTGGCTTTTTAATTGGTGTGGTGATTTCCTACCTCTCTGCACAACAGTTGGCGCTGTTTGGCGCAGGCCAATTTATCGTCAAATTGCTCGGCGTCTCGATCGTGAGGGAATTGGGGCCGGTCCTTGCGGCTATATTGGTGGCAGGGCGCTCAGGATCGGCCATCACGGCTCAAATCGGGGTGATGCGCGTCACGCAAGAACTCGATGCCATGGCAGTCATGGGTATCTCACGCGGTCAACGATTGATCTTGCCGCGCGTCATCGCACTGGCCATTGTGATGCCCTTACTGGTCCTTTGGACCGATGCCATGGCGTTGTTGGGTGGAATGATGGCCGCACACTTTGAGCTGGGTTTACAGTTCATGTGGTTTGTGCAAGAGCTGCCCCGTGCGGTTGGGTTAACCAATTATTGGATAGGTCTGGTTAAAGGCGTGACTTTTGGTATCTGGATTGCTTTGGTCGCTTGTCACTTTGGATTGCGCATCGAACCAAACACGGAAAGCTTGGGCCGAGGCACGACGACCTCTGTGGTGACCGCCATCACTGGCGTCATTCTCATTGACGCGATCTACGCGGTCATTTTTAGCCAGATGAGGATTTAAGGTCGTGACGCATCCGAATACCGCCGCCACCATCGAGGCCACAAGAGATACGGTTATCGTTGTCAAAGACGTCACCACGGCGTTTGGCAGTCACGTGGTACACGAGCACTTAAACATGACCGTTTGCAAAGGCGAAATCGTGGCCGTTGTCGGTGGCTCTGGCTCGGGCAAAACCACGCTGCTGCGCGCTATATTGGGTTTACAGGGCATTCGACACGGCACGATTGATGTTTTTGGTGAGCCGATTGCTTCTTACCAAGGTGCCGCGCGAATTGCATTGACTCGGCGTTGGGGCATGTTGTTTCAATCGGGGGCGCTATTTTCTGCGCTACCAGTCTACGACAACATCGCTTTGCCCTTGCGCGAGGTGCGTACCTTGCCCGAATCCCTGATAAAAGAGGTCGTGATGATGCGCTTGGCATGGGTCGGGCTGTCACCGGCCGACGCGGCCCTTATGCCATCGGACCTTTCTGGCGGCATGATCAAAAGGGTGGCTTTGGCACGGGCGCTTTCGTTAGATCCCGAGCTGCTTTTTTTGGATGAACCAACCGCTGGCTTGGATCCTCAGCGTGCCGATGAATTTGTGTCACTGATTAAAGCGCTTCACAGCCAACTGGGTTTCACCGTCATTATGGTGACGCACGATCTTGATACGATTCGTGATTTGGCCACGCGAGTGGCCGTACTTGCCGACAAAAAAGTACTGGTAGAGGGTACGATTGAGGCTGTGATGCAAATCGACCATCCATTTATCGAGGCCTTTTTTCATGGTGAAAGAGGTGCACGAGCAATGGGTGAGGCCGAAAAGCCAATGAACCGAGTCCAGGAAACCAGCCAACAGCCACATGGAAAATAAAAGTCACGCGTTGCTCGCCGGTATTTTTGTCCTGTTTCTTTTGATTGCCGCCGCCATCACCGCGATTTGGCTCGGACGTAAGGACGTGACCTATAGCCCTTATGAAATCCTTTCCACGCTGCCCGTCGGCGGGCTTTCGATTCAATCACAGGTGCGTTACCAAGGCATGGCGGTCGGTCAAGTGCAAGGGTTAGAAATTGACCAAGCCCAGCCTGGTGCCATTCGACTGCGCATCGGCGTGTTGCCCGACACCCCCATTACCAAAGGCACTTGGGCTGAGATCAGCACACAAGGCGTCACGGGCATCTCTAACATTGACCTGCGTGATGACGGCAATGCGCCGGCTCGAGTGAGCTCATCTGAGGCGCAACCCTACGTTATCCCTGTGCGCCCTGGTTTTTTTCAGAAACTACAAAAATCGGGTGTGGGCATGCTCGAAGACGGCGAGATGCTGCTCGATCATCTGGACCAATTCGTCACCGCTGAAAACGCCAAGACTTTTGGGCAGATTCTTAAAAACACAGAATTGCTGACCGCGTCGCTAAGCCAATCACTGGCTGCACTTGAACCAACCTTGAAAGCACTACCAGCGCTGGTTCAACGACTAGAGGGCACGCTGGGCACCGTTGATCAAGCGGCCATTGAACTGACGTCACTCACAAGCTCAGCGGGACAAACCATCGACTTTTTAAACAGTCCCAGCGGGCCATTCCAACAAGCCTCTGGCAGCCTGAAACAACTGCAACGCGCAGCAGCCCAACTGCAATCATCGACCCTGCCTCAGATTGGTCAAATGATAGAAAGCATTTCTCAGGCCTCACGATCTTTCACCACCACCGCGCAAGAATTTGAGCGTGCTCCCCAATCGGTTTTGTTTGGCGCACCTCAAGTGCGTCCCGGCCCAGGCGAGCCTGGGTTTGAGGGTTTTAATGCAGGTAATAGCCCATGACATTGAATCGTTTGTTGATCACCAGTTGCTTGAGTTTGCTCATGGCCAGTTGCGGCATTGGCAACGTGCCACCTGCGCCTACGATGTTGGATTTGGGTTCACCACTGAATCAAACGCCTATCGACACGGCTTCAAAAGCCCCTCTTGGCGTGGCCCCTGTGACAGCGGTCGGCACACTGCAATCACAAAAAGTGATCTGGCGCATCGGTCAAAACGGTCAGCCCAATGCCTACGCCACGGTACGCTGGACCGCGACGCCGGCTGTGATGGTGCGCGAGAGACTATTTGATCGGCTTTCAAGACAAGCGCCCGTGCTAACTGTCGAGGTCAATGCTGAGATGGCACAAGTTCGCACCAACTTGCTACAGTTTGAGCAAGTTTTTAGTGCTGACGGTCAAACCAGCGATGGGGTGATCACCCTACAAGTGGTCTTAGTCGCCAACAACCAAGTGCTCGATCAATTCCGCGTCACGAGAAGCGTCAAGGCTCAGGACAATACGGCCGAGGGAGGCTCCCAAGCGTTACGCGTGGCCACCGATGAGGCTGTCAATCAAATCGCGCAGTGGATTGCCAAGGTGCGTTAATCATGAATATAAGTTCGTTACTAATGGCTAATTGCGCGCGCCGCAAAACTTGTGGGTAATCATGGCAGCACACACTGAAATCACGACTTTTGATGGCCTGGCAGGCCCCATTGACTGCGCCCTAGACTGGCCAGAAACCACGCCCACGGGTTGGGCACTGGTGCTGCACCCTAATCCCGCGCAAGGCGGTACACGCGACAACAAAGTCGTCACCACCATTGCACGCGCCTGTGTTCAAGAGGGTTTGTTGGCGCTCAGGCCAAACTTCCGAGGCATTGGCCTATCAGGGGGTCAGTTTGATGAGGGCCGGGGCGAGCGTGCTGACATGGCCGCTTTGGTCGAACAATTCAAAACACGCTATCCCGAAGTCTACGCGGGCAAATGGGTGTTAGGCGGGTTTTCGTTTGGCACATCGATTGGATTACAGCTTTATGCTGACTGGGAAAAAAGCGGTCAACACTTACCTGATATGGTGATCATGGCGGGGTCAGCGGCTTTGCGTTTCAATAACCAAAACACTCGCATTGCGGTCCGCGCCCCTGATGATGCGCTTATCGTTCACGGCGAAAATGATGACGTGGTGCCGCTTGAAGAGGTCATGCGATGGGCTCGCCCGATTGACATGCCCGTTGTCGTCATTCCCAATGCGGGTCATTTTTTTCATGGGAAATTGTTGATACTGCGCCAATTGGTGCAGACCCGGCTTAAGTCCTTGTAAGATGACACATTGATCTGGTTTTTGACGGAAGGTGCTCATGTTTTATCGTTTTTCCCGCCGCTGTGTTTCACTGATTTGCGCTTCCTCACTGGCGATACCCCTGCCACTGATTGCACAAACCACCACCGTTTCGGGCAGTAGCACAAGCCCTGCCGCCACGAGCCTGTCGACATCGAATACGGCATCAGCCCTTGTTGATGTTGCCGCGGTTTCAACGATTTCTAAACCCGTGATAGCAGCGCGCGCTTGGATTGTTGTGGATGCCATCACGGGCCAAACCATTGCCTCGCAAAACCCAAGCCAAGAAGTCGAGCCTGCTTCGCTCACCAAAATCATGACGGTTTACCTGACGTTTGAAGCACTCAAAGAAAATCGCATTACCGCCGATCAACAGGTGAATGTTTCGGAAAAAGCATGGCGAACGCCTGGCTCAAGGATGTTTATCGAGCCCCGTAAACCTGTCACGGTTCAAGAGCTGCTGTATGGCGTCGTTGTTCAATCGGGTAACGATGCTTCCGTGGCCATTGCTGAGTTGCTCGCTGGCACAGAAGCGGCATTTGCCCAGCAAATGACCGAAAAAGCGATTGAGCTGGGTATGAAGGACACGACATTTAAAAATTCCAACGGCTTGCCCGACCCTGAGCACACCACCACGGTTCAAGATCTGGCTATCTTGGCGCAGCGCATGATTGCGGATCATCCTGAAAAATACGAAATGTATGCCGTGCGTGAGTTCACCTATAACAAGATCAAACAGAACAACCGTAACCGATTATTGTGGGCAGACCCATCAGTCGATGGCATGAAAACGGGTCACACAACCGCAGCTGGGTATTGCTTGATTGCCACGGCGCAACGCGGTGAGCGTCGGATTATCAGTGTGCTCGTGGGCGCCGAAAGCGAAGCAACGCGTGCTGAAGAAAGCTTAAAGTTACTGAACTGGTCTTTTCAAAACTTTGATTCAGTCAAACTTTTTGATGCCAATAAACCCGCCATCCAAGCCCGTGTTTGGGAAGGCACCACTGAGCTTGCCGCACTCGGTAGCCCACTACCCATCTTGGTGACCATCCCTCGCGGCAAAACCGGTGATGTATTGGTGACGGCGCAACGTCCTGACCCGCTTTTGGCGCCATTGAGCCAAGGGCAACGCGTCGGGCAGATGACGCTGTCCCTTGATGGCCAACCGCTGCGTGTCCTGCCACTCGATGTTTTGGTGCAGGTGGAGCGGGCTGGATTTTTTGGTCGTGCCATTGACCAATTTAAACTCTGGTTGCAGTAAGCCCCATGGTCGCGCACCATGGGTTTAAAACCATTAATAGATGTCCAACCCTTTTACTTGACGGCATGAATTGCGACTGTGATGACTGACTTTATTCAAGGTGTGAGTGGTAACCCAACGGTTTATGTGAATGGCGCATTCGTGCCTCTGTCTGAAGCGTCGATCTCTGTGCTAGATCGCGGTTTTATTTTTGGTGATGGCATCTATGAGGTTGTGCCGATCTATCACGGCCAACCCTTTCGGATGACTGAGCACCTTAATCGACTTGATCGCAGTCTCGCCAAGCTCGAAATCACACCGCCCATGGATCGGCAAGAATGGCTTGACTTGGTCACCGGTTTGGTTGCGCTCGATACGACTCAAGATTGCGCCATGGTCTACATCCAAGTCACGCGCGGCGTGGCCAAACGTGACCATGCCTTCCCAAACCCGCCAGTCAAGCCCACCGTGTTCGCCATGTCGGCGCCCATGACTGCGCCCTCACAAGCATTACGTGAGCAAGGCTTGCGGGCGATTAGTCTTGAAGACAAGCGTTGGCTGCATTGCGACATCAAATCGGTTTCCTTACTCGGGAACGTTTTGGCTAAGCAAGCGGCTGTCAAAGCCGGTGTTGATGAAGTCGTTCAGTTTCGCGATGACTATCTAACCGAAGGCGCTTCTTGCAATATTTGGGTGGTCAAAAATAATGCTGTTTATGCCCCACCAAAAGACAACTTGGTGCTTGAAGGCATTCGTTATGGCTTGTTCGAAGAGCTCTGCCAAGAGCAAGGCATTGCCTTTCACCTCGAGCCCATTCACCGTACGACAGTGAACAATGCCGATGAATTGATGCTGTCTTCTGCTACTCGCGAGATTTTGCCCATCGTCGCGCTCGACCAAAAGGCGGTTGGTACGGGTAAGCCTGGACCAATTTACCAGCGCTTGCGACAGGCCTATGATCAGCGGATTGCAGCCTTGTCCGCCGCAAAACTTGGCACGGTGGCATGACCGATACCCATAAAACCTCGCTGATTGATTACCCCTCTGACTTTCCGATCAAAGTCATGGGTAAGCAGGATCCCACGTTGGCCCAAGCCCTCACCAATGTCGTGCTCGAATACGACCCAGGCTTTGATCCCAACACGCTTGAAGTCCGAATGAGCAAGGCAGGCAACTATGTGGGTTTGACATTCACGGTGAGAGCCACCTCACGCGAGCAGTTAGACGCTTTGTATCACGCCCTGCACGCTCACCCTTTGGTGTCGGTCGTACTCTAGTGAACCGTGTGATGACGCCCATGGCAGGCGTGTGGCGTTGGCCTGGGGTGGCCGACTACGCCACTGTTTTCCAAGCCATGCAAACGTTCACAGCGAGGCGCCAGCCAGATGATCTTGATGAGCTTTGGTTGGTTGAGCACAGCCCGGTTTACACCTTGGGGCAAGCGGGTAACCCAGAACATATTCTCAATCGTGCGGATATTGCCGTGGTTCAATCGGACCGTGGCGGACAAGTCACCTATCACGGCCCCGGCCAAGTGGTGATCTACATGATGGCTGACCTCAAGCGCACAACACTGACGATCCGAGCAATGGTTCAGGCCCTTGAGCAGGCCTTGATCGACACCCTAAGCAGCCATGGACTAACCCAAGCGCGGCGCGAGCCTGGCGCGCCGGGCGTCTACTTGCCACGCCCCGATGGACGAATCGCCAAAATCGCAGCGCTTGGCATCAAAGTACGCAAAGCCTACACCTACCACGGGGTCGCCCTAAACGTTGACATGGATTTGGCACCGTTTTTAGGCATCAACCCTTGTGGCTATCAAGGACTCGAAACCATCAGCATGGCCACCGAGGGCGTGTTCGTCCCTTGGGAGGCGGTCGCCATGAATTTGGCAGGGTCAATCGTGGGCCATTGCCGACTGAGGGTAA
>JAFMCG010000163.1 GCA_017857895.1 Burkholderiaceae bacterium | reverse complement strand
GGGTAAAAAACTGCTGAAACAGATAGCCATTGCCAGCATGCAGTTCAATGCCGTCGTAGCCAGCAATCCAAAGGCGCTTGGCTGCTTGAACGAAGAGTGATTGGATCTCATGAATCTCTGGTACGGACAATGCGCGAACGGCGTCGCCCGTGTTCGGATTGATCCAGTCCGATGGCCCCACCGGCTCCATGTTCAACACCATGCGCCGCAATAGGGCGCCTCGATGATTTAACTGGCCAAACACATGACAGTCATGCGCTTTGATGCTCTCGACTAGCTTGGACAGGCCAGGAATGAATCGATCATGAAAGCAACACAGCGAGTTGTGGTGCGAGCGGGCAGCCTCAGTCACGATCATGGCCTCTGTCATGATCATCGCTACCCCGCCTTTGGCACGTTCGGCGTAATACTCACAGTCTCGTTGCGTGGATAACCCGTCCGTGGTGCTGTAGTTGGTTCCCATGGGTGCCATCAGCACCCGGTTTTTGAGTTTCAGTGATCCGATTTGCCCCGGTTGGCTCAATAGCATGCTTGCACCTTATGCTGATATTTCAGCGGTTTGTCTCCGTCAACGATAGCCATGTTGGCTGTCGCTTTTGTTTGGAACACAATACCGTTGGCACTTAGATCCGTGATAAGCAATATGTAATAACAGGAATAAGATGCATAAAGTGCAGTCAGTTCTGCCTAATGAGCTCGATATTTGGGCGTGTTTGAATGGGGACCAGCCGGTCGCATCGACGTGCACATCTAGGGCGAACCCAAATCCGCACGAGACGCCTAAAAAATATTACAGTTCGTCTCCAGGGTAGGTGTAAATCTAACGAGTCTGGTTTTGTCATGCCCTCTTTGTAGAAAAATTCGTCATCAAGCGCCATTTAGCGGAGGCAGTCAACGTGAGCGGTTATGCCAACCCGGCTAGCTCCGACCTTGATCTTCTCGCCAGACTGCAGACTGTTCACTTCCTTTGCTGTGATTCCACCCATGAGGATTCCTCTCTGATTCAAAAGGTGGAATGGGATCTGTATTCCACCTAACGCAGATCGTAGTCGTTTCGTGGTGGATTGTGAGTGTTCCGTGAACGGTATTCAGTTTCCGTCTTGTTTAATAGGGAAACACCGTGGTGGATTGTGGGTGGTATGTGGTGGAATCGTGAGGGGTAAAAGGGGTAATGGCGGAGAGGGTGGGATTCGAACCCACGGTACGGGAAAACCGTACGCCTGATTTCGAGTCAGGTACATTCGACCACTCTGCCACCTCTCCGCTCGAGGTCGCTATCTTAGCACTAACCGTGCCCTCCTTTGGAGTCGGGGCAGCGACCTTTTCGGTGCGAGGCTGACCTTGGTTGAAAGGTTTGTTATCTTTACTCATTGACGTGATTTTTGGGGTGCTTTTATGCTGTTTCTACTTTCTCCAGCCAAAAAATTGGATTACGACTCACCGCTGCCAACCCGGCTGCACACAGATCCACTGTTTGTACCTGAGGCACGCGTGTTAATTGAGGTGCTGAAAAAGAAGAGTGCGTCGGAAGTGGCGGGCTTGATGTCCTTGAGCCCGGCTTTGGCGCAACTTAATGTGGACCGTTATACGGGTTGGTCTGAAAAATTCACGCAAACCAACGCCCGGCCTGCCGCGCTGGCGTTCAATGGCGATGTCTACGAAGGGTTTCAGGCGCCGACCCTGTCTGAAGAAGATTTGCAATGGGCTCAGGAGCACGTTGCCATTTTGAGCGGTTTGTATGGGGTGCTACGGCCACTCGATCTGATGCAACCCTATCGTCTCGAGATGGGAACAAAACTACCCAACCCAGCAGGTAAAACCCTATACGATTTTTGGAAGGATAAGATCGCGCCCTACCTCAACGAGCGCTTGGCAAAAGACAAAAATCCTGTGATTGTTAACTTGGCGTCCGAAGAATACTTCAAGTCCGTTGACCGAAAGGTGTTAAAAGCTAAGGTGATCGATTGCGTGTTTCAAGATCAAAAAAGTGACGTCTGGAAAATCATCAGTTTCTATGCCAAACGAGCTCGAGGTCTGATGGCGCGCTACGTTGTTGAGCACCGCATCGATAGTCCTGAAAAGCTATCGATGTTTAACAGCGAAGGCTATTGTTTTGCGCCGGAAGTATCGACCCCCGATAAGTTGGTGTTTCGCCGCACGGAATCATAGGAGTACCCAGCATGAAAAAAACGACACTTGAATTACCCGATTACCATCGAGTAGCCTTGGTGCTACAAGGCGGGGGGGCGCTGGGTTCCTATCAAGCGGGGGTCTATGAAGGTTTGGCCAACGCTGGCATTCATCCCAATTGGGTGGCTGGCATTTCGATTGGTGCACTAAATTGTGCAATCATTGCGGGTAATGCGCCCAAAGATCGTGTCCAACGCCTGCGCGACTTCTGGGACACGATTTGTAGCCCAGCAATGTTTGCCCAGCCTTGGATGCCGGCGCAAACGCTCGCACAGCACGACTTGCTCGGATCGCCGGGTGTGCCCATGGCCAGCATGATGGGCGACATGGGCCAAAGTATGTTTCGTTCAATGGCGGCCATGTCAGCGCTCATGAATGGACAAGAAGGTTTTTTTAAACCCAGATTCATGGCCCCAGGTAGTGGCACCCCCGACCAAATCAGCTTCTACGACACCACACCACTGATCGCAACGTTAGAGAAGTTTGCCGACTTCGACCGTATCAACAGCGGTGAAACCCGTGTGTCTTTGGGTGTGACCAATGTCGAGACAGGCAATTTTGTTTATTTTGATTCCAAAACCGAAAAACTAACACCCAAACACTTCGTGGCTTCGGGATCATTGCCGCCAGGCTTTGCTGCCACGGAAATTGATGGTGAGTATTACTGGGATGGTGGTTGCGTCTCAAACACTCCATTAGAGTATGTGCTAGGCGATCCGCATCGGCGCGACACCTTGGTGTTCCAAGTGGATGTCTGGAGCTCCCAAGGCGCATTGCCCACTGACATCTTGACAGTGACCGAACGCCAAAAGGATATCCAGTACTCCAGTCGAACTCGCACGGTAACCAATGCCGTTCACATGATGCAACGCATGCGCAAAGTATTTTATGAGACGATTGAGCGAATTCCAGCGGCAGTCAAAGCAAAGGACCCGTGGTTTGATCAAATGGCCCGTCACATGCTGGGTGCCCGTTACAACGTGATTCATTTGATCTATAAAAACAAGCGGGCTGAGGGCCATTACAAAGACTTTCAATTCAGTGCGGAGTCGATGCGTCAGCACTGGCAAACGGGTCTCGATGACATGGACGAAACCATCGGGTATGCCCCGTGTTTAGAGTTGCCGGCTGAGGGCGAAAACTTCGTGACCTTCGATATCCACACGCACAAGCGCACGTCGTCGTCGCAGTTTCGTGGTGCACCAGTTAGTGACACTAAACCAGTGGCTAAAAAAGCAACGGGACCCCGTAAGGCCCCCGTGCGTCAAACGACTGCTCGCAAACAGGTTGCTAAAAAAGCAGTTACTACGCCTTCAAGTAGTCGAACGCCACCTCGCCGAGCCCCAAAGTAAGGTCGCACAAAAGATGTTTGGCGCCGACAATCTCAAGCACGGGTAAGTCGGCGATTGGTGCCAGCGCATGTTGGAACAATTCCAGTTTCGCTGGCCCGGTCCAAGCACCTTTGACGGTCACGTTTTGTGAGTAATAGCGGTTCAATTCACAAATGCGGGCGGTGCCATCGACATGGGGGATGATCTTAAGCAGATAATTGGGTGATTCCGCCATCTTTTTCTGCTCTAAAGCCATATCCAAAGTCTCGTATTTGTAGCCCATGGTGCCTGTTGCGATTCGCACAGGACCGTAGTCAAGTGTGCCAATCAGCGTGTCAGTGGCGACTTCAAGCTTGGGAGAGGCATATTTTTTAGGGAATCCCCACAGTTCACGGCCGCCCGCAATCGGTGATTCATCATCGAGGTACATCATGTGGCTGTAGCCGCCTTTGCGGCCTTGTTCGTCAATGATCGAAATGACTTGACCTGATTCGGTGTAGTTACCGAATCCTGACGAGTCGGGCATCCGAATGAATTCGAAACTGACGATGGGATCATCAATCGTCAACGGCTCAGGCACCACTTGACGTAATAACTTTTCGTCGGTGCGGTAGGAAATAATAAAAAATTCGCGATCGACAAAGTGGTACGGCCCTCTAGGGTATGAAGGGTTAACAA
>JAFMCG010000162.1 GCA_017857895.1 Burkholderiaceae bacterium | reverse complement strand
GACTTCGAGTGGTGATTTCATTGACTAGAAGGCGGCAATGCGCCGAAAAAATTGACCGACCTTCAATGTACAGGAGGGCGCTATCTACCGTCTACGGTACGGTTGAGTTTCGACGTATGCGTATACAAGCTCTGTGAGGTGAAACTTTGTGATAAACCATAGGGCTGATGATCGACCAAGCGCAGACGTTTTGACGATTAATCAAAAAACCCAGAACGAGGAGACAGCATGTTAAAAAAACTATTGGTAGTTATTGGTGCAGTGGCGCTAATTCCAGCAGGATCGGCTTTTGGTGGGGATAAATATCCTGAACGACCGATTAAGGTTGTCGTGCCGTTCTCAGCGGGTGGCGGTGGTGACTACATTGCCCGTTCTTGGTCAAACGAGCTTAGCCAGGTATTGAAACAGCCCGTTATTATTGAAAACAAAGGCGGCGGCGGTACTGTGATTGGCACTCAGCAGGTGGCCTCAGCGGACCCTGATGGGTACACCGTGCTATTTGTCAGCCAAGCCATTGCGGCTAACCCGTATCTCAGGGCAAATATGCCTTACGAGACCCCTGGCTCCTTTGCGCCCGTTGCCAAACTGATCACTTATGGCATGGGTTTTGCCGCAAATGCTCAGGCGCCATACAACAACGTTCAGGAACTCATTGCTTACGGCAAGCAAAACCCTGACAAGTTAACGGTGGCAACAGGCGGTGAGGGATCGGCAACTGATTTGGCAGCAGGCCAGTTTATCGACGCCACGGGCATAAAAATGGTGAAAGTACCCTTTAAGGGGTCGGGTGCAGCGGCAACAGCCGTGGCAAGCGGACACGTGGATCTGGTGTTCACCGGAATGTCACAGTTAAAGCCTTTGATTGACGGTAACCGTGTGAAACTGCTCGCAACTTCTGGTGAGAAGCGCATGACCTCTTTGGCAAATGTGCCGACCGTCGCTGAGCAAGGTTTCCCAGGCTTCAATGCCGTGGTTTGGTGGGGTGTTTTGGCACCGGCTGGTACGCCTGTGGCCGTGGTTGAAAAACTTAACCAAGCGTTGAAGACCAGTTTGGCTGACCCAGAGGTTAAAAAGCGCCTTGACGTGATCGATGGGGTGATCGAAGTTTCAAGCCCTGCCGAGTATGCGGCGTTTATCAAGTCTGAAATGGCGAAGTTCTCAAAGTTGATTGGACCTGACGCTAAGAAGTGATTGTAAGGAGGTCTTGCCGCATGGCTCAATGCTTATTGAGTCAGGCGGCAATAGCATTGACGTCACCCAAGCCAATGCCCCAAAATACGCAAAACCAAAGTAAGCGATAAGTTTGCCCTCACGCTGACCGAAGACAAGGCACCACGCCGTATGCAAATCACCACGCTTCAGGCCCTGCGCGCGATCTATGATGCGCCAGCTGCTCGTGTTATCCGCAAGGACATCGGTTGCATTGATGAGCATATTGGGCGTTTTATCGAACTATCCCCCTTTCTGGTGATGGCCAGTGCAGACGCAGCGCAGCAACTAGACGCCTCTCCCAGGGGAGGGGCGCCCGGGTTCGTCAAAATTTTGGATGCGCATACACTGCTGGTGCCTGATTCATCGGGCAATAACCGACTAGACACGCTTGAGAATATTTTGGCTAAGCCCCAGGTTGGTTTGCTTTTTATGATCCCTGGGGTGGAAGAAATGGCGCGCATAAACGGAGCAGCGGCGTTACTGTCCGATGCTGCCTTGCTTGATCTGTTTGAGGGCGAGCAACGCCGCCCAAAGCTTGTGATTCAAATCAAAGTCCAAGAGGCTTATCTGCATTGTGCGAAAGCGGTGATGCGATCCCATCTTTGGGACCAGCAGGCGCAGGTCGATCGCTCGGTACTGCCCTCAATGGGAGAAATGATCAAAGCACAACTTCAGTTAGAGGGACCCGCTGAGTCGCGCGAAGCCATGCGTCAGCGCTATTTGCCTACTTTATGAAAGCTTCCGCGCTAGCGCCTTTCTCAGTTCGGAGTTACCGCTATCAGTGGCCTGCCGACTTGGCGGCTTCTTGGGCCTTCGAAATGGAAGTCCTGATTCTGGGGTGGTTCGTTCTGGTTGAGTCAGGTTCGGTATTTTTGTTGGTGGTTTATGGCTCACTGCAATTCGTGGGCGCAGCCATTTCGCCCTTTATCGGTGTGTTGGGTGATCGTTGGGGCTACAAAACACTTTTCATCGCCATGCGAATTGTTTTTGTGCTGATTTCAGTGGTGCTGTTGGTGTTAGCCGCCTTCGACTTACTGACGCCGATGGTGGTAATCGGTTTGGCCATCGTGGTTGGGGTTTTGCGGCCCTGTGACATCACGATTCGATTCGCCTTGATTGGCCAAGCTTTGCCACCACACCAATTGGTTGGGGCCTTGGGTATTTCACGTATCACGGTTGACTCAGCTCGCATGGTCGGTGCCTTGGCGGGCGTTGGGATTTTCGCGGCGTACGGCATGGTAGTGGCCTATGTGATGATCACAGGCCTTTATTTGATTTGTTTGTTGTTGTCCTTTGGGGTGGCAGGCGCCGACCGGCAGTTACTGGCCAAACGAACCCCATCGTCACCACTTCAGGACTTGCGACTGGGGTTTAAGTATGTCAGCGCTAGACCCGAATTGGTCGGTACGACCGGTTTGGCTTTTTGGATCAATGTGTTTGCTTACCCGATTGGTATTGGTCTGCTGCCTTACGTTGCCAATAATGTTTATCAAGCCCCTCAAGCAATGCTGGGCTGGCTCGGGGCCGCCTATGCATTCGGTTCATTGGTTGGGTCATTGTCCATCAGCAGCAACCGAGTGGCGATGGGTTCAGGGCGTTTGATGATTATCAGCGCTGCGATCTGGTTTTCCTTAGGTGGGGTTTTTGCTTTCAACGAAAACAGCGGCGTTGGCATCGTGATTTTGATGTTGATGGGTGTGGCCCAAAGTCTCTGCGTCACACCGTTGGTGGCCGTCATGCTGCAAAGCACTGAGCCCGCTTATCGGGGGCGAGTCATGGGGATCCGGATTCTGGCGATTTTGGGATTGCCATTGGGATTGATGTTGTCAGGACCCTTGATCGAAATGATTGGTTTTGGTGGAACAATCAGTTTGTATTCATTGATTGGTCTACTGGGTGCTTTGAGCATGACACGTATTTGGCATCGTGAGCTTTGGCTTACAACGGCCCCAGCCAATCAATTTGGTACGCGTTAGTTCTAATACCCGTTACCTTTTTCTATGGCCTTGGTTCGGTTAATGTTCGTACGCTAAGGTGAGCCTTTTCGCTTGCTTGCGTTTAAAACCAATATTTAAGGTTCGGGGCATGAAACTGACAGGTCTAACCGCCATAGCAATGAAGCTCAGCGTCTTTATTACCATCCTCATGGGTATTTTGTTGATCCCATTGCTCGGTCTGTCTGAGCGTGGCGAGGCATCACCACTCATGATTCCGTTTTTTTTATTTGCAGTTGTGGTGATGGTTTTTAAATTTGCATTGCCAAGCGCATTAAAAAAACACCATGCGGTTTTGTTCAAAGGTGATGCCGCGGTTGAACTGACCAATTTGATTGCCGTGTCATTGGCGATCGGGGTGCTTTGGCGGGTGATGTTGACTCAAATCGCAGCCATTGCCTTGCAGCAATTTATTTACCTATTTTTTGCTATGCTCGCCGACTTTGTATGGCTTGAGTTACTCATGGCCGCACTGATATTGTTTTTACAGTGTTTTGTGTCTGTTTGGTGGTTGTTGCGTTTTCCGATGGGACGCTACCGAGTGCGGTTTAAACCCATGCAATGACCGCACTTTTACGCTGCTTCTGTAAGCGCTTCGGTAAGGAATTAAGTTATGGCGAGATTTAAACGGTATATCGGCATTGATTATTCGGGTGCCGCCACACCATCCTCGGGTTTGAAGGGCTTGCGCGTCTATCTGGCCACAGAAAAAAATGGTGCCGTTGAAATATTGCCACCCGCCGGTGGTAGTAAGTATTGGAACCGTCGAGGGATCGCGATGTGGTTGGCCGATCGATTGAATGAAGATATTAAGACTGTGGTTGGGATTGACCATGGTTTTTCGTTCCCGTTGCGCTATTTCGAGCAACACCAATTGGCGCTTGATTGGCCAGCCTTTTTGGATGACTTTGAACACCATTGGCCAACAGCGGGTGACGACACTTATGTCGACCATGTGCGCCATGGGGCTGTTGGTAACGGTGCGGCCCGTTCGGGTAACCC
>JAFMCG010000161.1 GCA_017857895.1 Burkholderiaceae bacterium | reverse complement strand
GTTAAGGGTTTGCCTCAAAATCCAAAAAGACACGATTCATGTTGGCACGATGCAGCGCTTCAAAATTCTGTAAGTGCATGAAGGCTTTCGGTGTCGCAAACTTATCCAATGTTTCTGTCATGGGACTCATGTCTTGTGCTGCCGTCCCGACGTTTTCAATTAAAAATTGGTAGTAATCCCCTGTCTCGCTCTGCGCTTGGGCCAAATCAGTCACCCGCCCGTGACCAGGTATCAGGACAGCGGGTGATTTTTTGGTCAACGCCTCAAAAGCGAGCACCGCCTGGCGAACGTTAGATTGCGGCAAGATACTTAATAACCTATCAACGTAGACCAAGTCACCGGTGAACATGACCGACCCTTGTGGCCAGTAAATCATGCTGTCACCAGGATAGTGCGCATTGGTTGAAAGCCATTCGAGCGAGACACCATCAATAACCAGTGACGTCAACGGCGCATTGTGCATGGTCTGCGCAAATACGGGTTTGGTCCCAGTCATTTGATCGCCCACAAACCGTTTGAGGCTTTCTATTTGCTGTGCGGCATATTCGCGTTGCGTGTTCACCGTGGGTGTCATGGCATGAATTTCGGCACCCCGCTCGTTAAAGTAGCCGTTGCCTAACCAGCGGTGGTCTTGCGAGCCGGTATTTAAAACCCATTTAATGGGCTTGTCCGTGACTTTTTTAACGGCCTGTTCGATCAAAGCTGCCGCAAAATGGCTGGCACCACTATCAATCAAGATCACGCCCGAAGGCGTTTCGATAAAGCCGTAATTGGCATTCAAACCAGCGTTTGCTCGGCTACGTTGATCCAGTGGGCCGATGATAGCGTATATCCCAGTCGCCACGACAATGGCCTCTGGCTGGTACGTTGTTGGTGTCGCTTTCGCTTGAAAGCTGCCCCCCAAAGCCAACAAGAGGATGGCACCGAGCAATCCCAGAAAACGGGGGAAGCCCAAATCCTTCATGTGTCATTCCTTTTGACGGGTGGCGGATTGGTCTGGCTTGATATTCAGTAGTCGTTGGCAGCAAAGCCCAAGTTAAATTGCAAACCCGTGCCGCGCTCGGGGCCATCACGCGGGATGGCAATTCGGGCCAAGTATTCGGGTGTGATGTCGCCAGTCACATACTCACCCGTAAAGCATGAGGTATCAAAATTTGTTAGCGCAGGATTTAAGTCGGAAATTGACTTTTTCATGTCTTCAATGTCTTGATAAATCAACGCGTCGGCACCAATAATCCTAGAAATCTCTTGATCATCGCGCCCAGTGGCGATCAACTCATCTTGCGTTGGCATGTCGATACCGTAGACATTTTGATAGCGAACGGGTGGTGCAGCAGACGCCATGTAAACCTTATTGGCGCCGGCCGCGCGAGCCATTTCAACGATTTCACGGCTCGTTGTTCCGCGAACGATGGAATCATCCACCAGCAAGACATTTTTACCTTTGAATTCCAGCCCAATCGTATTTAACTTTTGGCGAACAGACTTTTTGCGAATCGCCTGACCAGGCATGATAAAAGTTCGTCCCACGTAGCGGTTTTTAATCAAACCCTCGCGGTACTCTAGATTGAGTCTTGAGGCCAATTGCATCGCAGCAGGTCTTGACGAGTCAGGAACGGGCATTACCACGTCGATATCCCCGAGCGGAATTGACCGCGCCAGTTTGTCGCCAAGGTATTCCCCCATGCGTAATCGGGCGCCGTAGACTGATACACCACTTAAGACTGAGTCTGGCCGCGCAAAATAGACATATTCAAAGATACAGGGTGCGAATGGCACATTAGGGCCACACAGTTGGCTCGAAAGCTTGCCGTCAAGCGAAATAAAAATGGCTTCGCCTGGTTCGACATCTCGAACAAACTCAAACCCAGAGCCTTCGAGTGCCACCGATTCAGAAGCCACCATCCATTCGGTGCCTTCAGGGGATTCGAAACGACCTAAGCAAAGTGGCCGAATGCCATGTGGGTCACGAAAGGCGAGCAAGCCATAGCCTGAGATTTGTGCCACGACAGCATAAGCCCCTTTGACTCGGCTATGTAATGCCGTCACGGCCCGGAAAATGGCCCCCTCATCCAAACTCACGCCATTGGCTGATCTTTGAAGTTCGTGAGCCAACACGTTGAGCAAGACTTCCGAATCAGAGTTGGTGTTGATATGACGCTGATCAACGCGAAACAATGACTCGCGAAGCTCCAACCAGTTGGTGAGGTTTCCATTGTGCGCAAAAGTCAATCCAAATGGCGCATTAACGTAAAAAGGTTGCGCCTCTTCCGCGCTGTCACTTGAGCCAGCTGTTGGGTAACGCACCTGACCGATGCCGCTAAACCCAGGCAATGAGCGCATGCTTCGGGTGCGAAAAACATCCCGCACCAAGCCGTGCCCTTTGAACATGTTGAAAAGATTGCCATCAGAGGTGGCGATGCCAGCGGCATCCTGTCCCCTGTGCTGCAGCAGTAACAAACTGTCATAAATCAATTGATTGACCAGTCCACGTCCTACAACACCAACAATGCCACACATAATGAATCCCGAGTATTGGACTTGTGGTCCAGGTAAATTTGATGAAAAGTTTAGAAGTCGTTTTTACTTAATACGGTAGCCATTGGTCTATGGGTTCAGGCATTCGTTGCTTGAGTTGTTGAATAACACCCACCATTTGCTTAGAAAACATGGCGTTCTTCCACCATGGCTCTTCAATCAAGGGTGTGTAGCCGGCAATCGTCACCAAAACAAGCAAAAGAAGAACGCCCCTTAACAGTCCAAAAAGGCCACCCAAACCGCGATCAGCGGGTGACAACCCCGTGCTTTTAATCATGGCTGCCAGCGCCATGTTCAGAATCCCGACGGCCAAAAGCGTCACAATAAATAGCGAAGCGTAGGCAATGCCGAGCTTTAAATAGTCGTGCTTGACCCAATGCAGTATGCCAAATGATGATAAATCAGGACCCCACCAGATGGCCGCTAAAAAAGCCAAACCGAACGCCACTAAAGACATTAATTCTTTGATCAAACCACGCCAGACACCGAGCAACATCGAAGTGCCTATGATGCCAAGCAAAATGAAGTCAAAAGCAGTCACTTCGCTGTGATGAAGCCGTTGTTGTAACCCAGTGTGCGAAGACGGGTCTGGGCGGCTTGGGCGGCATCCCTAGACACAAAAGGTCCCACGCGCAGACGAAACACGTTTTTACCCTCAATGGTTCCCTGCTCAACAAAAGCATTAGAAACGCCCTCGCCCCTGAGTTTGTCACGACGTGTTTGAGCGTCTTCTTGCGTACTGTATGAGGCAATTTGTACAACAAATTCACCGGCTGCGGCAGCAGGGGCTGCTGTGCTGGGCGATTGACCCGCTAATAACGCTAATGCACGGCTACCATCGTCAGTTCGTTTGGTCTGGGCTGCGGCAGGCGCGGCAACGATCGGTGCTTCTCGGGTCACAGGGGGTGTGGGTGTTGGCGTGGTCGCCGCCGACGGTCTCTCAACAGCAGCAGGGGTAACTGGCGTTGAGGGTGTTGTTGGTGTTGGCTTGGTGGTTGACACCGGCGTATCGGCACCTGCATTGACGGGCGTTTCAATGGCAGTGGTTGTCAAAGGCTCAAGGGGCTGACTCTTGCTGGGAATGGTGATGTTAATGCCACTGGGAACCGGTTCGGGTTCGCCGTCTAACAGCATCGGTAAAACAATAACAACAGCAAGCACCAGTGCCACAGCACCCGTTAACCGGCGCCTCGCCTTGACTCGTAACAAAGCCGCTTGGGCCTCACTAGAAACGGAGGGCCGTGGTCTCGCGGCTTGTCGGCGCGTTGATCCCGCTTCTTTTTTGGAAAACAAACCCATGACCTGACCTTATGGATGTGAGGAATTAGTCAACCATTCGACCGGCGAATGGCTTTGGGTAAAACCCCGGCGACAGTTAAAAACGATCCAAACACGACGATTCTATCATCCGGTTGGGCAAGCTGACAGGCCGCTTCAAATGCCGCTTGGGGATCATCAAAAGATTCAGCGGTGGGCGCTGGATCAATCTCTACCTTGGTGTTGGCAAGCACTGACTCAACGCGGGCCTTCAAATCCGACCCAGTAATGGCGCGCGCTGTCGGTAGAGAGGCGCAAAACCAGCGATCAAAGCGTGGGGCTAGGTGTTTGATAACCTCGTCGACGGCTTTGTCACCCATGATCCCGAAGACAGCGTAGGTGTAGGGATGGAAACCCATGTTGCCAA
>JAFMCG010000160.1 GCA_017857895.1 Burkholderiaceae bacterium | reverse complement strand
GCTGGGGTACCGGTGTCATCGCCTGTGGTTTACAGTCAATGTCTAACCAGTCTTTAAAACGTGTTGCACTTCGTATTTGAATCTAAGACGCACAATTAAAGACCAAGCGAGTGTTATTAAAAAAATGCTCGCTTGGTGGCGATCAAAGAGACTGCACCACGGCCGCCTCAAACTTACCGGCTCGGTAGTCTTGCAAGGTTTGCTGAATCTGTTCGTCAGTGTTCATCACAAAGGGGCCGTACTGGGCGATGGGCTCAGCCAATGGCCTACCGGCCACAATGAGGCATTGGGTCGCAACCAAGCTTTCAAGTTGAACGCAGTCGGCACCATTGTCCGTGAGGATGGCCATGTGTCGATCGGGCACAGCCTGGCCTTGAATCGAGGCATCGCCCCGATAGGTGTAGGTGAAGGCGTGATGACCGGCGGGGATGTTGGCAACAAAGGTGCTGTTGGCAGGCAAGTGCACGTCAAGAATCAGTGGCTCTGTATCAGGCCTTTGCACCGCACCAGCAGTGCCGCCACTGGTGCCTGCAATCACACGCACGCGAACACCCGACTCGGTGATGTATTCGGGAATGTTCTGTGGTGAGATATCCCGGTAGCTGGGCTTGATCATTTTGTGTTGCGCTGGTAGGTTCAACCAGAGTTGAAAGCCTTCCATCAGGCCATCTTCTTGCTCTGGCAATTCGGAGTGAATCAGGCCGCTACCTGCTGTCATCCATTGCACACCGCCCGGGCCAAGTAGCCCTTCGTTACCGGCGCTGTCGCGGTGTCGCATACGTCCGGCAATCATGTAGGTGATGGTCTCAAACCCGCGGTGGGGGTGATTGGGAAACCCACCCATGTAATCCTCTGGGTTGTCGTTGCGAAATGCATCGAGCATCAGAAAGGGGTCTAGACGTCGTTGCAGCGACTGGGTCAGCACACGTGTGAGTTTTACGCCTGCGCCATCAGAGGTTTGCACGCCCTGAACCAAGTTTTCTACTTGGCGGGAGGTGGCTGTTGTTTGGGTGTTCATTTTTTTGCTCCTGATTTAGGCAAACAAATCACTGATCTGTTGTTTGGCTTCTTGCATGGCGTTGGCAGCTGCCTCAGGCCCCATGGCAAATCCCTCAGCATAAATGTAATGCACATCTGTTATCCCCAGAAAACCGAGCATCAACTTTAGGTAAGGCACCTGCGTGTCGTTGGGCGTGTCGCGATAGATGCCGCCACGGGCCAGTGCAACGTAAACCTTTTTACCCGTGAGTAAACCAACTGGGCCGTTTTCGGTGTATCGAAACGTCACACTGGCTTTGGCGATGGCATCAAACCACGACTTCAGCTGAACGGGAATACCGAAGTTATACATGGGTACGCCAAGCACAATGATGTCGCTGTTTTGAACTTCAGAAATGAGTGCATCATCTTGTGCCATGCGGGCGTGTTGCGCTTCTGATCGTTGATCGGCTGGTGTGAACATCGCATTTAAAGCCGGCTCATCGAGCATGGGATGGGGATCACGTGCCATGTCACGCAGACACAGGTGTGACTCAGGAGCCTTTTGCTTTAATCGCGTCGTGATGAGATCGGCCACGCTGGTCGAATTGGCGCCGACAGATCTTGCGCTGGTGTTGAGTTGAAGAATTTGCATGGTGATGACCCTGGGTTTGAAAGGCTGGCTTGGTATCAATAAGTATCAGACCCAGTGTATTGCGCCATTTATGAAAGAAAAACCCCTGTTTATGGGTATTATTATTCCAAATATGAAACAGTGTTGTTGCCATGCCCCTTTTAAACAGACCGTTAAACAATCGCCATGGTTTGGAATCCCCACCGTGGGTCGCAGGCCAAGCCGACGATTTGGTGTTGTTCGCCCATCTGATCGATGCTGGTAGTTTTTCAGCCGCCGCTCAAAGGGTGGGCATCCCCAAATCGACGCTGTCTCTGCGTCTGTCCACCCTTGAAAACCGATTGGGTCAGCGCTTGATGACTGGTAAGCCAGCGGTTTGAACGATTACTTTTGGTAAGGGCCAAGAACATCATCGACGGTTTTTTGACCATCAGCAATCAATTGAGCAATCGTTTGCGCAGAGAAGTCATAAGCCTTGGGGGCAGGGTGTTCAGGGTCGGTGTGGCGCGTGATCCGAATACGCTTGTTGGGTTTGGCTTGATCAACCAACTGAATATAAAGTGGTTCTTGGGACAGACGTCGAGCGCTTTCGGGTGGTAACTCAGCCATCAAGCTCGCCACCAATTGTTGATAGTTATTGATGATGTCTTGTCGATGATCGTCGTGCTTCAGACGATCAGAAAACACGATCTCATCGCGGCGAGCACTGACCTCTGTGAGGGATTCAGGTAGGTTGTCGCGATGACCCGGAAATAAATCAATGAAATAAATATCTTTGCCGGTATGGCCGATTCTGTTCAGGGTGGGTTGCAGCGGTGAATTACTGACAATACCGGCATCCCAGTATTGTCGACCACCAATGGTGACCCAAGGGAATGCTGGCGGCAGACTGCCACTGGCCAAAACGTGGTCAACGGTGAACGTGTCAAGATAACTGTCAAACAAAACGACTTCACTGCTTTGCACATCAACAGCGGTCACGAGTAAACGCACGGGACTGTGCTTGAGCTTGTCAAAGTCAACATACTGGTGGAGTAATTTTTTAGCCGCTGAAAAATCATAGAGGCTTGACCAGTGGCTGGGTATCTGACCAAAGTTTTGCCACATCTGTGTCCAGCGCGGCTCAAAAAAACCAGGCACACCAAACAGGGCGATTTGCTGACTTGACCACAAGCGACGCGTCGCTTCATCACCAGAAAACGCAGTGGTGGTCGATAGGTCATGCCAAAAAGCCGTCAGCGCTTCACCCGCATGATCCGGGTTACCCGCAACAATGGCGCCGTTAAAAGCACCAATTGAAACGCCCGCCACAACATCAGGTCTGATGCCGCGTTTGTGTAAGGCATCAATAGCGCCACACTCAAACGCGCCAAAGGCACCGCCACCTTGCAGCACGTACACCACTGGCGCGGGTATCTGCGCCAGCGCAAACGCGGGATCATGTAACGCTGATTTAAAACGCTTTAAAGCCACGTGGTTACGGATAAGGTCTTCAGCCGTTCGAGTATTGGCTGATGAGCGACCCAATGTAAAAAAAGCACAGGGCACATCATGATCGAGATAAATCGCCTCAAACTGTCCTGAGTCTAGAGAGCCCCGATCAATGCGTTCATTGCTGGGTGACGGCAACCCGACTAAGTTAAAGCTTTGGTCAAAAATATGGCTGTAGAAATAGCTCACTGCGGTGTAGGGCTCACGGCGCCCCAACATATTACGAGCCGCAAGCCGGCCTTGTTTGATGGCGTTATCCCAGTGCTCAACGCGAAACTGTGATTTAAAAAACGGGTGGTACACACAGGCGACATCGCCAGCGGCATAAATGGAGGGATCGTTTGTTTGCAAATACTCATTCACCACCACACCATCACGACAGCCAATCTCGGTTCCCCGTAAGAACTCAGTGCGTGGCGTGACTCCGGCGCCAATGACAACCATGTCGCACGGGATCGTTTCGCCGCTTTCTGTCAGCACTGATTTCACGCGTCCACTGCCTTTAATGGCCGCTGGCGGATCGCCGATGATACAACGCACGTTGTTTTTCGCTAGGATCGTCTCTGCAAAGCTCGAAATATTTTCAGCGTGTAATTTGTAGAGCAATTGTTTGGCTTCAATTAACGTGACTTCAACCTCAAGCGAGCGCAGTAGACTGACTATCTCTGTGCCAATAAAACCACCACCGATAACAACGGCTCGAATCTTGGCCGTCGATTTGGATCGGGTGGTGTGCTGAGCATCAGACCGGATCGCCAAAGCGTCTTTGAAGGTGCGCAAATAATGGACACCTTCCAAGTCAGTGCCCGGTATGGCGAGTTTGGTGGGTGAAGCACCCGTGGCGATGAGTGCTTTGTCATAGAAAAGATCACGTCCACCAGTCAGTTGCACTGATTTTTTCGTGGTGTCTATGGACGTGATGGTCGTGTTCAATATGAGTTCAATGTTAAGCGCAGATAGGTTGGCTGCATCAATAACAAATTTCGGTTCAAGGGGTTGATTGGGGCGCGATGACGTTTTTGATAATGGGGGACGTTGGTAGGGTGCAATGGACTCTTCGCTGACGATAACGATGCGACCCTGTGCGCCTTCTTGTCGTAATGTTTGAGCCGCTGTTGCTGCGGCCAGGCCACCACCGAGCAACAAAAAGTCAATGGCTTTTGTGCGACGTGAA
>JAFMCG010000159.1 GCA_017857895.1 Burkholderiaceae bacterium | reverse complement strand
GCTGACCTAGCCATTGATTGGCCACGAGCAAAGATCGTTTGCTCGTGGCCTTTTTGTTTAGTCTCTTTAAGTGTCGACCGGGTATCAGCCGCTATTTGTGTTGTTTGGCAGCGCCTGTTTCGATCATGGCCGCAATGGTTTGATCGCTTAATCCCGCTTCACGCAAAATCATCTCTGTGTGTTGCCCCAATCTTGGCGCCAAAGCCGGTGCTACCTTTGATGACTGCATGGTCACTGGGTTACGAACAAACCGATAGGTGTTACCCAATTCATCATCGACATCTTGAAACATACCCACGCTTTTTAAATGAGGGTCGTTTTCCAAATCTTCTAATCGGTTCACCGCTGCTGCTGGAATCTGGTTTGTTTCGCACAAACCAAGCCAATATGCAGTGGTTTGGGTCTTAATGATGTTGCCCAACGTCTCGTAGACAAAGGCGATATTTTCAGTGCGGGCTTCAATGGTGGTAAACCGTGGGTCATTGGCATGGTTATCGTAACCGGCTGCTTTAAAAAAGAGTTGCCAATGCCGGTCGGTGTAAGGCATGACACTGATCAAGCCGTCAGTACTCTTATAGGGTTGTCGCCATTTGGTCAGCGCGCGGGGGTAGCCCGCTGGCTCTTGGCGGTCTGCCAAGTGGTGGCCATAGAAATGCTCCACCAGAAGGTAGGCTGTCATGGTTTCGAACATTGGTATTTCGATGAACTGACCCAGACCGGTTCGCTCGCGCTGAAATAGGGCTGCCATGATGCCTTGTACGGCCACCAGCGCACAGGTCTTGTCAGCAGCGATGGTGGGTAGGTAACGGGCTTGGTCGGATTGGCGCTGCATCAAGTCAACCACACCACTCATGCCTTGGATTAGATCGTCATACGCCGGCTTGCCCTCATAAGCGCCGCCTTCACCGAACCCGTACAAACCGGCATAGATCAAGCGAGGATTGCGTTTTAGAAGCGTCTTCGCATCCAAACCGAGCGCTGCCATCTTTTGTGGTCGCATGCTGTGCATGATGACGTCGGCTTGATCCACCAAGGCCAGTAAGGCTGCAATGGCAGCGGGCTGTTTTAAGTCTAAGCAAAGGCTTTTTTTGTTGCGATTGACGCCCAAAAAGATGGCTGACAAGCCCTTTTCGTACGCAGGGCCCGTAAAACGCGTTGATTCGCCGGTGGGTGGTTCAACTTTGATGATTTCAGCGCCGTAGTCGGCTAAAGTTTGGCTGGCGTAAGGCCCAAAAACAATAGCGGTCAGATCGAGTATTCGAATGCCACTTAATGCCGGTGCAGAAGGGTTTGGGGTTGCGGCGCTTGTGGGGGGTGGGTTCATGTTGTGTTTGTCGACCCGATTGGGTCGTCTTCTCAATCGGCAGTTAAGGGGTGGTTCAACAAATCAAAAGCTCGGTGCTAAGACCGGCGTGTCTAATCAAATCATGATACCTGAGTGTCTGACTAGGAGGTCGCTTTCCATATGTTGTACCCATTAGACTACGTTGCCGAACCGGCTAACCTTGCTTCGTTTCGCCAAGAAATTCGTGCGTTCTTGAACGCCGAATTAGCGGGCATGCCAACCGAGCAAAAGGCCCGTTCCTGGATGGGATCGGACATTGAATTCAGTAAAAAGCTCGCCAAAAAGGGTTGGCTGGGTTTAACCATCCCAAAGTCGCACGGTGGCACTGATCAAGATTTTTTTACCCGTTTCGTGTTGTCTGAGGAGTTGCTGGCCTCAGGCGCACCAGTGGCGGCGCATTGGATCGCTGATCGTCAAAGCGCTCCGCTTATCATGCGCTATGGCACCCCTGAGCAACAGGCTTTTTACGTGCCGCGAATCTGCCAAGCTGAGGCTTTCTTCTGTATTGGGATGAGCGAGCCCAACAGCGGATCGGACCTAGCCAGTATCCGAACCAATGCGCAGCCCAACGAAGGCGGCTGGCTCTTAAACGGCAGCAAAATCTGGACGACCTACGCGCATCAATGCCATTACATGATTGCACTGGTTCGAACCAGTGGGGAATCGGCTGATCGCCACACGGGTTTGTCGCAAATCATTGTGGATCTCAAGCTGCCCGGCGTCACGATCAAACCAATCGTTGACATGTCAGGCGATGCCCACTTCACTGAAGTCTTTTTTGATAACGTTCAATTGGCCCCAGAGGCCTTGATCGGATCAGAGGGACAGGGCTGGGAGCAATGCACAGCTGAACTGGCATTTGAACGCAGCGGCCCAGAGCGCATCTATTCCAGCATGGCCTTACTCAACGCTTGGGTTGATGAGGTGCGTGCAGCAGGCGTGGATGACGATGAAACATTGGCACTGCTTGGCGATCTGCTCGGTGAGATGAGCGCTTTACGAGGCTTGTCGCTGGCTGTGACACAGCGCTTGGTCGATGGGCACAGTCCTGCGGTTGAGGCCTCGGTGGTGAAAGACTACGGCACTGACTTTGAGCAGCGATTGATTCGATGCATTTCAGAGTGGTTGGGCGCAAGACCGCATTTTCCTGTTTCAGGTGGCTTGCTCAGGGCACTGGCTTATTTGGAACAAATGGGCGTTACTTTCTCCTTGAGAGGCGGTACTCGAGAAATTTTGCGCGGGATTATTGCCCGTGGTTTGGCATTGAGGTGATGGCTGTGCAGATGGAATTATTTGATACGTTTGATCGTTTGCTCGGCGAGACTTGTGCGCCGAGCCAAATCCGTGAATTGGAGAAGAACGCTCAGACGCCCGGCGTGTGGAGTGCGTTGGAGTCATCCGGTTTTCTGGATATTTTGGTGCCAGACGCCGCCGGTGGTGCGGGTCTGGGCTGGCAAGATGCTTGGGGCGTTTTGTTTGCTGCTGGTAAGCATGCCGTGCCCTTTCCAGTGGCACAGACCTTGTTTGGCCGGGCATGCTTGGCGCATTGTCAGGTCGAAACGCCAAGCACGCCTTTGGCCTTGGCTGGCATGATTGACCACCAACCTGACGGCGTGTTGAGTGCCCGCTTGGTGCAAGGTGCGTTACTAGCCAGTCACGTCCTTCTACAAGATGAGCAAACCGTTTATTTGTTGCCGGTTGCGTCTGCCGAATGTGAGCCGGTCGGTGGGGCAGGGAGTTTTGATGCGCACCTGACTTGGCGCGGTGCCTTGGTTGCTCAATCAGTTATTGGCAAATTGCCACGTGACACGGTGGCGCACGGGCTCGCGCTCGGTTTGGCTGTATTGATTGCCGGTGCTTGTGATCGGGTTCTTGAGATGACATTGACCTACGCCAATGATCGCGTGCAATTTGGCAAGCCAATCGGTCGCCTTCAGGCCATACAGCAGCAAATCACAGAAATGGCTGAACGGGTCTATGGCGTTCGCATGGCAACACAATTGGGTTGCCAATCCCTGGCTGAGTGCGCTTGGCAGGCACAACCCAACTCAGCGGCACTGGCGAAATCGCAGGCGAGTGCGGCTGCTGTTCGCATTGCTAGCGTGGCGCATGCCGTGCATGGTGCGATTGGCGTGACGCAAGAATACGACTTACAGCTCTACACCCGTCGCATGTACGAATGGAATAGAGCCGGTGGTGGTGCCAAATATTGGGCGACACGTTTGGGACGAGCCGCATTTGATGGTGATTACTTGCTTGATTTTGTTCGCGAAGACTTGTTTCAGGTGGGATGACAGGTTAATTCCTTCAAGGCCGATAGGTCGAGAAGCTTAACTTCGCGTTGATTCACAGTGATCAGTCCTTCACGGGCGAACCGAGAAAACAATCGGCTGACTGTCTCAAGTGTTAATCCGAGATAGTTGCCGATTTCTTCACGGCTCATTCGTATCAAAAAATCGGTCGAAGAATAGCCCAGTGCGGACATACGCTCAGACAGATTAAGCAAAAAAGCCGCTAACCGGGCTTCTGAGCGCATCGAGCCCAAGGCCAATAACACTTGGTGAGAGCGTGCGATTTCTTTGCTCATGATGCGCCGCACCTGCTGCTGCAACGAAGGCACAAAGCGGCTGATGTCATCGATATTGCTTAATCGGATCACGCAGACCTCAGAGTCCTCCATGGCCAGCGCGTTAGAGCTGTGATGGCCATCTGGCATCCCGTCTAGTCCAATGACTTCGCCAGGTAAAAAGAAACCGGTGATCTGCACTAGGCCAGAAACCTCTTCGAGTTGCGTTTTGATGGAGCCCAAGCGCAAACTGTACAAAGCGTCTAATTTGTCACCGTTTTGATAAAGAAGTTGACCTTTTTGCAACCGAACCCGTTCTTGTACCAATTGATCAAGTTGTTCGACTTCATGGCGAGCCATACCCGCCGGTAAGCAAACGCTACCGAGCATACA
>JAFMCG010000158.1 GCA_017857895.1 Burkholderiaceae bacterium | reverse complement strand
GCGCAGCGAAATCGATGCTTACACCAAGTTCGTGGCGATCTATGGTGCCAAAGGCCTGGCTTGGATAAAAGTCAACGAAGTGGCCAAAGGCCGCGACGGTCTGCAATCACCGATCGTCAAAAACATCCACGATGCCGCCTTGAACGCCATGATCGAACGCACCGGCGCGCAAGACGGTGATTTGCTCTTTTTTGGGGCTGACCGCAGCAAAGTGGTTAACGACGCCATCGGTGCACTGCGCCTCAAAATCGGTCACAGCGACTTTGGCCAGGCCAACGGTCTGATGCAACCGGGCTGGAAGCCATTGTGGGTGGTGGACTTTCCCATGTTTGAATACGACGAAGAAGCAGGCCGCTTCACGGCTGCTCACCATCCCTTCACCAGCCCCAAAGATGGCCACGAAGACTTACTGGCCACCAACCCCATCGAAGCGCTCTCAAAAGCCTACGATATGGTGCTCAACGGCAGCGAGATCGGTGGTGGCTCAGTACGTATCCACCGTGAAGAAGTTCAAAGCAAAGTGTTCCGTGCACTCAAGATTGACGAGCAAGAGGCGCAACTCAAGTTCGGTTTCTTATTGGATGCACTGCAATACGGCGCACCACCGCATGGTGGCATTGCCTTTGGCTTAGACCGTATCGTCACCATGATGACCGGCGCTGAGTCAATTCGTGACGTGATTGCTTTCCCCAAGACCCAGCGCGCGCAGTGCTTGCTCACGCAAGCGCCTTCGGCTGTGGACGAGAAGCAACTCAAAGAGCTGCACATTCGCCTGCGCCAAAGCGACGTGCCAGCACCACAGCCCTAAGCTGATGGCAAGGCTGCGACTGGTCAGCTACAACATTCACAAAGGCCGCTCATTGGGTGGTCGTGATTCTTTGAACGAGTTGCGCCTAGGCTTGCACGGCCTGCACCCTGACATTCTCTTTTTACAAGAGGTGCAGGGGCGCAACGAACAACGCATGAATTTGCATGCACAACACGAATCCTTGGGTGCCGCCTTGCGCATGGAAGTGGCTTACGGCTGCAACGCTATCCGTGACCGCACCGATCATGGCAATGCTTTGCTGTCGCGCTTTCCCATTGACAGCTTCGAAAACGAAGACGTATCAGACCACGCGCTTGAGCAACGCGGGCTACTGCACGCCGAGGTCAACATTGCCAGTCGCACCGTTCACTGCTTCGTGGTTCATTTGGGTCTTTTTGCCGATAGCCGTGTCCGTCAAGTACAAGCCATGACCGAACGCATCAAACGCTTGGTGCCAGACGATGCGCCGGTCTTGATTGCTGGCGACTTTAACGATTGGCGTGACGAGCTTGCGCCTCTTTTTATCAAGCAACTCGGGGTGCATGAAGTATTTTCTTTGGCACCAAAAACAGCTGGTGATATGCCCCGACTGCGTGACTCAATGCGCCAACTCGGCCAAGTGTTACGCGGCCAAAAACCCTTCTCGTCTTTGTCGCGGGAAAAGCACCAACACATCAATCAGTTGCCACTCGAAGGCGCCCAAGCCATCCGACGCCCCCCGAAAACATTCCCCGCCAAGTTTCCCATGCTTAGGCTAGACCGCATTTATCAGCGTGGCTTCGCGGTCAAAAAAGCGCAAGTATTGCGCGGTAAACCTT
This sequence comes from Burkholderiaceae bacterium, assembly GCA_017857895.1. GTDB lineage: Bacteria > Pseudomonadota > Gammaproteobacteria > Burkholderiales > Burkholderiaceae_B > Algicoccus. The sequence goes on along the minus strand of JAFMCG010000158.1, from coordinate 2,698 downwards.
GGACCTTGCTGTCCGATCACGCCCCAATCGTGGTGGACGTCGAGCTCGGCTAACTCAAAGGTGTACGTCTAGCCAATGGCGCTAGCCATTAGCATGGTGGCGATGCCCCACATCATCAGAGCCACAAACGCATCAATCCAGTGGCGAATGCGATCAAGCGTCAAGTGACCTCCAAGCCACCAGATCAAAGCGCCAAACACCAAGAACCAAACCCCTGAGCCCACAATAGCGCCCAGACCAAAGGCTGTTTGCGCCTCGCCCTCATAGGCTGTTGATGCACTGCCAATCAACACTGTGGTGTCAAGCCAGGCGTGGGGGTTGAGCACAGAAAAACCCAAGGCAGTCACGATCGCATGCATGCGACTGACCGCGGGCTCAACCGGCTGAGCGCTGGTCGTGATTTGTCGACGCATCAAAAATCCGTGCCAAGCGCGCTTGGCAGCCAGCGTTCCGTACACCCACAAAAATATCACCCCTGCTGTCAATAACGCGCTACGCAACCAAGGGGCCGCCGCCGTCATGACCGTTAAGCCGTAAACACCCGTGGCAATCAGCACCATGTCAGCCAAAGCGCAGACGCCAGCGGTTAACCACAAGTGCTGACGCTTAAGACCCATGCGCAATAGATGTGCATTTTGTGGGCCGATGGCCATGATGAGAGAAATACTCAGAAAAAATCCAGCTGAAAAAGTTGGCAAAGGAAAAGATGCGCTAAACATGAACTTCGACCTCAAAGAAGCAAAACATTGCAAAAGATGTTGGGCATCATGGCGCATTGTTCATATTTATTAAATACAATTAATAATTAGTTCAACAAATTAATTATTTTTTAATTAATGTGATGATTGATCCCAAACAACTGCAAGCTCTGGTTGCTGTTCACGCCGAAGGTAGTTTTTTAGCGGCGGCACGTGCGCTTGGCTTAACACCCGCTGCCATCACACAACGAATCAAGGCCTTAGAGGCCACCATTGGTTCGCTTGTTTTAATCCGAGGCAAAGCGTTACGTTTGACACCACAGGGCCAATCGCTACTCGCATACAGTCAGCGCTCGCAATTGCTTGATCAAGACTTACGCGAAACATTACAACTGAACCCACGCACAGGGCGCGGTGGGCGCAACCGCTTAAACTGGCAAACATTACGTGTGGCCATCAACGCAGACTCCCTGGCCACTTGGTTTTTACCCGGCGTTCAATCGGCGTTAAGCAAACACCAATTGTTGCTTGACGTGGTCATTGATGACCAAGACCACACCCATGAGGCACTCAATAACGGCGATGTGATCGGCTGCATCACCACCTTGGCGCAACCCATACAAGGTTGCCTAGCCGAACCGATCGGTGCCCTACGCTACCGCGCAGTGGCCAATCAGCAATGGTTGGCACAGTGCCTGACACCATCAGGGCGCTTATCCATTCACCGCTTGCTGGCTCAACCAGCCGTTGTGTTCAATCGCAAAGACGCCATGCATGATCGTTTTTTGGCGCAGTACTTTGAACTGCGCCAGCCGCTTTACCCCAAACACTTTGTGCCAGCGCTAGACGCCTTTGAGCGCGCCATTGCTTTGGGCCTCGGTTGGGGGATGGTGGTGGATATGCCAGCCAGACCGCTCGATCTCGCTGGCGATGTGGTTGAAGTGTTACCAGACCACTATTTAACGGTGCCGCTATATTGGCAGCATTGGGAAAAAGAACCCAAGGCCGCTGCAGCCCTGACGCAAGCGGTTAAAGAGGCCGCACTCCGAGCGCTTTATCAGACAAAATAGATCAAAATCAAGCAGCTGACTAATGACCTGCGCGCTGGTAGTTGTCTTCGAGCCTGACAATATCGTCCTCGCCCAGATAGCTGCCCGATTGGACTTCAATGATTTCCAATGGGATTTTGCCGGGATTGGCCAGGCGATGAATCTCACCGAGCGGGATATAGGTCGACTCGTTTTCACTCAAGACCATGACTTTGTCGCCACAGGTGATTTCTGCCGTGCCTTGAACGACGATCCAGTGCTCGGCGCGATGGTGGTGTTTTTGTAGGCTCAAACTAGCGCCCGGTTTGACCATGATGCGCTTGACCTTAAAGCGATCGGCCTCATCGATGCTGTCATACCAGCCCCAAGGCCGATGCACTTTGCGGTGCAGCTGGTGTTCTTCACGCTTTTGCTTCGAAAGTAACTCGACGATGGTCTTGACCTGCTGGGCTTGGTCGCGATGGCCCACTAACACCGCATCGGCGGTTTCAACAATCACCAAATCCTCAACGCCGACCGTGCCCACCAGCCTGTGACTGGCGTGAACCAACGTATTCTTGGTGTTGATGGCCACTGCGTCACCGACAGTCACATTGCCCTGATGATCTTTTTCACCAAGCGCCCAAACCGCATCCCACGCCCCCAAGTCGCTCCAACCAGCATCTAGCGCCACGACTTCAATCAAAAACTCACTGCCTGGGCATCGCTCTAGCACGGCATAGTCAGCCGAAATGGCGGGGGCCGCTAAAAAGGCCTCAGACAATGGTCGAACAAATTGGTGGTCAACCGCGGCACCGGCCCATGACGCCTCCACACGTTGACTGATTTCAGGCGTGAAACGCTCGATGGCTTTGAGCCAAACGCTGGCTCGCACCACAAAGATGCCGGCATTCCAGGCGTATTCCCCACTGGCCAAGTACTGCTGCGCGGTCTCAAAGTCTGGTTTTTCTG
>JAFMCG010000029.1 GCA_017857895.1 Burkholderiaceae bacterium | reverse complement strand
CGGTGGTTGCCGATCGGATGGCGGGCACACGACACAGCGCTAACCAAGAGTTGGTAGGCCAAGGTTTGGCCAATATGGTGGTGCCTTTTTTTGGTGGATTTGCCGCCACGGGCGCCATTGCCCGAACCGCCACCAGTATTCGTAATGGCGGCACCAGCCCATTGGCTGGCATGGTTCACGTTCTGACACTGGTTGGTGTGCTGCTGGTATTGGCGCCAATGGCCGCCCATATTCCACTGGCGAGTCTGTCAGCGATTTTGTTTCTGGTGGCCTGGAACATGAGCGAACCGCACCAAGTGAAATTGATCTTGCAGCACGCCCCACCAGCCGATCGGGTGGTGTTGGTGGTGACTTTTCTGTTGACAGTGTTCGTGGATTTGGTGGTGGCTGTGAATGCCGGTGTGATCTTGGCCGTGTTGCATTTTCTGCGACGCATGTCCCAATCGGTGCGTATGCGCACTTTGGCCGATAAAGATGGGACACGGGTCTGTCAGGTCGAAGGACCACTTTTCTTCGCGGCGGTGGGTCTGATTGAAGTCACCGTGCGTGGCTTGCCGGATTCAGTTAAGCACTGGGTGTTGGATTTGTCGCAATCGCCATTTATCGATGAGACGGCGATCCAAGCCCTTGAAGACGCCGTGCGATCACTAAAGCACAGAGGCATCAAAACCACCCTGGTGGCAGCCAATGACTTGGTGCTTAAGAAACTGACGGCGCATGGCACCTTGAAGCTGCTCGGTGAAGGCGGCTACGCCAGCACATTATTGGCCGTAAAACCAGTGGTTTAGCCGCGCAAACAATCACAGGCGCCAATTGACCGATACGGTTTGGTTGCCCAGGGTGAGTTCAGCGACCTTGGGTGGGGTGCGGGCAATGCATCGCCCCGCGCGAATGACCGCCAATCGCGTGGCTCGCAAGCGGATCGCTTCGCTGGCGTCTTTGGCTTGCAACAGCACCAGGTCAGCCCGTGCGCCGGGCACCAAGTCGCTGGCTTCTAGACCAAGAACACAAGCCGCTTGGGTGGTGACGGCTTCAAAGCATTGGGTGGTTTGTGCTTGGCTGGTGAGTTGACCCACGTGCAGGCCCATGTGGGCGACCTCGAGCATGTCCCCAGAACCGAAGTTGTACCAAGGATCCATGACGCAATCTTGTCCAAAGGCCACAGTGAGGCCTGCTTCGGTTAACTCGCGCACCCTTGTCATGCCACGGCGTTTTGGGTACGTGTCGTGGCGTCCTTGCAAGGTGATGTTGATCAAAGGGTTGGCAACGACCCGCATGTTGGCCTCGGCCATCAACTGAATCAGTTTGGCTGCGTAGTCGTTGTCCATGCTGTGCATGGAGGTTAAGTGCGATCCAGTGACGCGACCTTGCAATCCGAATCGCACCGTATTGGCGGTTAAGGTTTCGATGTGTCGTGACATCGGATCATCGGTTTCGTCGCAATGCATGTCAACCATCAGGCCGCGCTCAGCGGCTAGGCGGCAAAGCCACTCGATGCTCAGTGTGCCGTCTTGGGCGGTTCGTTCAAAATGTGGGATGCCGCCAATCACATCAACACCCATGTCCAAGGCTCGTATGAGGTTGTCTTGGGCGCCAGCGCGCCTGAGCAGTCCATCTTGCGGAAAGGCCACGAGTTGCAGGTCCAGCCAAGGTTTGAAGGCTGAGCGCACGTTCAACAGTGCTTGAACGGCCACCAGTTCCGGATCGCTGATGTCGACGTGGCTGCGGATCGCCAAAATACCGTTGGCCAACGCCCAGTGGCAGTACTGTGTCGCGGTTTGTTCAATGTCGGCTTGGGTTAGGGTCGGTTTGAGCGCTCCCCAGAGGGCGATGCCTTCGCGCAAAGTGCCGCTTTGGTTAACCCGCGGTTGCCCAAAACGCAATGCTGAATCGAGATGAAAGTGAGCATCAACAAAAGGTGAGCTCAATAGCTGATGCTCAGCATCCAGTGTCTCGAGGCTGGGCACAGAGGCAAGCGCTTGATCGGGTGCCACGGCACTGATGCGTCCATTTTTAATAGCCAGCGCCACATCGGTCTGCCCATCGGGCAAGTTGGCGTGGCGTATCAGTAAGTCGAACATGGGTCGAATCCTTGAGAAAGCAGCAAAACAATGCCAAAGTGGGCTCAAACCGTCGTCAAACACAGTTCAGGGGTTTAATTGTTTACATTTTTTTACAAATTGTTTACGGTTTAATTGATAATTTGACCGTTGAATTTAAAAAAATCAAACCAATGGCCTATCAGCTTAATCCGCGCATCACCAATCGAGAGTTTAAACTTTTGCTCAAACCCGAGGGTTTGGATCAGCGCAGCCAAATCAATCGATTGATTCATTTGATTAACGCTTTTTGTGAAACCAGCAAAGTGGATCTGCTGCCGATCGATAATGCGGCTACGAGCTTGCGTAATGTCTACTTTTACGACAGCAAAGGGCATGACTTGCGCCGTCACAAAGTTATTTTGCGAATTAGGGAGTCCAGACGCACGATTTGGGTCGATGACTGGTGTGAAGTGACCCTGAAGTGTCGCGCAGACAATTTCGATCACGCGATCTCGTTGGATCCGGCACCGAAGTCGGTTTATCACGTCAAGCTTCGATTCAAGGAAGAGTTGCTTCGTGCCGATAGTATCGGCAGCGTCAGAAAAATATATTCAAACAACGCCATTTTGGATTCTGTGCCATCCGATGAGGTTTTTGAGCGTAACTTTGGCGCCATCATCGAGACGTTTCCCGGTTTGGCTGGTCTCAAAATTCCCTTAAAAATGCCCATGCCAGTGGTTGGTGGGCGCAGTAATAAAATCTTGGAAGCCTTATTGCCCATGGGCAACTTGGTGTTTGGTGAGGGCGTGCAAGCCCATTTGGATGTCTCGATTTGGATGCGGTCTGTGGGTGAACCGATTATTGGCGAATTGGCATACGCCTATCGGGTGACCGATGCCAACCGCGACAATGTCAAAGCCCATAAACTGGCGGATAAATTTTTTGTGTCGTTACAGCAAGCCATTCCCAAGTGGTTGTCTGATGGCAGCACCAAAACCGCTTTGATATTTGGCAAACCCGAATGAGCTCAGACAGTGCTGAGCCTGTGCCCCCCGTCGGCCCGCCAACGCTGTGGGAAATCTTTGTTTCTTTTTTGGTCATTGGTGCTGTCAGTTTTGGTGGCGGCATTATTGCGTACGAAAAAATCTTACTCACAGAAAAAAAACGCTGGCTTTCTGATGACGAGTTCATGGCGGCCCTGGCCATTAGTCAAACCATGCCGGGTTTGAATGCGGTGAATTTGGCTGTGCTTTCTGGTGACAAGCTGCGCGGGCCATTGGGCTCAGTGATGGCGACCGTGGGTCTATTGATCCCTGGTTGCACATTCGTGATGGTGGTGGGCCTGATTTATTTACAAAGCGCTGATCACCCGGTCGCTAATATGCTGCTCACGGGCGTGGCAGCAGCTGCTACGGGACTGCTTGCGGCAATCACCTTTCGAATTGGACGGCGACAGCTGACCAATATCAAGCCGTTGATTATTGTGGCAGTGACGTTTTTCTTGATGAGCTTTGCGGGATTGTCCCTACCTGCTGTGCTGGCCATCATGGCGCCAGTGGCGATATTCCTTTACCGACCCAAAAAGGATTAAGCCATGTTGGTGCTCATTCATTTGGTCCTCACCTTTGGCATGCTGTCCTTGCTGGCTGTGGGCGGTGGCACGGCCGTCTTGCATGAAATGCAAGAGGTGCTTGAGCAAAACTACAAAATCAGTTCTGACACTTTCGTGCACGTGTATAGCGTAGGGCAATTGGCGCCTGGCCCGAACATGACCATGGTGCTTATTTTTGGTTTTAAGATTGCTGGTTTTGTGGGGGCGGCCTTGGTGGGCCTCGCTTTTTTCTTGCCCTCAAGCTTTCTTTGCTTTTGGGTTGGTCGCATTTGGGCCAAAATCGGTGACACGCCGTGGCGACGCGCCGTTCAAAACGCACTCGAACCAATTTCAATTGGCTTGATGTGTTCGGGCGTCTACGCGGTGGCACGTGCAGCCATCGAAGGGCCGCTGACGATCGCGTTAGCCGTAACTTCGTTTGTCATCATCATGTTTACTCGCGTGAACCCGGTCTATGTTATTTTGGGGGTAGGCGGTATTGGCGCGGGCTTAAATTACTGGTTGTCAGTGGCTCATTGACAAGCCCCCCGCCCTGATTGGGCAGCTTTGGTCACGTCAATGCGGTATAACCTTCTTTTACGTTCCCCGTTTGGGTGACCCTTAGATTTCCGATGATCCCTCCCGATGCATTACCTGCGACAGCGTCCGCTGCCGCGACAATCTCCTTGGCACTGGTTCCTGATGCGCCATCGATTGGGGCTCTCTTGGCCGTGATGCCTGATTTCTCTATTGGTAGTGACGCCTTTTTGTTGGTGCTCTATGTGGTACTAGCGTTGCTGTTTTCGTTTTTGTGCTCAATCGCTGAGGCCTCGTTGTTGAGTATCACACCAGCCTACGTCGCAGGTTTGCGCGAAAAGCAACCCAAGAAAGCAGAATTACTGCGCCAGCTGAAAGGTGAAAAAATCGACCAAGCCTTGGCGGCGATTTTGACGGTTAATACGATTGCCCACACCGTGGGGGCGATCGGTGCGGGTTCTAAGGCCACAGCGGTGTTTGGCAGCGTCTGGTTTGGTGTTTTCTCAGCCGTCATGACGCTGCTAATTCTTTTCTTGTCTGAAATTGTCCCCAAGACCCTTGGGGCGGTGTACTGGCGCGAAGTCAGTGGTGCGACGGCCTGGTACGTCAATTTTCTCATTAAAGCGATGTATCCGCTCATTATCGTGTCTGAAAAAATCACCAAATGGATTGCCAGCGGCAAACAAACGGGTGATTTCAGCCGTGATGAGTTTGTGGCCATGGCAGGCTTGGGCCATGAAATGGGTCACATCAACGAGCGCGAGTCCAAGATTATCCGGAACTTGTTCCGATTCAAGCTGGTTCACACCAGCGCCATCATGACCCCACGGGTCGTGGTTGCAGCCTTGCAAGCGGATTTAACGGTTGACGAGGCGTTGGCTTCGTTACAAAAAAGTACTTTCTCTCGCATCCCAATCTACAGCCAGCACGTCGACGCCGTGACGGGCTTTGTGTTGCGCGAAGACCTTTTGATCGCTCAAAACGAAGGGCGAGGTAATGCCCAAGTGGGTAGTTTCCGCCGTGAGATCGTGGCCGTGCTCGACACCTTGCCCCTTTCAAAACTACTCGAGACCCTGTTGCAAGAGCGTCAGCACATTGCGCTTGTGGTTGGTGAGTATGGTGAAACAGAGGGTATCGTGACGCTCGAGGATGTGGTCGAAACGCTGTTGGGTATTGAGATTTTGGATGAGGGCGACGAAGTCGAGGACATGCAATTGCTGGCGCGCCAGATGTGGAAAAAGCGAGCTCAGCGCATGGGTACCAATCCAACCGACCCAGTGAGCTGACGGGATTTGGCTCACCGGGTATTTTGACCAGTGCTTGCCTGAATTAGGCGTTGGCGGGCACGACGGTTGAGAAGCCTGAATCGACGTGGGTGATTTCACCGGTCACGCCATTGGCCAAGTCTGAAAGGAGAAAGGCGGCAACATTGCCCACGTCTTCAATGGTGACGTTGCGGCGCAGTGGTGCATTGGCTTCAACGAAACGCAAGATGGCATTGAAGTCCTTGATGCCAGCCGCAGCCAGCGTCTTGATGGGGCCGGCTGAAATGCCGTTCACGCGCAGTCCAAGGGGTCCGAGGTTGCTAGCCAAATAGCGAACGCTCGCCTCGAGGCTGGCCTTGGCCAGACCCATGGTGTTGTAGTTTTGCACCACGCGCTCAGCGCCCAAATAAGTCAAAGTCAATAGGGCGCCTTGACGGTCTTTCATCATCGGCAAGGCGGCTTTGGCCATGGCTGGAAAGCTGTAGGCTGAGATGTCGTGGGCAATGCGGAATGCCTCACGTGACAAACCGTCAAGCAGTTCACCTGAGATGGCTTCGCGTGGGGCAAAACCAATCGAGTGCACCAAGCCATCAAGCCCATCCCATTGCGTGGCCAGGTCTTTAAAGACGGCGTCAATCTGATCGTCATCAGCCACATCACAGGGCAAAACGATGTTGGTGCCAAATTGGGCGGCATATTGTGTGACGCGCTCTTTAAAGCGATCGCCAACATAGGTGAACGCCAGTTCAGCGCCTTGTTCGTGGCAGCACTTGGCGATGCCGTATGCGATCGAGCGGTCAGAAATCACGCCAGTGATCAAGATTCGTTTTCCAGTTAAAAAGCCCATCATGCGTTCCTATTTGATCCAGTGTTTTTGTTTAACGAGTCTAGCTGATTTAGCGAGGTACTTTTAAGCGCTGACCGACTTTCAGTGTAGAGCCTTTGATGTTGTTCAGTTGGCGCAAGTCCCGCACGGAGGTCTTGTAACGGTTAGCAATGCCAGATAGGGTGTCGCCTCGGCGTACGCGATAGTTCTGAGTGCCTGAGCGGCGCGTGACCTCAGCGGTGGCCAAGTTGACGTTAGCCGTGGGGCCTGGGATGATCACAATTTGCGCGCTTGGCATGCTGGTCAAACCACGGTTCATGTTGTTGGCGCGTCGAATGGCAGGCGCTGAGACATTGAATTTCTTGGCGATCTCGTTTAGGGACTCACCTTGACGTGCCGGGTATTTTTTCCAGCTGGTCAGGTCGCCTTCATAGGCGGCGAGGTTGGCCAAATAGAGTGGCGCTTTGTCTAAGGGCAGGATGATCTCGGGTTTGAGATCAGCCATGATCACCCCTTGATTGAAGCTCGGATTCAGTTCTGAGAACTCCTCGATCGACATCTCGGCGAGCTTGGCAGCCACGGCTAGATCAATGTCGCGGTCTTTGGTGATCGTCACAAAATACGGGTCGTTACTGACCATCGGTAGAATCACAGCGTATTTTGCTGGGTTGGCGATGATGTTTTTGATGGCCTGCAACTTAGGGACGTAATTGGCCGTTTCAGCCGGCATCTTCAGGTACCGGTAATCGGCCGGTTTGCCGGTTGCGACGTTTTTGCTGATGGCTCTTTTGACTGAACCTTCCCCCCAGTTGTAAGAGGCAAACGCCAAAAACCAGTCGCCTTGGTACTCAAACAGATATTCCAAATAATCCAGTGCAGCGTTGGTTGAAGCAATCGGGTCGCGCCGTTGGTCGCGCCAGTAGTTTTGCTCAAGGTTAAAGGCAGTACCGGTGCTTGGGATGAACTGCCATAGGCCTGAGGCTCTGGCTCTTGAATAGGCATTGGGGTTGTAAGCACTTTCCACGAACGGTAGTAAAGCCAGTTCTGTGGGCAGTCCTCGTCGATTGATCTCATCGACAATGTAGTAGAGGTATTTGCCGGAACGATCGGCCATGCGCTGAAGCGATTGCGGGTGAGCGGCGTAGTATGCCGTCCACTTGTCAACTAGCGGTGAGTTCAGGTTAGGCACGGCATAACCGCGTCGAATTCGCTCCCACACGTCTAGTGGTGGAACGGTGAGGTCAATGGTTCGCGTATTGGTTTCTGCGCCCGTTGGGTCGCGTTCTTCCAAAGCGGTGCAACCTGTCAAGACGCCGAGCGAAAGGCAGAGCAAATATCGGTAAAAGTGTCGCAATGTCATCGGTGCTATTTAAACCCGTTTTTCCACTCTCGTAACGCGCCAAATATTTCAACGGGTGTTTGCAGTGTTTTGTTGGCCCAACGTTGGACAGAATTAGCCACATCGGGCTCACGGCTACGCAAGAAAGGGTTGCACAGTCGCTCAGTGCCAATGGTTGACGGGACCGTGGGTATATTGGCAGCTCGCTTTGCCTGGCAAACTTTTTCGAATGCAGCAAGGTCGTGGTTATTGGGGTCGGCTGCCCTTGCAAAACGCAAATTTGCGAGAGTGTATTCATGGGCGCAATAGACAGCGGTGTCGGCCGGTAGGGCGGCCAATTGGTCCAGTGAAGACAGCATTTGAGCAGGGGTGCCTTCAAACAGTCGGCCGCAGCCACCGACAAACAGGGTGTCGCCGCAAAAAAGAACAGGTTGCGATCCGTTGGCGGTGTTGACAAGGCCCGCGTAGGCGATGTGTCCGGCCGTGTGACCCGGTACATCTTGCACATCGAGGCGCAGGCTAAGCTCGTTGATCGTGACACAGTCGCCTTGACCAAGTAAGACGTCGCAGGCTGGCAGCACTTCTAGAGCTGGCCCGTAAACCAAGGCAGGGTGCTTCTGTAAAATCTGCATCACACCGCCGACATGGTCGTGATGGTGATGGGTGAGTAGAATGGCAACAAGTGAAAGTTGGGTTTGTTCTAATACGTCTAGCACCGGTTGCGCTTGACCTGGGTCAACGACCACGGCATGCGTGCCATCTTCAATCAGCCAGATGTAATTGTCGTTGAAGGCCGGTATCGGGCGTATTCGAACCGCAGTGCCTGTTTCTTGTTTGCCAGTTGTCATTGTTCTGGGATGTCCATGTTGTCTGACCCTATTGTAGAGCTGCACCAGTGGTTTGAGAGCGACGCGGGTCGTTACGTTCAGCATTGGGAGCAGCAACGCATCGATTCACTGCTGTCAGACGTCTTTGGGTATCGGGCTGTGCAGTACGGTTTGGCGCCCTTTAATGCGCTCAGTGCCAATCGCATGTCATTTAAGGCGTATGCCGGCCCACAAAAACTCAATGCCGAGCAAAGTGCCGGCTGGAGCGCGTCAGTTCTGTGCTTGCCTGAGCAGTTGCCCTTTGATACCGACAGTGTCGATTTGTTGGTTTTGCCGCACACCCTTGAGATCGCGCAAGACCCTCACTTGGTATTAAGAGAGGCGCAGCGCGTCTTGATGCCCGAAGGCCGCTTGGTCATTGCTGGCTTTAATCCCTGGAGCTTGTGGGGAGCGCGCTCGCGTTTACCTTGGGTTCAGCCTTGGTTTTCAGCTGACTGTCAGCCTGATGTGTCACCCGCGCGGTTAAAGGATTGGTTAAAGCTCTTGTCATTTGAGATTGATCGCGGGCATTTTGGGTGCTATTCACCACCCTTTCGCACTGTAAAGTGGCTGGATCGGTTTGCGTTCATGGAATCAGCGGGTGACCGCTGGTGGCCTATTTTTGGGGCGACCTATGTGGTGTCAGCCGTTAAGCGGGTGGCGGGTATGCGGCTTATTACCCCAGTTTGGAAGCGCAAGTCGCGCCGTCGAAGTGCAAGACAAGCCGCCACTGTGGCCACGCAACTCTCTAAATTTAATGCTTTGGTGCCTTGATGAATGATATTGTGAGTGCAAACGTGAATGAAGGTGTGACTGAGGCGGAGTACCCTTTGGTGGAGATTTGGACCGATGGGGCCTGTAAAGGCAATCCGGGAAAGGGGGGCTGGGGGGCGTTGTTAAAGTTCGCCCATCATGAAAAAACGCTATTTGGTGGTGAGACTCACACGACTAACAACCGCATGGAAATGATGGCGGTGATTGAGGCGCTTAGAGCCCTTAAAAAGCCTTGCCGGGTTGTGTTGCACACCGATTCAACCTATGTGCAAAAGGGCATGACCGAGTGGATCGTAGGCTGGAAGGCGCGTCAATGGCGCAAATCCGACAAAAAGCCAGTGCTCAACGCGGACTTATGGCAGTTATTGGACGCCATGGTCGGCGAGCATGAGGTGCAATGGCGTTGGGTTCGTGGCCACGATGGCGATCCTGGCAATGAGCGTGCCGATGAGTTGGCCAACCAAGGGGTGGCGAGCTTGTCCTGAAAAAACACCGTACGGTGGGCGCACTGGCACTAAAATGTGCCTTGGGTGGCCTTCAAGCACAACCAACGGGCTAGGTGAAGGTGCTATAAACAATGCAAGGGCTAACCCTCGTTTTTGAGTGCTTCGTGCCCGAAGAGTGTAAAGCACTGCCGTAACCCTAGCCGAACGGCTCCACGTTCGAGCTGTCTAACGTTTCTGCGTTTGAATCTACTTGCTGGTGATATGAATACATCTTCTCGAATTGTGCTGTCCTTGGTTTTACTTGGGGTGGGCGTCGCAGCTGGCGTCTATGGCCCCAAATACGCAGGTGATTGGTGGCCGGGGGCGAGCTCGCCCGCAGCGTCAAGCGCTCAGCCACCAAAAGGCGCTCCGAGGGCTGCACCTGGCGCGCCCATTGAAGCGGCGGTTGTCGAGTCAGTGCCGTTTGCACGCGGTTTAAATGCCATTGGCAGTTTGCTGTCCGATGAGTCGACGATGGTGAGTGCTGAGGTGGCAGGCCGAGTCGCTGAGATTCGGTTCTCTGAAGGCCAGCCTGTCAAAAAAGGTGCGGTGCTCGTGGTGCTTGATGATGCTGTGGCACAAGCCGAGCTGTCGCAAGCCCGTGCCAATCTGGCGCTGGCGCAATCTCGGTTTGATCGATCGAGTCGTCTTCAAAATGCGGGCTTCGTGAGTGCCGAAGCCCGTGAAGATGCCTCTAACGCTTTAAAGCTGCAACAGGCCTCTGTTGAGCTCGCCCAAGCCAAGCTCGACAAAACCCGTGTGGTCGCCCCCTTTGATGGGGTGATTGGTTTGCGTAGCGTCTCGGTGGGTGAGTTTGTCACGCCAGGACAACACATCGCACCGCTTGAAGCCGTGTCAATGTTGAAAGTGGACTTTCGCTTGCCAGAGCGCAATGTGGCTGATGTGAAAGTGGGTCAAACCTTAACATTGAGTGTTGATGCCATGCCTGGCCGCACGTTTGAGGGCGTGGTGTACGCCGTCAGCCCGCTGATTGAAGCGGGTGGACGCTCGGTACTGGTGCGCGCTCGCGTGGATAACGCTGCCGGTCTCTTGCGCCCAGGCATGTTTGCCCGGGTGCAGCTAATCACCAGCGAATCAATGGCTTTGGTGGTGCCAGAGTCGGCATTATCACCATCAGGTCAATCGCAATTCGTTTACCGGGTTGTTGAAGGGGCAGCCGAACGGGTCTTGGTGCAACTCGGTGAACGCCGGGGCGGTTTGGTCGAGATTGTGGGTGGTTTACAGGCCGGCGACTTGGTGGTGTTTTCTGGGTTGCAGAGCATGCGGCCTAACGTTGCGGTGACGGTTCGCGGTGAGCCACAGTCGTCAGCAGCAGTGGCGGCCCAAGCGATAGACAGTGCCAATTCACTCAGGGTTAAGCCACTATGATGCTGTCCGATTTATGCATCAAGCGCCCCGTGTTTGCGACCGTGATGTCGCTAGCGGTGGTGGCGATCGGCTTGATGTCCTACGACCGTTTGACAGTGCGCGAGTATCCCAATATTGACGAGCCGGTGGTGTCGGTGGACACGACCTACAAAGGTGCATCGCCTGAGGTGATTGAGTCGCGTGTGACCAAGCCCCTTGAAGACCAGATCTCTGGCATTGAGGGCGTTAAGTTGATGACCTCGCGCAGTCGCTCTGAGCGAAGTCAAATCAACATCACGTTTGATTTGACGCGCGACCCAGATGCCGCGGCGGCAGAGGTGCGTGACAAAGTGGCCCGTGCTCGGCGCGCCTTACCCGATGAGATCGATGAGCCGGTGATTTCCAAAGTGGAAGCAGATTCACGCCCGGTGATGTTTTTGGCGGTGAAAGCTGGCGATATGTCGCCCATGGCGGTCACCGACTACATCGATCGTTATATCAAGTCTCGTTTATCGGTGTTGCCCGGTGCGGCCGATGTGCGGGTGTATGGTGCGCGCACCCCAGCCATGCGAATCAATGTTGATCGCGACAAGTTGGCGGCTTATGGTTTGACGGTGCAAGAGGTGGAGTCGGCTTTGCGCTCGCAGAACGTGGAGATTCCTGCTGGTCGTATTGAGTCTGCGGCGCGCGAGTTTTCTGTGGTGTCTTCGACCGACTTGAGCACTGTTGGTCAGTTTGAGAATGTGGTGATTGCCAATGTGCAAGGCTATCCAGTGCGGCTTATTGATGTTGCAAGCGTCGACGTGCTGCCACTCATCGAGCGGGCATCAGCACGTTATAACGGCACGCCATCATTAAACATTGGTGTGATCAAGCAAGCCACGGCAAACCCTTTGGATTTGTCCAAGGCGGTGCGGGCAGAGATTGCCTTGATCAACGAGACCTTGCCGCAAGGCATGGAGATTATTGCGTCTTATGACACATCGGTTTTTATTGAAAAGTCGATTGAGTCGGTTTATAAGACCATCGCCGAAGCCGTGGCGTTGGTGATTTTGGTGATTTTTTTCTTCTTGCGCAGTTTGCGCGCGAGCTTGATACCGATTGTGACGATTCCAGTTTCACTGATTGGTGCGTTCTCTTTGATGTATCTGTTTGGGTTCTCGATCAATACGTTGACTTTGTTGGCGATGGTGTTGGCCATTGGTTTGGTGGTAGATGACGCCATTGTGGTGTTAGAGAATGTCTATCGCTACATCGAGAAAGGGTATTCACCGGTTCAAGCGGCGATGAAGGGCTCACGCGAAATCGCTTTCGCGGTGATTGCAATGACGCTGACA
Source organism: Burkholderiaceae bacterium (assembly GCA_017857895.1). GTDB lineage: Bacteria > Pseudomonadota > Gammaproteobacteria > Burkholderiales > Burkholderiaceae_B > Algicoccus. Next base: position 10,253 of record JAFMCG010000029.1, on the reverse strand, counting down.
TTGGTCACTGTTTATGCGCCGCTGGCTTTTGCCACCGGACGCACAGGCCGGTTGTTTACCGAGTTTGCCTTAACGCTGGCAGGCGCGGTTTTGATTTCGGGCTTTGTGGCGTTGACCTTAACGCCCATGATGTGTTCGCGACTGCTTAAGCATGAAGAAAAGCACGGCAAAATTTTTAACATCATTGAGGGTTTTCTCAACGCTTTGTCCAGCGGCTATCGGCGTTCGTTGCGTGTGGCATTGAACAACCGCCTCTTAGTGGTGGTGGTGGGATTGGCGGTGGCCTCGAGTAGTGGCTTTTTCTTTACCAACCTAAAAAGCGAGCTTTCGCCCACTGAAGATCGTGGGGTGGTGTTTGGGGTCATGTCTGGGCCAGAAGGCTCAACGCTGGGTCACACCATGGACAGCGCTGTGAAAATTGAAAAAATCTATGAAAACATACCAGAGGCTGCCGCGCGGCAAATGATTGTCGGTTCGCCCACGGTTTCTGAGGGTTTTGCGATTCTGCGGCTTAAGCCCTGGGGTGAGCGTGAGCGCAGTCAGCAAGACATTGTGCGTTCTTTATTTCCTCAGTTTGCCGCCTTAACTGGGGTGAGGGCGTTCCCAACCAATCCGCCGTCGTTTGGTTTAAGGGCGACATCGCGCCCCATTGAGTTTGTGATCATGAGTCAGGCGTCTTATGTCGAGCTCTACGACATGGTCGGCGAGTACATGAATGCTTTGCGCTCTTACCCTGGTTTGGGTAATTTGGATATGGACTTGCGCATGAACACGCCCGAGCTTCGGGTTGAGGTTGATCGCGACAAGCTGGCTGATTTGGGCGTTGATGTGGCAAACGTCGGTCGCACCATTGAAACCATGCTTGGCGGTCGACAAGTCACGCGCTTTAAGCAAGACGGTGAGCAATATGAAGTGGTGGTGCAAATGGCACCGCGCGCGCGCGCTGATCCCAGTGATATATCTGGTATTTACGTGCGTGGGCGCGATGGCAGTATGGTGCAACTCGATAATGTGGCTGCGATTGAAGAGTCGGTGGCACCACAATCCTTGAATCATTTCAACCGCTTGCGTGCTGTAAAAGTACAAGCCAGTATCCTACCCGGCTACACCATGGGCGAGGTGCTTGATCACATGTACAAAGTCGCCGAAGCGGTGTTGCCAAGCAATGTACAGCTTGACCTCGATGGTCAGTCACGCGAATACAAAGACGCTTCTGTCGGTATTTACGTGGTCTTTGTCATGGCACTGGTCTTTATTTACTTGGTGCTGGCCGCTCAATTTGAAAGCTGGCGTAATCCGCTCATCATCATGCTGACGGTGCCATTGGCAGTGACAGGCGCGCTGGCGGCGCTCTACTTCACCGGTGGGACGTTGTCGATTTACAGCCAGATTGGTTTGGTGACTCTGGTGGGACTGATCACCAAACACGGGATTTTGATTGTTGAGTTTGCCACGCAGCTGCGAGAGGAGGGCGAAGCGATTCGCGAGGCGGTCATTGATGCCAGCGTTTTGCGCTTGCGTCCGATTTTAATGACCACGGGGGCCATGGTTTTGGGTGCTGCACCGCTGGCTTTTGCCACTGGTGCGGGCGCTGAGTCACGTGAGCAAATTGGCTGGGTGTTGGTCGGTGGCTTATTGCTCGGTACCTTCTTAACGCTTTACGTGGTGCCGGTGGCCTACACCTTAATTGCCAGTCACCAAGTGCGTGGGGTGATTGAGGAAGACGCGCATCAGCACGGCCAATCTGACGAAGATCGTCCATCCGACAAACCAAGCGAGACAGGAGAGCCGAATGCGCTGGGTCATTCTTGACACGGAAACCACGGGTCTAGATCCTGATGATGGTCATCGGGTGATTGAAATCGGCGCGGTGGAGGTGATTAATCGAAGCATCACCGGTCGCGATTTTCATGTGTATTTGAATCCCGAGCGTGACAGCGATCCCGGCGCTTTGGATGTTCATGGCTTGACCACTGAGTTTCTATCAGATAAACCCAAATTCAATCACGTGGTGGCGGATTTTTTGGCGTTTGTTAAAGACGCCGAACTGATTATTCACAATGCGCCGTTTGATTTGAAGTTTCTCAACTCGGAGTTGGCCAAGGTCGGTCGTCCCAAGATCACCGAGATTTCGGGCCCCGTGACGGATTCTTTGCAGCATGCCAAGTTGCTTTATCCGGGCAAACGCAACTCATTGGATGCGCTTTGTGAGCGTTACCAAGTCAGTAACGCGCACCGGACGTTGCACGGTGCGTTGCTCGATTCGCGCTTGCTGGCTGAAGTGTGGCTTGGCATGACCCGTGGTCAAGACAGCTTGGCCATCGAAGAGGTTTATTCCGCCAGTCAAAACACCCCTTCAGAAAAAAAGCAATTCTATGAGTTACCCTCAGTTGTGGCCAGCACTGAGGAGCTTCAAGCCCACGAGGCCTACCTGGCTGCGCTTGATAAAACCTCAGGCGACCAAACGCTCTGGCGTCAGCTCACCGCAAGAAGTGGGGCTTAATATCAGCGCCGTTTTCTGTGATTCGATGTGTCGCTGACCATTCTTTCTCTGACGTTTTTCGACAAAAGGATTCATCTTGGCTCACGACATTTCTCTCTTGTTGGCCCGCATCTTGATGGCGCCCATCATGATGGTGTACGGTGCACAAAAACTCCTCGACATTAACCAGTTTTTAATGAATCCGGCTACCAAACGGATGATGGAAGCCTTGGCCAGTGGTGCCACTGCCCCGATCTGGTTTGCTTACGCCAATGGTGCGTTTCAGCTGCTGTCAGGCCTATTCGTTTTGCTCGGGGTCAAAGCCCGACTATCTGCTGGGTTGGTGGTGATTTGGCTGGTGCCAGTGACATACTTTGGTCATCCCTTTTGGGCGGGTATTCGGCCTGACTTTAATGAGGCGCAGTTCTACAAAAACCTGGCCATTATTGCCGCGTATCTCTTGATCGCTGCCATGGGTGCTGGTCGATATTCAATAGACAATGCGTTAGCTAGAAGTGGTCGATAGGCAGCGCTAAGAAGCGGTTGCTCGGTTGAGTGATTGAATGAGCAACTTTTTGGCTTGCAATTCAGTTCGGCGTCACGCATCAAGGTGCAATAACAAGGCATTGCCGATTCAGTGCTGGTAGGGCTTGTGCCAGACGCGGCAGGATTTTGTGTTGCAAGATTTGTTTGGTGATTTGGGCGAGCCGGTTGGCTTGAATCTCGTCGGGCCCTTTCTGGCACAACAGGTAGACGGTCCGAAAGCCTTGCGGGTTTAATGCCAGCCCGCTGATGGTGACTTTTTGTGCATTGTGCAGGGATTGCAACAGGCACAGTGGGGAGGTGATGGCCCAGCCGACGCCACTACTGACCAGACTGAGCAAGGCATCAGTCCCATCAAACTCAAAACGTCTTTCCAAATGGCGGCCTAGATGGGTCAGAAAGCGGTCAATTTGTGAGCCAATCACTGACCGCTGACTGTAGCGAATGACGGGCAGTGATCGGGCGTGTTCAGCAAGCGATTTGGCGTTCATTGATGCTGGCCAGCCTTGTGGTTCGGGCGAGACAACCACCCAGTTTTCGTGGCAAATTGCTTGGGCGTGGATGTTTGGGTTATCAACGCAGGGGTCGGTGCAAATGGCAAAGTGCAGTTCATGACGCATGAGTTGCTGCACGATTTCAGGGGTGATGCCCGAATGCATGATGACGTTGCCGCTTTGGCCAGTAAAGCTTTTGACGAGCTCGGATCCGACGGTCGCAGCAAAAGAGTCAACGCAACCGATACGCGTCTCTTCGCGCCGATCTCGACTGAGTTCCTGGCAGGCGGTCTGATAGGTTCTGGCAGCAGTGATGAGCTGGCTCGCATGCGGCAAATATCGGTGTCCAAAATGCGTTAAGGCGATCGGGCGTTGGCTGCGGTCAATGATCGTTTGACCGACTTGTAACTCAAGGCGCTGCATCGCTTGGCTGATGGCGCTGGTCGTGACCTTCATTTGTTTGCCAGCTGATTGAAACGAACCCGTGTGGTGAACGGCTTCAAATATTTGCAGTAACCCAATGTCCGGTGTATTGGGTTTGTGCTCTTTTTTTGGGTTCATGACTTGATCATATTGATTAAGAAATACTAAATTCTAAGTTAATTTTTCTTAACTTAGTGGGTTTGCTTGTTTCGCTGACTAATCTGTCAATTATTCAATACAAGCGCAAATAAAGACTCAGGATCATGCAACCCCAATCCTTCGACATTATTGTTATCGGTGCTGGCGTTATTGGCGCTTCAGTGGCTTTCCACTTGGCCGAGCTTGGCGCCAAAAGTGTGTTGGTGCTCGACCGTGATCAAGTGGGATCGGGGACGGGGGCACAGTCGTCGGGTATTTTGCGCACACATTACTCAGTGCCTGAGAACGTTCGTCTTGCGCATCAATCGTGGGCGGCTTTCGCAGCTTATGCGGATTACGTTGACGACCCAGAGGCCAGCAGCGGTTTGGTTGCATGCGGGTACATGATTGCCGCACGAGGTGACGAACGGGTGAGTGCGCTTAAGAGCTCGATCGCGGCACAGCGCCAGATGGGTATTACCGTTGAAGAAGTGGACGCTGCCGGCGCTCACGATCGCTTGCCCATTGCCGAGTTTCATGAGCACGAGTTAATTGGTTACGAACCCCAGGCCGGTTATGCCGATGCGTACTTGGTTAACACGGGATTCGCGCGGGCCGCACGGCGTCGAGGCGTTAAGATTTTAGAGGGTGTTGCTGCGACAGGGTTGATCAGTAATGGCTCGCAGGTGAGGGGTGTGAAAACCGCGCAGGGTGATTTTCATGCTGATCTGGTCATCAGCACTCAAAACATGTGGGCATTGGAATTGGCGCATTGGCTGCCTTGCCAAGTGCCACTGGTGCCCGAGCGTCACCAAGTGATTGCGTTGCAGGCAGAAGCGGCCTACACATCACAAATGCCTGTGTTTAAGGATTTGGCCTCTGAGGGGATGTTGTATTACCGATCTTATGGTGGTAAACAAATGTTAGTTAGTGAGGGATTGGTCGGTGAGGCATTGGCTGCGCCTGATAATACTCAAGGTGACGTTTCATTGGATAAAGTGGTTGAAATTGGCGCCCAAGTCGCGCTTCGGTTTCCAGCTTACGCTGAGGCGCAGTTGGCATCTGCTTGGACCGGTGTTTATGATGTCACCCCAGACTGGAACCCCGTTCTGGGTTCGATTCCGGGCGTTGAGGGCTTGCTGGTTGCTTTTGGATTTTCTGGGCATGGGTTTAAACTTTCACCGGCTGTTGGGAAGGTTATGGCGCAGGCAGCCTTGGGTTTGCCCACGGATGTCTGTCTTGCACCTTACCGAATCGAACGGTTTTCAGAAGGCAAACTGTTGGTGGGGTTGTACGGAGCGGGTGCGGTGTCTTGATCGTTTAGAAGAATAGGTTAGTGTTGGTTACTATAGGTTTATTACCAAAAAAGGAGATAACAATGAAACTATCCTGGAAAGCGCTTTCAGCTGTGGCTTTGGCGCTCACATTAACAACAGCCGGTGTGATGGCTCAGCAGCGCGTGTTTTTCGGTATTGCCACGGGTGGCACCGGTGGTACGTATTACCCACTGGGTGGCATGTTGGCGCAGTTGATTTCTAACAAAGCAACGGTCGACGGTAAGAAAGTTTCAGCAACCGCTGAGTCAGCGGGCGCTTCAGTGGCTAACGCCAAGCTGCTGGGTAACAATGAAATTGAATCAGCGTTTGTCGCAGCTGACATTTTGGATGCGGCTTACAACGGTCGTGCTCAGTTCGACAAGACCCCGATCAAGAATCTACGTGCGTTGGCTGCTCTCTACCCTGAGACAGTGCAATTGGTGACGCGTGCAGACTCAGGTATCAATGGCATCAAAGACCTGAAGGGAAAGTCGATTTCTTCGGGCTCACCAGGCTCAGGGCAATACCAGTTGCTGACCGATTTGCTGCGTGTTAACGGATTGGCGCGCTCGGATGTGAAAGAAGATTCGTCTTCTTTTTCACAAGCGGTCGATAAGATCAAGGACGGTAACTTAGACGCCACTTTGATTACGGCTGGTGTGCCAACCGCTGCGGTGACGGATTTTGCTCAAGCACATGACCTTAAGATTGTGCCCCTGACAGGTCCTGAACTTGACGTTTTGCTTAAAGAGCAGCCTTATTACACTCGCGTGATGTTGCCTGCTAACACCTATAAAGGTCAGACGCAAGAAGTGCCAACATTGGCCGTATTGGCTGTTTGGGCCAGTAACTCGCAGCTCAGCGATGACATGGCCTACCAAGTGACAAAAGCATTGTTCGAGAACCTGCCAATCATGGGTCAAGTTCACGTTCAAGGTAAAAATATCAAGCTCGATACCGCCATGTCAGTGGGTTCAACCCCGATTCACCCGGGTGCCTTGAAGTACTACAAGGAAAAGGGTGTGGCGAAGTAATCACCAGCAACACCAGCGTCATTATTTGACGCTGGTGGCAAGCGGGGCGAGTCTGTTTCTCGCCCCGCTTGTTGTGTCTGCTTGCACTCTGGTACTAACGGAGCACCGCACGGATCGCGAGGTTTTACGCTGGCCGACAACACAGCAGCCAGTTCAGTTCGTGGTGTCGTTTGTGCACTCTGTTTTGCAAACACCAGTGGCAGATAAATATGAATTTCGTCACCACAATGGTCGCTGGCAAACCTACCTCATTGAGGAAACATTCCAAGGGCAGGGTTACGGTTTGCCATACGGTGAGACCTCCCCGGGTGAGACGTTTGAGAGAACAGCAGAGGGCTGGCGCCTATCGATGAATCGTTTGATCGACCCATTGGTGCAGTTGCCATTGCCGTCGCAGAAAGTCAGGCTAACGATGGGATCGGCATCGATTCTATTGGCAGACCTAAGCCGTCAATCAATGCGAATAGCGCTTCAAGATTGCTTGCTTGATACCGAGTATCGGAGAACACCAGTTGAACACAGCCGTTAAAAAAGGCGCAGAAGACCCCGTTGAGCCAGTCGACGCCGTCGACCAGTTGATCGAACAATACGATCCTGAGTCAAATTTCCGACGATTGGCGGGTTTGGCCGCCATGTTCGTGACAATCGTTTCAGTCAGCCTGTCTGGCTGGCATGTCTACACCGCTGGCTTTGGACTGCACAATGAGATTGCGCATCGCGCGATTCACTTATCTGTTGTGCTGGGTTTGTGCTTCTTGGTCTTTCCCAGACAAAAGCCGCTGGCTGGTGCTTGGGAATGGATTTTGCCGATAACGCTGGGCAGTTTCTACATTTTGTTTGGTTGGTGGCTGGTGCAAGCGCTCGGAGCAGACTTGCCGGAATCAACAGCGCTTATTTTTATGGCTTTACTAACAGCAGTGGCCCTGCTGACATTGCCCATCAAAGCACTCGACGGAAGTCACACCAGCATCCCTATCCGAGATTGGTTTTTTGCGGCGATTTCTTCTGGGTTCTCGCTGTATTTGTTGGTTTTTTTCGATGAAATTTACATTCAGCGCCCAGGCGACCACTCAAACCTAGACTACATGGTCGGTGTCTTCTCGATCGTGATGGTGGTCGAAGTGACACGCCGCACAATGGGTATCTTCCTACCGCTTCTGGCCGTTGGCGTGGTGCTCTACGGCATATTTGGTCCTTATTTGCCCGGTGATCTGGCGCATCGTGGTTACAGCGTGCCTCGCGTGATTGCCCACCTTTACAAGGGCACTGAGGGTATTTATGGCATCCCTGTGGGTGTGGTCGCCACCTTCGTGTTTCACTTTGTGCTCTTTGGCATCATGGCTCAGCTTACTGGGTTGGGGCAATTGTTTGTGAACTTGGCCACGATTGTTGCGGGTCGTTATTCAGGTGGTCCAGCCAAGGTGTCGGTGGTGTCTTCGGGCATGTTTGGCATGATCTCGGGCTCACCGATCGCCAACACGGTGACCACTGGTGTCATGACCATTCCGCTCATGAAGCGGGTGGGTTTTTCACCTCGGTTTGCCGGTGGTGTTGAGGCATCAGCCTCTTGTGGTGGTCAGATCACACCGCCCATCATGGGCGCAGCGTCGTTCATCATGGCTGAAACCTTGGGCATTCCTTATTCGCATTTGGTACTGATTGCGATCATTCCGGCAGCGGCACACTACTTTGCCATTTTGTTGATGGTGCATCTTGAATCCAAGCGGCTCAAGCTTGTGGGCATGGACACCGCTGAAATCCCGAACGCTTGGAAAGTGCTGGCGAGTTCGTGGCATTTGTTCATTCCGCTGATCGTGATGGTGACTTTGTTACTGATGCAGTACACGCCTTTTTTAGCGGCTTTCTGGGGGATCATCTTGTGTGTGGTTTGCTCATGGATTCCAAAGCTCATGGGTAAGTATGGCCGTAATATGGCTGGCATGGCCATCGGTCCCCGAGCGTTGCTCGTGGGCATGGAGATGGGTGCCAAGTCGGCCTTGGGTATCGGTGCGGCCTGCGCTTGTGTGGGGTTTGTGCTGGGCATTTTGACATTAACGGGTATGGGTTTTAAGTTCTCTTCCTTTATTTTGGATGTTTCTGAAACAGTGGCTTTGATGGTTAAGACGGTGGATGTGTGGAACTGGATTGAGTTGAGTCAAATGACCATTTTCTTTGGTCTCTTGTTCACCGCCATTGCGTGCATCATCATGGGTGCGGGTGTGCCAACCACCCCGACGTATATTATTTTGGCGTCAATCGTTGCACCAACCTTGGCTCAACTCGATGTGCCGCAGTTGGCCACACATATGTTTGTGTTTTATTTTGGGGTGCTGGCTGACGTCACACCACCAGTGGCTCTGGCGGCGTTTGCTGCGGCTGGGATTGCCCGATCTGAACCCATGCGTACAGGCATGACAGCATTTCGATTGTCGATGGGTAAAGCGGTGATGCCTTTCGCCTTTGTGTACTCGCCGGTGCTGCTCTTGATCAACTTTAATTGGCCTGACTTTTTACATGCGATGATTTCAACGCTGGTGGCGCTGATTGGATTGAGTGTGGCCTATGCGGGCTATTTTGGTAAGCAGATTGGTTGGGCTGCTTTCATCGCACTCAATTTATTGAGTGTCTCGTTGGTGTTTGGCAACCCGATCGTGACCATGATTTCAGTGCCGGCTATTCTATTGATTCTGTATTGGCACTGGCGTGAGGGCCGCTCGAATCTGCAAATGGCCTAGACAGTGACCTTTCGCTAGGTGCTTTGCCAAAGTCCATGCATTGTTTTGACCGCTAGTGCGGTCAAACGAGGCATGTCAGCGGTTTTGAGTTCGCCAGCCACATACACCTGCTTTGGTTTGTTCGATGGCGTGGAAAAAATCAGGGCGTCAATAAAGCTCTCTTCACTCAGTCCTGCCAGTGGATTGGCCTGGGTGTCGAGCTCAAAAAAGTCCGCGCGTTCTCCGACCTTGATTCCCGCTAAGGGAAGACCGGCTGCGGCACTTGAACCGCGTAAAGCCATTTCAAAGAGCGCTTGGCCAGTTGGCCGAAATCCTGTTGCTTCTCGCGAGGCGACATTACGAACTTGTCGGGTCAAGCGCAGGCTGTATTCAAGCGATCGCAACTCGGCACTCCAGTCTCGATTGGTGTGACTGTCGGTTCCAATGCTGCAATGAAGCGATGTGTCGATGGCTGTGATCAGATCAAAAATCCCATCACCGAGGTTGGCCTCTGTGATGGGACAGATAACCACGGCAGCTTGGGCCTGTGCCACCTGTGTGAGTTCGGTCGGTGTCGTGTGGGTGGCGTGAACCAAGTTCCAGCGGTAGTCTAGGCCGATGTGGTCGCAAAGCCACTCGATGGGTCGCAGGCCAGTATGTGCCAAACAATCGTCGACTTCCTTTTGTTGCTCCGACACGTGAATATGGATCGGGTGCTGACCAGAGCCTTGGACCAACGCTTCGAGTTCGGCTTGGGCCACGGCGCGCAGTGAGTGGATGGCCACGCCTGCGTTTAGCAGGTGAGGTTTTTTTTCTTGGGCAGCGAAGTGTTGAATGTGGTCGCGGATGGCCAGGATGCTTTCGGGCGTACTGGCAAAGCGGCGCTGATCGGCTTGCAATCCTTGTCGATCAAAACCGCGATGCTGATAGAGCGTGGGTAACAGTGTCAGGCCAATACCCACGTGTTGCGCCGCACGCACCAACGCCCATGACATCTCGGTACCATCGCCATAAGGGTTGCCTTTGGGGTCGCAGTGGATGTAGTGAAATTCGCAAAGATGGGTGTAGCCATGGCTAAGCAGCTCGGCGTAAAGCCACGTGGCAACCGT
>JAFMCG010000157.1 GCA_017857895.1 Burkholderiaceae bacterium | reverse complement strand
TTTTCGCTTTGGGTCCACGGCCAGTCACTTGCCCACAGAAGTTTTTCTTCTCCGAGGACGCGTCTGAGCTTTTGGTAAGCAAACTCAGGATTCATATTGGGAGACCGGTAGGGTGCAGAGATCTTGACATAGCTGTTGTCTCGCACCATCCGCTTGAGGAGCTGGTCATAGAGTGGATCGTCCTGCGCCATCGCCAAAGACTCAGGGCGTCCGAAATGGTCGACCACCAATCGGGATGCCCGCCCTTCAATGCGGTCTAGTATGCCGATAAGACGGGTTGCGTCATCATGCAAACCAACACTCAGACCTTCCAAACTACAGCGATCGATGAGCTTGATGTGTTCGTCACTGAGTGATTCTTGAAGGTTGGTTTGGAAGAGGTTCAAACGAATACCAACCACGCCTTGCGATTTCAGCTCTCTGAGCTCATCACGGGAAGTGGATTTATCAAGGATAAAAACCCCCCGAAACTGATTTGGGAATTGATGCAGATGAGCCAAAAGGTGGCTGTTGTCAGTGCCCATAAAGGATGTTTGGACCAAGACAAATTTTCCCACGCCTTCTTGTGCAGCCAATGAACGGATCGTCGAGAACGCCGCGTCATATTGTGGTCGGTGTCTCGCTGTCGGTATTGCCAAGTGCGATTTTTTGAACAGATGGATATGAGAGTCTATTGACACAATTGAATTCCTGTAGTCTTATATAACACTATATGACAATACTATTGCAAAAAACATCATTAGATGTCCGCCTTCCGCTTTATCAGCAGCTGCGGGACCTGTTTACTCAAAAGATCCAGCTCGGCGTTTGGAGCGATAGCCACGCCATACCTTCTGAACTTGAGCTTGCGCAAGAGTACGAAGTGTCCCCCGGGACCGTACGTAAAGCAATCGAATCGCTCGTCTCGGATGGTCTTCTTACGCGCAAGCAAGGCAGTGGAACGTTTGTCCGACGAGCAAGTTTTGGGAATGCTTTGTTTCGATTCTTTCGACACACGGATGAAATAGGCAATGTGCTCGAGCCTCATTCAAAGATACATTCTATCGATTTGGATGAGGCATCCCCAACAGAAATTCAAAAACTCAAACTTCGTTCAGATTCAGAGGGTTTAGCAAATCAGCCGTTAAAAGTTATTCGTTTAAAGAGAGTCCGGCAGGTTTCAGCAGAACCACTGGTCTATGAAGAAATATCTGTGTGCGCCAAACGGTTTGAACGTCTGCTGACAACCGCCCCGACGGTATTTGGTGACTTGCTTTATCCACTTTACGACACACTTTGTCGAGTCCGCGTGCAAAGTGCCAATGAAACAGTCTCGTTTGCTTTGGCAAGCCCAAGTGTTTCCAAATATCTTCATGCAAAAAAAGATTCCCCCATCGCAGTGATCGAACGGCTTGCTTTTGATATCAATGCGCATCCCGTTGAGTGGCGTATTTCGTATGGACTGGCGAGCAAATTTAATTATTCAGTAGAACTCAAATAACCAAGGAGAAAACCAATGAAGCTATCTAAGCTAAGCGCAGCATCTATCATTGCCTTATCAATCCCTCTTATTGCATCAGCGCAACAGTTTCCGGTTAAGCCGATAACGGTCATTATTCCGGCTGCGCCTGGCGGCGGCACAGACACTTTTGGTAGAAAGATCGCTGAAGAGGCGCAAAAAGAATTTAAACAGCCACTCATCGTCGATAACCGCGGTGGTGGCAGCGGCACGATTGGTCTTGGCCAAGTTGTTCGTGCGAAACCAGATGGTTACACGGTGGGCTTCGTCTGGAATAGTCCTTTAACCTCAGTCCCGCATAGTTTGAATGTGCCTTACAAAAACACAGACTATTCGGCATTGATGTCAATTGGCTTTTCTTCCTATGTCATTTGCGCCGCGCCAAATTTTCCAGCCAATACTGGCCAAGAACTCATTGAGCTTATCCGAGCTAACCCAGAAAAGTACACCATCGGCAATGACGGTGTAGGGGGAACAATGCAACTTGCCTCTGAGCGTATTTTTTCTAAAGCTGGCGTTAAAGTTAGGCAGATTCCATTCAAAGGAGCGGGTGACACCGCCAAAAATTTCTTGGGAGGGCACATTGACTTGTACGGTGGATCAATCACGGCCATCCAACCACATGTCAACGCTGGCAAGGCGAAATGCCTGCTCCTGACTTCGGCTGAGAAAAACTCAGCACTGCCACAAGCAAGTAGTTTGACCGACATTGGTATGCCGGGTGAGGAAACCGTTTTGTGGTGGGGCTTGGTTGTGCCAGCTGACACACCACAAGCCGTTAAGGACCAACTTGAAATGACTTTTATGAAAGCAGCCAGCTCCGCATCGATGAAGGAAGCGATGGCAAAGCAAGGCGCGGTCAATCGCCCTCGAGGCGCAGTTGACACAAACAAACTAATCGCCAGTGAGTATGCCGCCCTCGAGCAGGTGGCTAAATCAATTGGATTAGAAAAGAAGTAAGCAAGCGCAGGCCACACTCATTGCTCGGCCTTAGGTGATCGATGCCCTGTAAACAGAAGGGTAACGATCACCGCCCAGCTCGCCAATCGCAAGCAATATGTGAATATTGTTAGAACCTTTAAAGGGGATCTACTGAGCGTGTCAGGTTAGAGCGTTTCAGCTCTGTGGACGCTTTAATTGACGGACCATAAATTTTCACCAAATGGTGAAAACAGATAAAACAGTGAAAACTGCACGATACGCGAAACAAGAACTGCGACAGGTTGCTGCTTGATAATCAGCATCTGACCACGTACGGAATTCGCATCATTTGCTAGCATCACCAACACCCTTACTTTTTAAACCGCTGCGCACGGAATGGGGTGAGGTCGATTTCTGGTTCTGTGCCGGTCAATAACTGCGCCACCACCCGCCCCGTGCGTGCGGAGCTGGCCAAACCCACATGACCGTGACCATAGGCGTGAATAATCGAGCGGCTGCGGCTGGCAAAGCCGATGCAAGGCAGGCCATCGGGCAGGCTAGGGCGCCGACCCATCCAGACATCGATTTGATCGGCGGCAATGCGACTGGCCAAGCTTGGATAAATTGAGGCCAGGTGCTGGCGCAAGACCTGCGCGCGTTGCCAGTTCGGCACATCGTCCAAGTCAGCGATCTCGACTTGTCCCGCAATCCGAAGACCAGAGTCCATGGGTGTGACGATTAACTTTTTGTCCATGAACATGGTGGGATGGTTGGGGCCTTCGCCTGGCGCCTGCACCACATAGTGGTAGCCGCGTTCGGTTGCCAAGGGCACCGCATCACCGGCTTGTTGGGCCAACGTTTGGGCCCTGGCGCCAACGGCAATCACCGTGGCATCACATTTGATTTCACCCGCATCAGTCTGTACCGCTGCGAGTTTTTCACCTTCAAATCGAAACGACTGTGCTTGAGAACAAACGAGTTCGGCCCCCGCTTTCAGGCTATCGGTTACCAGCGACTGAACATAAAGACTCGGGTTGACGCAGTAACCGGTGTTGTCAACCAACACCCCGCATTGATAGTCGGGGCTGAGTTGCGGCTCAAGTGCCCGTAGGTTCTCATCCTTAAACTCACGCCACGTCACCCCGGCATCGCGTCGGATAGTCCAACCCACTGAGTCAGCCTGAAACTCGGTGGATGTGCGGTACGCGTGTAAAACCTCCCTAACATTGATTAATTCGCCAACACCAATGGCAGTGGCCATCGCCTTATGTAAGTCAGGGGCGTGATTTAGGAGTGCGCGAAGCGCCACAGACGTTTTTTTGATTTGCGCGTAAGTCCAAGCTGATGCCAGATAGTCTCTAAGCCAAGGTATCGCCTTAGGCAAATAGCGCCACCGAATCGTCAGTGGCCCCAGTGGGTCAAGCAGCCAAGACGGCACTTGCTTCCAGACACCTGGGTAGGCTGGTGGCAAAATCGAATGCGGCGATAACCAACCGGCATTGCCATAGCTTGCCGCCTGTGATTGGCCCGGTTGACCCGGGTCGAGCAGCGTGACCTTAAGACCGGCGCGCAAGCAATGATGCGCCGTGGCCGCACCCACCACACCCGCGCCAATCACGACCACGTGTTTAATCATGAGCGTTTTGGTATTTCAAGCGAGATAAAAAGACCATCGCCAAAGATAATGGCGATGGTTTGGGTGTTAGGCGATGTTGATTTCAGCATTTGAGGCAAGCCAGTGGTTAAGTCAGTTAGACCACTTGATCAACCCAATTTACACTAGCAACCCACCGAACTGTGGCCCCAACCGAGAACAATCTACGCCGTGATTAAACCCGACCGTTAACCAAACGCGACAAAGAAACCAACGCCTAACGCAAACGACAGAATCATGGTGCCCGGCAGTGTGGTCACCCAAGTCATGGCAATACGAGCCAAGGTGTGTGTGTTGATGG
>JAFMCG010000028.1 GCA_017857895.1 Burkholderiaceae bacterium | reverse complement strand
CTGTGACATGATTTCAATCATGGACAGCAGCCCGTAGATTTCACGCTCGCTAAACCAAAACCCAGGGAGTTCCTGCGAGCCACCAAGCTGATCGGTGTTCTCGAGCACATAACCGCGCACGGATGCATCCCAAAGAACCGGTAACCCAAGCCGATCTCTCAGGTAATCCAAGTCTCGGCAAACCGTCGCTCGCGAAACCTCGAGCGACTCACACATCTGCTGCATCGTGACGCTGCGGTTCTGGCGCAGCAGCGACCGGATTTTGTAAAAGCGCTCGGTTCGATCCATTTGAGATGATTCCGGTTAACAGTTACCAAACCATACTAACTTATATTTAATATAATCGCGGTCACCATCAACGCTATTGCTCAATCAAAAACAAACCCTCATTGCCTAGGGGCAAAACCTGCGCGCTAGCGCCACTGGGCTCAATAACCGTATAGCCCGACGAGCCATTGGAAATCACCGTTGTCACACCACTTGGCCCAATTGTCGTCACGCCACCAGCGCCATTGGACATCACGTTGGTGACGCCACGCGGTGAAATCACTGTGTACCCATTGGCCCCATTGTGTGTGACCGTGGTCACGCCGCCTGGGCTATAAACCGTGGTGGGGCCTTTTTGAACCGGAAAAGTCTGTGCTTGTAACGGTGCGCAGATCACGAGGACACCCAACAAACCGCTGATCTTGATGGCTTTCATGACTCACTCCTTTTAGCGTGAGCCCCGATCATGACAGGCTTGGTGTCTCACCAAGTGAGACTCTGGGTCAGTCCCTAAAAGACTCAGCGCATAAACACTGAACGCTCAAACACTCAACCCTCAGGCGACCGCGTTTCAATCACCGATCGCCGACCCAATCCGAGTTATTAAAGACGAGAGACAGCGTGCGTCGTTTGCTGTTCACTGGCGCTGGGCCTAGCCAGAAACTCATGCTGAAAAATGGCCATCCGGATCACGTCGTGGTATTCACTGGCCGAGAAATACTCTTTGACCAACAAGCCTTCTTGCTTAAAGCCGATTTGCTTATAGACGTGAACCGCTGCCGTGTTGTCCACATCCACCACCAGATAGACTTTGTGCAGGTTCAAAATCATGAAGGCGTATTCAACCGCTAGCCTTGTGGCGGCTTTTGCGAATCCTTGACCTTGGAATCCCGGGGCAATGATGATTTGAAACTCAGCCCGCCGATGGATGTGGTTGATGTCTACTAACTCGACAAACCCGACGGGCGCATCATCGCACTCAGCAATGAAGCGTCGCTCAGATTGATCGTGAATGTGCTTATCGTAAAGCTCAGATAGCTCAAAAAACGCCTCGTAGGGTTCCTCAAACCAGTAATGCATCACCGATTCATTGTTATCTAACTCGTGAACAAACCGTAAATCCTCGCGCTCTATGGGCGCAGGCGTAAAACCGTTGAATCCGACATGGTGATTCCTCAAGGCGAGCCCGCACGGCACCCAGAAAGGTTTACCAAGCACGCAAAAATATCATCTTACTCGCCAAAAGCATGACTGCTATTTGATGGGACATGAACAATTCGACGATCAAGAGCGCAGCAGGTGAGGTCAACTCAAGTGAGTGACCAAACCCCTGTTTTAAACAATTGCGCTTCTTGATCGTCGTCCATTGAACGCAACGCCTCTGCCCTACTGGTGTTGTGCGCGCAAGATTTGCGCGGCTTTGACCATGGCCTTCAACTTCCCATCGGCTACCTGACGGGGCAGGTATTTCATGCCGCAGTCGGGTGCGAGAATCACTTGTTCGGGCTTGATGAACTTCAGGGCTTTGTTGATGCGGTAGACAATGACCTCGGGCAGCTCAATATCCATGGTGCTCAAGTCCAAGCAACCGACCATGATTTGTTTGTCACCAAGGCCGGGGAGCACTGAGCAATCGAGGTTTGACTGGGCTGTTTCGATCGACACTTGGTTGCAACCGCAGTTCGCGAGCTCTGGCAAAAAGTTGTAGCCCGTGGGTCTTTCATGAATGATCGCTGCATACCCAAAACAAATATGAACGGCCGTTGTTCCCGACACGCCCTCAAGGGCTCGATTCAACGCTTTGATTCCGTATTGGCGCGCTTTCTCAGGACGGGCTTGCATGTAGGGCTCATCAACTTGCACGATGTCGGCGCCATTGGCGAAGAGCGCTTTGATTTCTTCGTTTAGGGCCGCAGCGTAGTCCATGGCCGCCGCCTCTTCTGACTCGTAAAAGTCGTTTTGTGCTTGCTGCAGCATCGTGAAGGGGCCTGGCACGGTGATCTTCACTTTGCGGTCGGTGTTGGCCTTTAAGAACAACAAGTCCTCAAGCTCAATCGGCGCGGCACGACGGATTTTTCCGACAATGCGTGGCACGGGGTTCGGATGCCCAGAGCGATCTAACGCCGTACCCGGGTTGTCGATGTCAATGCCTTGGAGGGCCGTTGCGATCCGATTCGAGTAGCTCTCGCGACGAACCTCACCATCAGTGACGATGTCAAGCCCGGCTTGTTCTTGCGCACGAATCGCCACCAAAGTGGCGTCATCCATGGCTTCTTTTAAGTAAGACTCGGGGATTCTCCACAGCTCTTTGGCACGGACACGGGGTGGAAACCGACCTGACAACTTCTCCCGATCGATCAGCCAATCGGGCTGTGGATAACTACCAACAATCGTTGTTGGAAATAACATGACCTCTCCTCTGGGGCTACGGCGTTTTTGCTGGCAGTCCTTTCAAATCGCCTTTTTTTCTTTATACATTTAAAGCGCACCAGCACCAAGACAATCACCACCAATCAGTGCAAATCAGTACCAATAAACACCCCTTGCTGCCAATCAAGACAAAACACCCCAACAGCGACTGCGTTTTACCGCGAAATACTTAGCAAAACGGGAGCAGCAACTTCCAAGGCCGACCGTAACTTTTGCTTATCTTTGAATTTGATGAGTAAACATGAAAATAATGGTCTTGATCGACTGATCGCTATCTGTTTGGTCAAGGCTAGGGCGTTTCGCAGGCAAGTTTCCGTAAATTTACGAATGTTTTTATTGGTGCAAATCATTGATGATGAGCGCCAATGTCTGCTGTGCGCGTAGGCTTCTCTTTGGTTATTCACAAGATCACCAAAACCGAGCCGAACCACACGGCTAGGCAGACAAACCATCACCGGAGATTTACGTTGCACAATTTTTTAAGCGGGCTTCTTGCCCTAGGGGTCGATTGGTTCGCTCGTGGCATCATGCGCACAGGTTCGCTACTACTGACTCGGCGCGCCAAGCTCGACGCCCTTAGTTCAGCCATTCGCTGGATCATGAGACAGCAAAACAACCAGCCACTACAAATCTCACATGACACACCCTATGGTGACTTGACGCTCATGAGTGATGGGGAGTTGATTCAATTGACATGGCGACTGATTGACAACCGACCGCCAAGATCCACGACCACAAAATCCTGCGAGGTGCCCTGCGAGGAACCACCCGATCAACCATTAGGCAGACAAACACACGCCCTCCCCTGAGCGTTGTCCCAGCCGACTCCATATCGACGCTGTCTAACACGGTCAGGCTTGGGTCGGCCAGGGTGACATTGAGGTGGGGCGTGGGCTTAATGGCCAACGATGGATAAGGTAAGCAAACAACGCGCTGATCGCGGTACCCAAGCCGCCCTTTAGCACCGCGCGGCGGCTCAGCCTGGCATTGAGCACTGTTTCAAAGTTTTGATTGGCACTTTGATTGGACATTGGCTCATCGCCATCGCCATTGTCAATAATGAGATTTGAAGGCAAGTTTGACATCGATGCAGTCCCTTAGGCCAATTGTCGCGTTCGAAATTAGAAAGATTTGAGATTAATGATCGATTGTGACAAGAAGTCGTTTCAGATGAACGGGCGGCACCGCTGAGTGCTTGGCTGGTCAATGTCAGTTATTTAGCCAGAATGAGGTCTTACAAACCCCACAAATTTAGTACGGCGTTCTAAATCTACGGCTATGTTTACGCAATCAGTAAACGCCAAGCTTGCTGGGTTTGAGATGACTACTGCACGCCAAGTCGCTTTAGTTCAGCTTGTACTTTACTAACAATATCGAACAACATTTGGGCAGCGCCACGAGCAAGCAGCAAACCTTCCAAAAAGCTTTGGCTGTCTCGCATGTATTCATGCACCAATGCATTACGCAACTTACGCGCCGCCAAGAAAGTATCGACATTGGGCACAATGCCAGCACGCTCTGCAAAATTTAAAACGTCAATTTGAGTTTTGTGCTGCTCGCCGACAAGCTGGGCATAACGTGGAATGAGTTTTTCGCCAATATGATCCTGCAAACGACTGAACCTACTCACAAACGCCTCAACCTTTTCGGCCAATGCTGGTTTGGCAGCAAGGCTTTTGACCCATGCTTCATCAAGATCGTTGGCATACAAGGTGCTGAAGCTGTAGCGCAAATGTTCAGCCTCTTTTTGGGCAAGTTCAAATGTCAGACGCACTAGGGGAGCGTGTTCAGCCAAATAGCTTTGTGCTGTCATAGCCGCACACCCTTTTCTTTAGCCACGCTGAAGATGGCAGCGGGTTGAGTACTGGGGTCTTTAATCAAAATATCGATCTTGCGATCGCCTAATCCTCTGATGAGCTGGGCATAGATCTGCCCAATCGCTTGCGTTTTGTTTGGCACGCGGGTGTCTAGCTCCATGAGCAAGTCAATATCACCGCCCTTGAGGGTGTCGTCAACGCGCGAACCAAACAGAATGACCTGCGCACTCTCTCCCAGCACACTTTGCGCGGTGCTTTTGATGATGTGAATTTGTTCGGGCGTGAGGCGCATATTTTGGAGGTTAGTGTTTTTTTAATTTTAACTTTTTAGTCGACAAAGGTCTATGTGCGTATCAATAGCAAACACGTAGGCGGGAAGTCGCACTGGTCTACTGATTTTTTTGGTTTGCCGGCTCTGGCCCTGAAGAACAAGATAAAGCCCCTCTCAATATTGGTGCACTTCGGTTCTCCGGTTTGCCATCTCATCCACCCGTAACGTGTTTGAGTCGGAGAAGTATGCCGTTAAAAAAATCGGAGAGCTTTAATTCACCCTAGGCAACTGGCGCCAATAAACCGATCAGTAAGAGCAGAATTAATCGCTGCTGGATCGCACCATTCAATCCAGAGACTGTTGCCTTCAAGGCCAGACGCTTCATTTTGCAAGGAATCGATGAATGTGTCGTCACCAATCATGACTTTGTATTTGAAACGACTTTATCTGGTTTGGAATATTTACGGAAAATTAAGATTTGGTAGAGACTTGGATATGCGGTGAAATTGTGGTTTTGTCCTCAACAAGTAGGCTCACCGCACACAAAACATTTGCGTGGCGACCTTTGGGAAATTCGCCTGACTGGCGCGGGCGCGAGTGCTCGAACCATTTGTGTGACTGTCGCAGGACAAACCATTGTGGTTGTTCACGTGTTTTTTAAAAAAACGCAGAAAACACCCAAACATGCTCTTACACTTTTGTATGGTTTAAGCGGCCAATGAAAGCTGTTTTTTTGCACATCAGTTGATGGCATGGACGTCAAATTGCTTTAATTCGTCTTGTATTTTGCTTACAAGGTGTAACTCCGCTCGGCCAAACGACGGTTGCGAATCTTCTGGGTTTTTCATGGATGGAGGTGCCTTAGAGCAGCCGCACTGTAAAGCTTGCTGGCATCATGAAATGCAACGGCGTCAGCCCAGAAAACACCTGTTAAAGAACCATGATTGCTGACTTGCAATGTAATCCCAAGAGAAAAATCCCTATGAACGACACTCTCAAATCACGCAACCACGGTTAAGACCAAACGCTTTTTAGCCAGCAGACCTAGGCGAAGCTTGGCCTCGGTTACCATCTGATGGCCTGTTGGTCATTGGTGGTTGTTGTTGCTGCTGCTGTTGCTGATCCTGACGTTGCTTCATCTGTTGCATCTGCTGCTCGTGCAGTTGCGGATAACGCATCTGCTCCTGCTGACGCTGTCGTTCTTGAGTCGTTTGCTGAAGTTGTTGAGTCTGCGGCATCTGCTGAGGTGATGCCGGTCGATTGGTAACATTCTGAGCCTGAGCACCAGATATGCCTAGCCCGATCGCCACGAGACCAAATACGATGTTTCGACGGTTCATGTGATTTTCCTTTTCTAAACTTAAGCCACAAATGAATCGGCGGACAATGCCATGGGGTTGATGCCTGTTAGGCTCACCATGACATCAGCACCCCCATGATCGCCTTGATATCCACCCGCATCGCCGTTGGTATCCACAAAAACGATGGTGGAACCGCCGTCTGACTCGACCCAGATACCAAAGGATGCCGGTCCTTCGGAAAAATATAGGTCATCAGCCAACTGCGACAAATCGATGCGATCAACACCCACTTCAAAGTCAGCAATCACATCCATGCCACCAGATCCGCCATGCAAAAGCTCGCTATCAGACAAGATTTCAGTCGTGTGATGATCACCACCGCCGCCACTGCCGCCACCGCCGTGGTCAGAAATAACAAAGAGATCAGCACCTCGCCCACCAATCAAAATATCTGGGCCAGGACCTCCATCAAGGACATCATTCCCGTTACCACCCATGAGTGTGTCGGGGCCACCTTGCCCAAATAGCATGTCCTTGCCGTTGCCGCCTTCTAAGACATCAGGTCCACCACCACCATACAAATGATCCTCGCCATTGCCACCACTGATATATTGCGGACCACCTGATCCGAACAACCAATCGGCCTGGTTGGTTCCGGTCAGAACCGTTATGTCATGGTCGTGACCACCACTGTCATGATCGTCATGCTCGCTAACCGTCTCTTGCGTCACAGCCAGTGTGGACATTGTCAGTGCGGCATCCGTCGGCGCTGTCATGACTAGCATCTCTGTGGGTGGCGACACTTCGATAGAACCCAAAGATTCATGCATGAAATTAATAACGGCGCGGGCATCATCGACGGCCTGCGCAAAATCATTCACACCCGAACTGGTTGCGGGTCCGACCGTTCCATCCGGTTGCAAGTATTCGTCTTCCCACTCTACCCCACCAAAAACCGCGTCAAACACAGATGTAGGCGGGACAAGCTCGAGCGCAGGATCATCATCAAGGTTGGCATACCACTGGATATAGGTGTCACCCCAACGAGCCTCGCGTGAGTAGTCGTAAGTTTCTGCGTTGTTTTCAGTGAAACCAAAGTAATTGACCGTACTACCTGCAACAGTATTAACGCCCAAGGTCGTGTTTTGATAAAGAACCGCATCCAACGTGATGGGTATCGTCTTATCAAAGGCGGCGCCCAGCAAACTTGAGGGATCCCAATTCTCGAGTGCTACGATCGATTCAGGCCAATGATCCATGACAGCGGGCCAAGACTGCTCACCGCCAGCTGTCATTAAGTATTTATAAAGTGCTAGATTTTCTAAGGGCGAATCAATTGCCACACCATCGGCCGTGATTCGCCCCGCAGCATCGGTATCAACCACAGTCGCTGCACCGATTTTGGTGAGTGCGTCATTCAGTGCGCGCTCCATAACAGCGTCAGGCGCCCTAGCCACGTTGGCACGACCTAATTCGACTTCCTGCACCAAATCGAGTTTGTCAACGGGAATCTCATACTCACCCGTCAGCGGATCAAGCTCAAAGTAAATCAAGCTGCCATCTGACCCCACTAGGATTTGTTGATTATTGGCATCAAGCAACGGTTCACCATTGCCGCCACCATCGTTCGGACTCACATCGCGTAACAAGACGTATTGATCACCGTAGAGGTCTCCCTTACCTTGTCCCGGTTGATCGGGTTTGCCACTACCGGCATGATCAGGCGGCCCCTTGGCAGCAGAACCACCACCGCCTTGACCACCACCTTGGCCACCGCCTTGACCACTGCCCTGACCACCGCCTTGACCACTGCCCTGACCACCGCCCTGGCCTTGACCTTTGCTGCTTACTGCCGCAGCCACCGCATCAAGCTCACTTGACGCTTGTCGCGATCCTTGCTCGACTGCTGAGTATGAGTCACGGGCTTCATCGCGACCTGATCCGTTTGATTTTTTCATTTCTTACTCCTTAATACGACCGTTGTTAATTTGAAGTTTCAACTTCAATTCAATGATGGTCTGATTGCAAGAGAGTAAAAATTCAACGCAAGCTATAAAAAGCTAGTCCTTAGATGGCATACCGGCCTGACAACAATTTGACGCAGCGCATCAAAGACAGTGTTTGAAGCCCGTTGTACCCAAAAGGGAGTAGTTATATACGTTGTTTGTGTGATTTACCTTTTATCGGTTAGCTCCTTATCATGAATTTAACTTTTTGATAACCAACAAGGAGAATCACATGGGCAAGTTTTATATCAGATCATCTTTCAAGACATCTCAATTTGATAATGAGCAGACGTTTTCTGATGACGTACCTCAGGAATCGGCTAACGACTCCGACTTAAGCGTTCAAGAATTCGCTTCTCGAAATTGGCACTACCAGCGCGTGATTGATGCCCATGACGATTTGCCCTATGTAACCATTCGGCCTAAAGAAAAAAATAAAATCAATGGCAAGCGCTTGCTTCGAATGCGCTCGAACTGGGATTAAACGAAATGGATGCTGTACTCAATCAATTCATAGCCATAGCTGGTGGAGGCATAAGATGCAAATGCAATACACCCCAAACTTCTTTGATCGCTTGGTGTTTGATACCGATGACCTAGCGGCGGTTGGATATGTCAGCTCTTCAACGCACGTGCTTGACATGCTCAGCCTCACTTGTTTGTTTTTACAAGCTTACAGAAACAATAAACTTCATGGCATTACGGGTTTGCTCTTTTACGACGGGGTTGATTACGGGCTAATTCTTGAAGGTGAAAAATGGCAACTTGATCGAACCAAAGCTTCAATTGAGAAAGACGGTAGGCATTGCATACGTCAAAAATATCAAATTAATTCTTTGCCCGACCGACATTTTGATGACTGGCACATGCATTTTGATGGCGCAGGTGCGATTGCAGAAATGTTTCCGCGTTATCAACATGCATTGCATGAAATTGGCGAACACCGAGCAACCGATGTTGAGCAACTGATGTCGCTATATCGTACTGATCGTCATTGATTTTTCTTACCCACCGTATCTTACAAACAATTTCGAAGCGTCCAACCCCAAAAGGGCTGAACGCTTTTTTGTCAATTCTATTCAGTGAAGGTGCTATTGAACAGGAATTAGATTACCCCGATGGTTCTCTTCTTTGGGCAGTGTCAACGTCAGAATGCCATTGTCACACTTGGCCGTTGAACCTTTGCTCTTAACGGGTTGATCAAGTTGCACAGTGCGGCTCAACCAACCATAGTACCGCTCGCTACGAACGATTTTTTCATCATTTTTCACTTCTTTCATTTTCTGTGATTCGGCGCTAATTTTCACCCTGTCACCTTCAACCTCGACCTTGATGTCTTCCTTATTGACGCCTGGCAGCTCTGCGGTAATCGTATAGCTGTCATTGCTGTCTTTGATATCCAATTTAAATCTGTCTGTTGACATGCCATCAAGAAATGACCAAACGTTATATTCAGGCTGCACCAAATCACGCATCATGCCACCCCAAAGATTTCGGTTAATTCGTTCTAATTGATTCATCATTTACTCCTCTACGGTTTATTAAAAAACACACGATCAACATTGACCATGAACTCTCAAAAATGATTGTGTCTAGCATTCACGCAAAGCATCGTGAATAGACAGTAATGACTTAACAATATTTTTTGGTACCAACATTTCCTTGGTCTTGATTTCGATAGATGCGCCAGTACCTGGCATGGGTATTAGCGTCCCACCAGCGAAATGGCTGTCTTGGCTTGTTACACCGACCATGACTTTGATGAAGCCTGGCTGCAATTGCCAATCAATTGACTGTCCGTTGGCACCATTCATTGCACTTTCAGCTTTCAGCATTTCAGCGCTGAGTATAAGAATGACAGGCTGTACCATTCGCAAAAAGGTAATCGATGAAGAATCGCCATGGGTTGCGAGCAACTCATGAATGTATTGCTCGGGTGAGAACATTGAATCAAGTAACGATTTTCGATCTAGCTGTTCCGACCCAGTCGAATTTCCTTGTGTCACTGTTTCGATTTGGTCAATGGCAATCCCATTGCTAGTATTTGTATCAATGAGATTCTCGAGCGCTTCAAGCATCGCTTCAATGTCAGCACCTTGCTGCGCAAGGCGAATTAATGAAGATTGCGAAAGGAGCCCTTTGGCCACCAAAGGTTCAATCATGACAATTTTCTCGTCAATCATGGCCAAATACTTTTGCATGGCTTTGACCTGGTCATCTATTGCGCGTTGCTTGGATTTGGAGGCCATTTGATTGCGCGCCATCGACTGTCGACGAGCATTCCTAGATTGACCGACCTCAGCGAATGCTTGGAGACCCAACTCAGCGATTAAATCCGAATCAAGGCCTTTGATCATTTGTTCTTTGCTCACCGGAATAACCCAGCCTTGGCCGCTACTGATATCCTCCAGCGGTGAACTCCATGCCCAGATGGTGAATGTTCGCTCTTGTGACTCATCGCTGCTGTCGGTTCGATTCGGCATTCCTGCTGGTTGGTGCGGCGTTGGCTGGCTCATCGACTCTCTCCTTAACCTTTCAGTTTTAAGCCCGTCCTGTTCTGGGGAACCTGGCATTAGTCACATCAACTCGGACCGGCTGGTTTCTGCACGTCAATGAATCAGCCGCTGGCTAAATATCGTTGTCAACTGAATTTCCAAACCGTGAAATTCCTTTCCTTTCATGAAAAATTTCTTGATTTATGATGGCTCACAATCCATTCACTGATAATCAATTCAACCATCTGAAATAGAGTAAGGGTGTTAGCAGTGACGAAGTATCACTGAAAGCCATTAATCGAACCTAAGTCGATTCAGTTAGTCTGTACAAAATACGTAGGCCAATGGTTGAACCCATCCCGACCACAGACCCCAATCGCGACCATAAGCGCTGCAAATTGGTTTGCTCACACTGGTTTTACTGGGTTGCCTTGATGGCTGTCACTTGGGCATATGTGATTTAGATTGAGGCCAGCTGAGATCGTATGGCGTAGCGTGTTAGCTCGGCTGTTTTGTGGACGCCTATCTTTCTCATCATGTTGCGTCGGTGAACTTCGACAGTCCTTGGCGAAATATCCAAAATTCTGGCTATTTCTTTCGACGATCTTCCATCTGATATCAAACGAATGACCTGCTTTTCTCGTTTGCTTAATGGTTCATTGTGATTTGGAGTGTTTCGGTTAAAAAGGCCACCCAATAACGTTTCAGTGGACTTTTGACAAAGATAGGCATTGCCACAACCAACTGCTCGAATCGCTGCAAATAGCTCGTCAAAATCAGCGTACTGCATAGCAAGAAATCCCTTTGCACCTGACTCCATAAACTCCATGATCAGTTGACGGTCAATCGTGTTTGAGGCAACCAGGATATTGGCCTCTTTATGGTCGCCTTTAAATTGACGGATGAACTGGCCCGTATGGCGCTCACTAAAGGAGTCACACATGATCACAACCGTTGGCTGATGCTCGATATAAGTCTTTTCGAAGCGTCTCTCTTCGTAAATCCATTCAGCTACATGAATATCTGGCTCTTGTGAAAGTCGGAGAAACACACCCTCTGAATTGATATGGCGTCGAGATGCAATTAATAATTTTTTAATCATGTCTAATCCCTCGTCTTTATAATTATTGCGGTTACAAGGAGACCTTACAATCTAAGGATCCTCTGAATAAGTCGTTTCTCAAAAACTCTCTGTCGTTAAAATCAATGTGTTAAGAACGAGATAAGTTTAAATAAATGGCTTTTTCAGAAGATCCCTAATTTTGAGACAGATATGAATCGATGTACATACTCACTATGTTGTACGCATTAACACTAAGACATATTATTTTCCATGTAAGTTTAGTAATTCGAATTTAATTTCAACGTGGATTCAACTACGAAGTGCAACTTTGATAAATCAGGTGGCTTTTTCAGAGGATCCCTATATCAACTGATGGATATTGTGTCCCCTCATCAGAGATCATCGCTGAATTATTTAAATAAAAAAATTAATTAGCGCTCCTCTTACCGATGAACTTGGCTAGCAAGGAAAAACCCTCCGCACCTCACGTATTCATCTTGAAGGCTGGCCAAACAGTGGGCCTGGTTTAACTCAAAATGATCTTGACTGAGGTGAGAATTCGTACGACTTATTGAAACGTACCAATCGTTTGAGCACTCAATTTTGAAATGCACATTTCGAATCAGACAGTTACAGATTATTTTCATTTAATTGTTTTTAGCAATACAAATCGAATACTAAGTTTACAATTAACTTAATAACTTAAAAGATTAGGAAATTACGGTTTAAAGGCATATGCTTCGTAGCTATTAGTCTTATTGGTCATAATCAATGAAAAAGAGAAGCAAATTAATAACGGATTTGTTGAAACTCACTTGTGATATTCCCACAAAACAATTGCCACTTGGCGCCTCATTGATTGCTTACAATCTTTTGCTGAATCTGCAAATAAGCCACCATAACGGCGACACCCCGACCGTCAAATCACTTTTTGCCAGCATTCCTTACTCTGACATGGGCATTCGCTATCACTTGCGACACTTGTTAGACGACGGCTGGATGGAACTCAAACCATCAAACAAAGACAAACGGACGCGCATCTGTGTGCCCACAGATAAGCTTGATGCCGCATGGGCTTTGGTCATTGAGCAGATCAGCCAACACTTAGACGGCGAACTTGTATGCCTCAAATGCGGTGGTGATGTTTGATCGTTTGACCTTTTAACCGATGGGGCGCAGTCTGCTACTCCACTCAGCTGGTCTTAACGCTAACCACGTGTCAAAAATCCAACTCGCACAAAAACAGGCCCCACTCACCGTTAAATGTGCGTGGGGCCTGCGGCAGAAACAGCTAGCCAAACCAATTCTGCCTATCGGCGTTTCCATGTGGTACCGATACACCACATCCACTTTGGTCGAAACCGCCCAGTGGAGGGCTAAGCACCGAGTTGGCATACAACAACCAAGTGCCTGACGGGGTGATTTTTGTGTGGCGTACCCGACTAACCCACATCCACGCTCGGCTTTCGCCTCCGGTGAACGGAGGTGGCATGTCACGGTGCACCGGTGACTTCGCCGCCTAGCAGGGTGTTTTTTATGTGGCGTACCTGCCTAACCCACACCCACACGTTAATGCCAACGCCTAGCCCGCGTCGATTCAACAAACGGTATGTTTAACAACAAAAAACCAGTACCGACAATGGGGTGGGAATTTCGCCCTATCGTGACCGGTCTTTTCAAGGCGTCGTGGCTGGGGCCAATCGATCATCATCGGCGTGGCCAGTGCCGGACAAGAGATTTCAACCCGACCCTTTCAGCGGGTGACAGGTCGGCGCTGGATGGGTACCGCCTTTGGTGGCGTCAAAGGCCGAACAGAGCTGCCTGGCATGGTGGAAGACGCCATGGCCGGCAAGATTCAGCTCGAACCCTTTGTTACCCACGCCATGCCCTTGACTGACATTAACGAAGCGTTTGATTTGATGCATGAAGGCAAGTCCATCCTCAGCGTGATTCGTTATTGATGTTAATTGGCTATTGTTCGACAGGGAGTGCAGTCAGATGAAATGCCTAGAAAAACACGCCAGCTTTGAGGGCACACAAGAAGTGTGGCAACACGCCTCGACTTCCTTGGGCTGCGACATGCAATTAGGGATTTATTTACCCCGAGCTGCCCTGCAGGGCACAAAGTGTCTGGTGCTTTATTGGCTCTCAGGGCTGACGCGCACCGAACAAAACTTTATTGGCAAAGCCGGTGCACAGCGCTATGCCGCTGAACATGGCGTCATTGTGGTTGCCCCTGATACCAGTCCGCGCGGCGAAGACATCGCCAATGACCCGGCTTACGACCTGGGCCAAGGGGCGGGGTTCTATCTCAATGTCACCCAAAAGCCTTGGGCCCCACACTACCGCATGTTTGAATGTGCCCGTTGAGCTGCCAGCACTGGTTGAAGCAAATTTTGCGGCGAGCGATGTGCGCTCGATCAGCGGACACTCGATGGGTGGACATGGGGCTTTGACCATTGCGCTGCGCCACCCTGAGCGCTATCGCAGCGCCTCGGCGTTTTCTCCGATCGTGGCACCAAGCCAAGTGCCCTGGGGCATCAAAGCGTTCACGGCCTACTTGGGTGAAGACCGCAGCCATTGGCAGCCGTATGACACGGTGGCGTTGATTCAGGCAGGCCATCGACCGCCACCACTGTTGGTTGACCAAGGCGAAGCCGACGAATTCTTAGCGCCACAACTCAAGCCTGAATTGCTGCAAGACGCTTGCCGCGTCGCTGGCGTCGATTTCACCTTGAACCGGCGTCCTGGGTTTGACCACAGTTACTACTTCATCGCTAGCTTCATCGGCGAACACCTGAAATTTCATGCGCAGCACATGAACGCAGGGCGGTTAATGCCAAACGCCTAAAGCAAGGCGATACAAAGGCAAGCAAATAACACCTGATAAGGAACTTAAAAGTACCATTGAGATGCTCTTTTTAGGTACCTTTGGGGTACTTTTGGAGTGCTTTTTGGGTGACGGTCGGCAAACGCATGTAACTATTTGATGGATCAGTATCAAAGCATTCTATCAATCAAAGCGTTGCTATTATTGGATTTTAGCCCATGCAAAGCTTTAATTTTCTTAAATAACAAAGTAATCTCAAAAACAATAACAAAGTAATTTCATAAATAGTAACAAAGTAAATTTTTAGTCTGACGCAATTTTTTAGCGTCTACTCTGCGCACTGCAAAGCGCCCTAACTATACTGGTGCACCCAATGCCCGATCAACAAAAAAAGACCCATCAAAATCAGCAACTTGCCACTGCTTTGCGTCACCTAAAGCAGGCATCCAAAAAAATGCCAGGGACGATAATGGCGCAAGACCTTGATGCTTTAGACAAGGCAATCTTGCTGGATGCGGGTTTTCTACAGCCTGTTATCAAAGGTTGGTACATTTGCAGCAATCCTGCTGACCGTCAGGGTGACAGCACGTCTTGGTATGCCAATTTCTGGTGTTTTGTTGAGGGTTACCTTAAGCGACGATTTGGTGATCGCTATTGCTTAAGCCCTGAGGCTTCGCTGTTACTTCACACCGGTAAAACCGTCATCCCTCGGCAGCTGGTGGTTGTCACTGCTGCACATGGCACTGATGTCGTCGGCCTGCCATTCGATACGTCGCTCATGATCTATCCCGATCCCAAGCGCTTGCCACAAGAGGCTTCTGATTCGACAACGGTCCTAGACGGTTTGCGCGTTTGGTCGGTAGCAGCGGCGCTTTGTCGCAGCGGACCACAGTTTTTTAAATCACAACGCCGCGAGGCCGAAATCGCCTTGGCGATGGTGCGCGATGTGTCGACAGTCATTTCGGCGTTAACAACACTCGCCAACCCAACGGCAGCAGCCCGAATGGCGGGCGCGCTTGAGTTCGTGGGCCGTAAAACCGAAGCTCAGATTTTAATCAAGGCCTTATCGACCCCCGGCAAAAAGCTGTACGCCAAAAATCCCTTTGAAGCGTCAACACCGACACTGATCGGCTCGCGCGACCAATCACCCTATGTCCTCAGATTAAGGGCCATGTGGCGCGACTGGCGCGAGGTCGTGATTGAGAATTTTCCGTCTGCACCTGGTGTACCCGCCAACACAA
This sequence comes from Burkholderiaceae bacterium, assembly GCA_017857895.1. GTDB lineage: Bacteria > Pseudomonadota > Gammaproteobacteria > Burkholderiales > Burkholderiaceae_B > Algicoccus. The sequence goes on along the minus strand of JAFMCG010000028.1, from coordinate 7,018 downwards.
CAGACTTCCTTAAAAACGTTGATGAGCGTTATGCCTCAGATGCATACAACTCCTTATCAATCGAAGGCTACAACGTCACCGATGAATTGATTGAACGCGTTGCCCACGGTAACTGGAATCCAGACAGCGATATGCAACACCAACAAGATCGCGATACGCTCGCTGCTCGGGGCTACTTCCAAGCGTTTGGTACGGTTAAACAAATCATTTCAGATATCTTCGGCGGTGAACGACTCAGTGACGCTGTTAGATTTGGCCACCAACTTTGGTATTCAGCCTTGTTCAGCTCTGCGGTTAGTGCGGGCATCTTGGCGCCATACCAGATCGCTGGCTACCGCAGTGGACCTATATTCATACGCAACTCCTTGCACACGCCACTGCCGCGTGACGCTATTCTCGATAGCCTAGATGAGCTTTGGCGACTCATCGAGCAAGAGCCCGAAGCCTGTGTACGCGCCGTTTTGGGTCACCATTTGTTTGTATTCATTCACCCGTACTTTGATGGTAACGGTCGAATCGGCCGTTTTCTGATGAACACCTTACTGGCCAGTGGCGGTTATCCTTGGACGATTGTCAGGGTTTCCCGTCGAACGACATACATGAATGCGCTTGAGTCAGCGAGCGTCGACGGCGACATCAAGCCGCTAACCGTTTTCTTGAAAGAAGAAATGCTGCAACTGCCTTTGGCCTAGCCAAGGTTTGCAGGACTTGGCGCTGCACCCTTACTGCGCGGGCACTCGCGATAGAAAATAGGACATTGCTTTCAGGTCATCATCTGAGACGCCGTAGACGGCTGCTGTCATGTTTGAATCTCGACCCGATGCCTCACCATTTCTGAATTGCAGCAGGCTATGCAACAGAAAATCTTCACGTTGCCCAGCCAACCTTGGAATCTGGTCACGACCCAAGTAGGTCGGTAAGTGACAAATGCCGCAACGCATGCCTTGTGCCAATTCACCACCACGGGCAAACAACACTGGATCAAGATCTTTGGGCACGGCTGCCAACGGTTTGTCGGCGTAGTAGGCCGCGATCGCCGTCAGTTCGGCATCGGTAAAACCGTTGAGCATTCCAGCCATTGAGGGGATTTCTCTGATGCCTTCGCGAATGAGGACCAACTGGGTTTCAAGAAATAACGCCGGTTGAGCGGCCAATGAGGGCATGCCATTGAGAGTGGCATTGCCATCGGCACCATGGCAACTTGCACACAAAGCCACACGCTGAGGCGTGGTTTGTGCGTGAGCGGCCGGGGTCACCAACATGGAGACCCCGAGCCACACAGCGACTTTAATAACCGCTAAAAGTCGCATAACGATTACTTGCTGTAAGACACGCGGTAAATGACGCCATTTTGCTCGTCAGAAACCAACATCGAACCGTCTTTCATTTGGTGCAAGTAGGCTGGACGCCCCCAAAATGTCTGATCGGCTGGGTTCATGAAACCACTCATGAAAGGCTCAACCTTGGCATTCTTGCCATCATTATCAGCTTTCACAGCGACCACATCAAAGCCGATTTTGCTGGTGCGGTTCCAAGAACCCTTGCGTGCATTGAACGCCACGTTTTTGTACTCGGCAGGGAACATGTCACCCGTGTAAAACTCCACGCCCATGGCGGCCGCGTGAGGCCCCATCAACGCGACTGGTTGCTCAACACCAGCGCAAGCGTTGGGCTTGGTGACATTCGGGTCAGCAATATTGCCTTGATGGCAGAAGGGAAAGCCGTAGTTGGCATTAGCCTTCAAGATGTTCATGGTGTCATTGGGTGAATCATCTCCCATCCAGTCACGACCGTGGTTGCTAAACCAAAGCTCTTTGGTCACGGGGTGCCAATCGAAACCCACGGTGTTACGAATACCCGTGGCCACCACTTCCATGCCGGAGCCATCGGGGTTGTAGCGACGCAGCTGTGAGTACTCTGTGGTTGGTTCAATACAGATATTGCAAGGTGCACCAAACGGCACATAGAGCTTGCCGTCGGGACCAAAGGCCACGTACTTCCAGTTGTGGTGTGACAGTGGTGGTAGCTTGAAAGCAGCCGTCATGTCCACGGGCGTCGGGTTTGGATTATTGGCGACATCGTCGTAACGAAGAACTTTGTCAATGGCGACCACATAAAGCGAACCGTCTTTGTAAGCGGCGGTGGGTTGCTTTAACTTATCGACAAATACACGTGAGGTACGCTCTTTGCCGTTGTCAGTGACCTCATAAATACGGCCAAGCGCACGCGTTCCCACGTAGTACTTGCCATTGTCACCTTCGGTAATCGCGCGTCCACCTGGGATCTGGTCAGCCCAAACTTCAACTTTAAAACCAGGGGGCAACTTGATCCGATCGATCGGCACATCGGCTGCTTTGGTGGCCACCAACTTACCTGGCAATGGCGCCAAAGTCGATGTGGCCATTGAGGCTGGCATGCCTTGCTTCCAAGCGGGTGCAGGTTTAGCAGGTGCGGCTGTTTGGGCTTGCACAGAAGCGCCGATGGCAAAAGCCAAACCCATACCACTGAGTACTCGTATGTAATTTTTCACAGTTGTCTCCGTGATGATTGATGTTTTTTGAATCTTATTTTTTGATCATGCAAAATAAGTCTACATGAATTGATCAGTATGGAAAGCGATTTTTAGTGCCATAAAACTAGGGTTTTACATAGGTTATGACGCTGCTGCCCAGCGTTCAATTTCAGCAAAAGTTGCCGCCAAGATGCCCTTGTCAGACAAGTCGTGACCCGAACCTGCCACGCGAATTAAACGTGTTTGAGGCGCCATCCGCTCAATGGTTAGGCTGTTTTTAAAGGGACACAAGGCATCTGCTTCGCCGTGCACAATCGTCAGGTCTAGTGAGCGTAACGTTTGGGGCTGCGCCAACACATCACCATCAACAAAACAGTGGTGCTGCAAATAATGACTGTGCACGCGATAGCGGGCAATCAATTCGTCATCAGCCGTGGTGTGTGTGTCAGCGGTTTGAGATGGCTTTGCTGGCTGTGGGGGCTGTGCTGACTGCGATGGTGCCTTGGGAAATAGATTCATGGCCGACTCGTAAGTCACCCAAGCCCGCGCAATACGCGTTTGGGTCGATTGATCTTGTTCTTCGCAAAATACCCGATAGCAACACGCCAACATCGATTCACCGACTGCGATGGGCAATTGGTTTTTAAACAGTCGCCAAAGGTCACGACAGGCTTCGGGCGGGTGTTCCATGTAATTGTCGATTTCAAGTGGCGTGCACAGAAAAGGGCTGCGCAACAGGACCCGAGAGACCACGTTGGGATGCGCTTGCGCATAGATCAAGGCGAGTGTCCCGCCCCATGAGCCCCCAACCACATGCCAACGCGCCAGACCCAAGTGTTCACGCAAGCGTTCGATATCACTGATGAGATCATGGGTTTGATTGGTCACAATCCCACCGCTTGGCTCACTCTTACCGCAACCGCGTTGATCAAACTGAATGATCCAAAATTTTGAAGGATTCAAGAACCGACGGTGAAACGCAGTCGATGAACTGCCTGGTCCGCCGTGCAGCCAAACAACGGGAATTCCTTGGGGATTACCACTAGTCTGGAAATAAAGACGGTGACCCGCCCCAACCTCCAACCACGCTTGACACGCTGGGCGCGCATCGGGAAACAAGGTCGTGGTCATTGAAAAGAGCCTTCTAAAAAGTTTGTGGAACAAATTAAAGCCTTTCGATATACTCGATTCACGCTTTACCAAAAGCGCTGAGACATTCCAACAATTTACATAACAGGAGACCGCTATGAAATGGGAGACACCATCAGCAATTGATCTGCGCTTTGGCTTTGAGATCACAATGTACATTGCCAATCGCTAATCATCTTTCTAAAGAGGCCGTGACCGTTGTCACGGCCTTTCTTCTTTTGGGATTGTGATGCAAATTCGTGTCTTGGGCTCGGCTGCCGGCGGTGGTTTCCCGCAGTGGAACTGCAACTGTCCCAATTGTTCCGGCGTGCGTCAGGGCACCATCAAAGCGCAAGCACGCACACAGTCGTCGATCATTATTGGCAATGGCTCTGCGGATTGGGCGTTGATCAATGCCTCGCCCGACGTGCTGACACAGATTAAAAACACCCCGGTTTTACAACCCGCGCGTCAAGCACGCGACAGCGGTATCGCTGCGGTGGTGCTAATGGATGCGCAGGTTGACCACGTGACGGGTTTGATGATGTTGCGCGAGCGAAGCGCACCTTTGCCGATCTATGCCACGACACAAGTCTTTGAAGACCTGACCAGCGGCCTGCCCTTGGTCAGTGCCCTGGCGCATTACTGCAAAGTCGATCAACGTCTGATTGAACCGGATCGTGCGGGTTTTGAGATTCCTGAAATCGCGGGACTGACTTTTAAACCCATTTCGTTATCGAGCAAGGCACCCCCTTATTCACCGCACCGTCATGATCCACACCCCGGTGACAACATCGGTTTATTGGTGACAGATCACGCCACTCACAAGACCGTTTTCTATGCACCCGGCTTGGGTCTGATTGAACCAGCGGTCAAAGAAGCCATGGCACAAGCCGACGTTTTGTTGGTTGATGGCACCTTTTGGACCGATGATGAAATGATCACGCTTGGCTTATCAGCCAAGCGTGCCATAGACATGGGTCACTTGGCACAGTCTGGTCCAGGCGGCATGATCGAAGCACTGGCCGCCTATCCCAACAAACGACGTATTTTGATTCACATCAACAACACCAATCCCATTCTCAGAGAAGACTCTGCTCAAGCGCTGCAACTGAAATCGCTTGGCATTGAAGTCGCCTTTGATGGGATGCACATCGAGGTTTGAGCATGACGACGTCAACACAGCCTTGGACGCGCGAAGAATTTGAAGCGCAACTGCGCGCCAAAGGCCAGAGCTACCACATTCACCACCCTTTCAATGTGAAGATGAATGCCGGTGAATGCTCTGAAGCACAGATCCGTGGCTGGGTGCTAAACCGCTTTTATTACCAGTGGATCATCCCAATCAAAGATGCGGCGGTCCTGTCCAACTGCCAAGATCGTGAAACCCGGCGCCGTTGGATCTCACGCATTCTGGATCATGATGGCTTTGGTGACTACAAAACTGATACGGAGTCCGGCGGTCTTGAGGCGTGGACCAGACTCGGGCTGGCCGTTGGCTTGGATCGCGAGCAATTATGGTCGCTCAAGGCTGTCGAACCCGCTGTTAAATTTGCCTGTGATGCGTATGTGAATTTTGCGCGCCAACAGCCTTGGCAAGAGGCCATTTGTTCTTCACTAACCGAAATGTTTGCCCCGCAAATACACAAAGACCGGCTGGCGACTTGGCCCACGCACTACCCTTGGATTGAGGCCAGTGGCTTGCACTACTTTCGGTCACGCATCCCCTTGGCACAACGCGATGTGGACCATGGGCTAGAAGTCACGCTGAACCACTTCACCACGCGTGCGCAGCAAGAACGGGCTTTGGACATTTTGCAATTCAAGCTCGATATTTTGTGGTCGATGTTAGACGCCATTGAGCGGGCCTACCCCGAATGACAGAGATCACTGACCCACCACTTCCAGAGCGCCCACGCTTAAACAAAATGTTTCGCCTGCAATGGGAACCGGCGCAAGAAGCGCACGTGTTGCTTTACCCCGAAGGCATGGTCAAACTGAATCAAAGTGCGGCTGAGATCCTCAAACGTTGCGATGGTGAACGCACCATCGCGCAATTGATCACTGAGATTGAGCAGGCCTTTGGTGAGAAAGACCTTCGAGATCCCGTGATGGGGATGTTACGCACGGCTTTTGAGCAGGATTGGATCCAATAGGATCCGGGTGTTCGAATGACTCAACCACCGATCAACCCACCATTTTGGTTACTGGCCGAACTCACTTACCGCTGCCCCTTGCACTGCGTCTTTTGCTACAACCCAGTGAACTACGACAACATCAAAAGTGAGTTGACAACCGCAGAGTGGATTCGCGTCATGCAAGAGGCGCGGGCACTGGGTGCGGCACAGCTGGGCTTCTCGGGTGGCGAGCCTTTGTTACGCGACGACCTTGAAGAGTTGGTGGCGCAAGCGCGTGAACTGGGTTTCTACACCAACTTGATCACCTCAGGCGTAGGCTTAAATGAAAAGCGTATTGCCGCGCTCAAAGCCGCCGGTCTTGATCACATTCAGTTATCGTTTCAGGACTCAACCCAAGAAATGAATGATTTCTTGAGCAGCACCAAGACCTTTGAACTGAAGAAAAAAGTTGCGGGTCTCATCAAACAATACGACTATCCCATGGTGATGAATGTGGTTTTACATCGCCACAATATTCCACATGTCGACAAAATCATGGATATGGCGCTCGACTTGGGGGCTGAGTACTTGGAACTCGCCAACACCCAGTACTACGGCTGGGCCATGCAAAACAGGGCTCAACTGCTACCAAACCGCGAGCAAATTGTCGCTGCTGAAGAGACCGTCAAAGCGTATCGTGAGAAGGTGGGCAAACGTTGCAAGATTTTGTTTGTGGTGCCCGATTATTTTGAAGATCGACCCAAGGCCTGCATGAATGGTTGGGGCTCGATATTTTTAGACATCGCCCCTGATGGTGCGGCGCTACCTTGCCACAACGCCCGACAACTGCCAGGGCTGAACATCCCGAATGTCAAGGATCACTCGATTCGCGACATTTGGTATGACAGCCAAGCGTTTAATTTTTTCCGAGGCGATGCCTGGATGCAGGAACCCTGTCGCTCATGTTCAGAAAAAGAGAAGGATTTTGGGGGCTGTCGTTGTCAGGCGTTTCTGCTCTTGGGTGATGCCGCGGCAACCGACCCCGTTTGCGCCAAATCACCCCAGCATCACGTGGTGACTGACATCATCAAGCAAGCCAGCGTCCCGCCAGGGAGCCCTGAGCGAGAGGAACACCCGCTGGTCTTTCGAACCGACAAAAACTCACGGTTGATCGGCGATGTTTCGGGGCAACGCCGATAATCCGTTCTTAATAGCAATGGCTAACGGTATCACTTCAATAGCCGCCTGAAAAGTAAGAGAC
>JAFMCG010000027.1 GCA_017857895.1 Burkholderiaceae bacterium | reverse complement strand
CCATCATTAATGCCCCAAAGGAGCTTGGCCCATGTGCGCTGAATATCGTTCACGTCGTGACGTTCTAAAGTTGGCTGCTTTGTTGACGGCCTCGGGGTCGGCTTCTCTGTTATCTGCCTTCAATGCCCAAGCCCAACCAAAATCCGACGAACCTGTGCGCATTGGTTACCTACCCATCACTGATGCCGCGCCGTTATTGATTGCGCACCACAACGGATACTTTGAGAAAGTAGGTCTGAAATCAGAAACGCCACGCCTGTTCCGTAGTTGGTCGCAATTGGCTGAGGCGTTTATAAGCGGTCAGATCAACGTGGTTCATCTGTTGTCACCCATGACCGTTTGGGCGCGTTTTAACAGCAACATTCCCGCCAAAGTGGTGGCCTGGAATCACATCAATGGTTCGGCAGTCACAGTTGCACCGACGGTTAATGACTGGTCAGACCTTGGTGGCAAGCGCGTGGCGATTCCGTTTTGGTATTCGATTCACAACGTTGTTTTGCAGTCGTTGTTAAGACAACAAGGCCTGAAAGTCAAAACGCAAGAATCCGGTGATTTGGCGCCTGATGAAGTGTTGCTAGTCGTCATGGCGCCGTCAGACATGTTGCCCGCTTTGGCTGCGGGCAGTATCAGTGGCTATATCGTGGCCGAACCTTTTAATGCCGCCGCAGAAATCATGGGGGTTGGCAAGATCCTGCGATTCACGGGTGATGCCTGGCAAGATCATGCTTGCTGCACGGTCTTCATGCATGAGCGCGATTTGAACGACAGGCCTCAATGGTCGCAAGGCGTGGTCGACGGCATTGTTCAAGCCCAGCTTTGGATCGACAACAATCGTCTAGAGACAGCGGGTATCCTGTCCAGAGAGAGTGGATTTCGTTACACGCCGCATTCCAAGCCCATCTTGACCAAGGTTCTGGCGCCATCAAACAAAGACCGTGAGTCTTATTTGGCAAATGGCGCCATCATCCATCCTAAGTGGAGTGAGCAAAGGATTGGTTTTCAGCCCTATCCTTACCCAAGCTATACCAAGGCACTGATTGAGCAGCTGCGCGTAACCACCATGGCTGCTGATAATGCCTTTCTACAGACCTTGGATCCCGTGGCAGCGGCGACTGATTTGGTGGATGACCGGTTTGTGAAGCAAGCCATCAATAAGTTGGGTGGGCCGGCCGTGTTTGGTCAGCCCTTGGATTGGCAACGCACGGAAGTCATCGCAGCATGAGTAAAACATCAGTCATGTCATCGTTTTTTTCTCCTGTGCCGCCTGCTGCTAAGGCCGTTCCGAGTAGATTAGCGAACATCAATGCCAAACAAAAAACTTTGACGTCGGTGTTCTACGGCGGTTTTGGTTTGATCGTTTTACTGGTGGTTTGGTGGCTGTTAACTGTACCGTTTACTGCTCCCAATAGCCTGGTGGCTCACTTCGCACCCGTGCCATCGTTACAGGCGTTGTTTGCATTACTTGGCGGCGCCGACAACATGTGGTTGCACATTGGCGTGAGTTTAAAGCGGGTAGCGGTGGCATTGATACTGGCCTTGGCTGTGGGTGTGCCCTTGGGGTTGGCCCTCGGTCGGTCGCAAACACTGAACGCTACCTTGTCACCAGCCTTTCAATTTCTTCGCATGGTCTCACCCCTGTCATGGATGCCGATTGCCGTGATTGCTTTTGGTATTGGCGATCGGCCGATATATTTTTTACTGGCCTTTGCCGCCGTCTGGCCCATCATGCTGAGCACCATGGCTGGTGTACGTGCCATCAATCCACGCTGGCAGGCGCTTGGTAAAAGTTTAGCGGCTTCAGCTTCTGAGACTTTCTGGCAGATCACCGTGCCGGCCATCACTGGGCACGTTTTGACAGGCGTTCGGTTGGCCATTGGGGTGCTCTGGATTGTCTTGGTGCCTTGTGAGATGTTGGGTGTCACGGCTGGCTTGGGTTACTTCATTCTTGATACGCGCGATCGGCTGGATTACCCGGCTTTGATGGCCACGATTGTATTGATCGGTATCTTGGGATTTTTGTTAGACGGATTTTTTAGATCGATATGTCAATTAAGGAAAACAGCATGACACAGAGCAACGCAACCGCAACCCCTGCCGGCAATGGTGAAACTGTCTCGGTTCATCTCAAGCCAATCGATGCTGCTGGATTGGCGGCATTTGCACAGAAAGGTTTGGCCAATCCCCAGTCACGTGGCACCAACAAGGTTCACACGGTTATGCAAGGCCAGTTTCGTTCGTTGAGCTATGTGGGTGATCATGAGCCAGTGGTGGTTGATGAGCCTTTGCATTTGTTTGGTGAGAATACGGCACCCGCCCCAGGTGAGTTGGCACTGAGTGCTTTGGGCGGATGCTTGGCGGTGGGTATCACGGCGGTGGCAACCCACAAAAATGTCAAGCTCACGAAGCTAGAACTCTTCCTAGAAGGTGACATTGGTAATAGCGCTGCTTGGGGCGCTGGTGGTGCCTTGGATAAAGAGCCCATGCAGATGGGGTTTCAGGCGATACGTGTCAGTGTTGAGGTAGAAGGTGATGCCTCGCCCGAAGTTCTGCAAGAAATCGTACGCCATGCGGATCGTTATTCACCTGTGGCAAACACCATGCGAAATCCCATCCCTTTTGAAATCTCGACCCGTTAATACCAAACCCTTAATGGAGCCTTGACAAGATGGCACCGGTAGATGTTTTAGAAGCCTCTGAAGTCAATCTGGCATTACCCCACGACAGTTTGATCGTTGATGTGCGTCAAATCAGTCGCAATGTTCTAAGCCCTTTGACTGGCGACATCGACGCTGGATTTTATCCTAGCGATCTCTTGCGCGAGCTGGCTGGTGCTGGCGCCATGAGTGCGCATTTGAAAGCGCCACATGGTTACGACGACATGTCACTTTCATTGAAGGCGATGGCAGAGGTCTCGCAGGTTTGTGGATCGACAGGTTTCTTGATGTGGTGCCATGGCGTGTGTGGGATTTACCTGCAACAAGCGGCCTCAACGCATCTGCGCGAAGAAAGGTTGCTTGACCACGTCTGCGGGTTTGGCTTGGGTGGTACCGCGTTGTCTAACCCGATGAAGTCTTATGCCAAGATTGAGACGTTTTTGTTGCATGCCAAACCGGTTGCTGGTGGCTACGTGGTGAACGGCAGTTTGCCTTGGGTCAGCCATTTGGGGCCCGAGAACTACTGCGGTGCGATTGCCCAAATTGAGGCCGCTTCGGGCAACAATCTGTCGCGTGAAGTGATGTTTCTGCTCGATTGCGCTGACGACGCGGTGGATTTGCAGACATGCCCAAGCTTTTCTGGGATGGAAGGCACGGGCACGTATGCACTGCATTTGAACAACTATTTTGTGGATGAAGATCGTTTGATTGCTGACCCAGCACAACCGTTTATCCGTTCGATCCGCGCCAAATTTGTGTTGTTACAAACCGGATGGGCCGCTGGTGTGATTCAGGGTGGCTTGCAATCGATGCGTGCGGTTCAGTCGTCATTGGGTCACGTGAACCGATATCTGGATGTTCAGCCGGCACAGTTGCAAGACGAGTTTGATCAATGGTGGGATGACACGCTCGCTTTGTCGCGAATGGCGCCTGATGGCAGTGACGAGGGTTTTGTGGCGGTGCTGAAAGCGCGAGCGAGAGGGTCGGTGTTGAGCTTGAAATCAGCTCAAGCGGGTCTGTTGCATCAAGGCGCGCGCGGGTATGTGATGACATCTCCGGTTCAACGCCGAATTCGCGAATCACATTTTGTGGCGATCGTGACACCGGCACTCAAGCACATCTACAGCGAAATCGATCGTCTCGAGGGACTTTTAAAAAACCACTGATTAAAAGGATCACCACTCTAGCGTTCGTCAATCAGTTGTGTGAGCTTGGCGAGAAACAAATCACGACCATGGTGCATTTGATCGGCCCACTCTTGGCCGGCGTTTTCATCGGTATCGTCAGTGATGTATTTGAAAGATCGCCAAGCGATCCCTTTGCGATGGCAGATGAGCGCCAAAGCAAACAGCTCCATGTCAACGATTGAAACGCCCTGTGCCGTTAACCACGGCTCAGTGTTTGATACGAAGCTGTCACCCGTGGCACAGCGAACCCCGCTGAAGCCCGACTTTAAAATGCTCGGCGTGGGGTCAAACGGCGTCGATCCTCGTGGCGCCAAGGGTTCTGCCGCCATATCGCGTTGCAGCACGTCAGTCACTTCGACCAAGCCGTGGACAGTTGGCATCAAGCGACCCGCCGTTCCAAAATTGATCACCATCGTGGGTTGATGTGTGTATATCGCATCCATTAGCGCCATGGCGGCGTTGAGCTTACCGATCCCAGTAAAGATCACGGGAATATCGTGATCAATGGGTTGATTGGCGAGCTCTTGGGGCAGGGCAGTGACGATCAGGGGCTTATTCATGGTGTGGTGCTGCGTGGATTGGTAACGGTTAAATTAACAGAATTAACTGACATTGACGGTGCTTTGTCGCGCCGCCGTGCAAGCTCGCGATAAAGGGCTTCGCGCGACACGCTCAACTCGGCAGCAAGCGATTGCCAGTGGCCCTTTTGTGGCAAGACATTGCCTTGTTCAAGCCAGGCCTCTAAGCGACTGGCAACTGTAGAAAGGGATCGAATTTCGGCGCGCATCCGTGCCGCCTGAACGCTGTTGGCCAGCAAACAAGACCAAGCACGTGCCAGGAGTAGCTCTTTATCAAGTGCGGCCAAAAAAGCGGATTTAGCCAACACAGCCAATTGCGTCGGTTCAACGGCTTGAGCGTCACAGTGGTAATGGCTTGAGTAAGCGGATGCTTCAGCCAAGATACTGCCTGGTCCAGCATTTTGCAGTATTAATATAGCGCCTTGTCGGGTGTGGCGCTGAAGTTCGACACGCCCTTGAAGCACCAAATACATTTGCGCTACCCGTTGGCCAGTGCGAAACAAAACTTGCCCAGCCGAATATGGCGGGCTTTCGGATTGGCAAAATAGGTCGGATATGGGGGTTAATGGCAAGTTTTGTAACATGATTCAGATCATATGCGCAGTATTCCTTGCGTGCCATACTTTGATGTGATTTATAGCGAGTGTCTATTGTTCTTATGGTCTTACGATTGCAACCCACCTTTAACTCAGGATCCCTCTAGGCCTCACCATGATGCGATTTTTTTCTACCCTAGCGCTTGTTCTGCTACCTGTTTTGAGTGCCGTGCCTTTGACGGTTGGTGCGCAGACACATGGCCACAGCCATGGTCAAACAAAGACGTCAAGCGGCGCTGATGCAAAACCGCAGAGCACCACCTCGCCTTATGCGGGGTTTCAAAACCGCGAGATAAAAAGTTTGTCTGAAACGGATCTGGTGGAACTGCGATCGGGGGCGGGCTGGGGGTTAGCATTGGCGGCTGAATTGAATGGCGTACCGGGACCTGCTCACCTGCTGGAGCTACAGAAAGAGATTGAATTAACGCCTGAGCAAGTCGCTGCCATTGAAGTTATCCATGCCCAGATGAAAGTCCAAGCAGTTGAGGCCGGTGAGCGCTTGATCGCTGCAGAGTCGGCAATAGAAGCGGGATTTCGAGAAGGGAACCTCTCGCCCGATCGCCTGCGAGAGCTTATTGCCGAATCGGCAGCCGCACGTGCCCAGTTGCGTTATGTGCATTTGTTGCGACACTTAGAGACCCCACCGCTGCTCTCGGCGCAACAAATTGCGCGATACAACACTTTGCGTGGCTACGACACCAACAGCGATCCCTGTGCCTTCGTGCCTGAGGGTCACGATCCAAAGATGTGGCGCCGGCACAATAATTGCAAAAATTAACCGCTCAATCGGGATGTGGTTAATCACCACCCAATCGGCTGTCTGGTCGCTATACTGACAGTATCCGTTTTTAGAGTGAATCCATGAAGTGGCTGATCGCGCTTTTTGTTGTGCTGGCTGGATTGTTCTATTACCCGCAGGTCAACGAATCGGCCTCGACGGCGTGCGCGGCCACCGAAAAACGCTTTGCATTCACTGCCTTTGAGCCCAAAGATGGTGGTGCAATGCTCGGCGCGTTGCTGGCAAGCGGTGTCTCTAACGGTGCCTTAGCGGGTACCTTCGTCAAGTCCCACTATCCCAACCTACCGGTAGCCATTGGTTGCTCAGTGGTCTATTACCAAATGATGGTCGACCCAGACATGGCTAAGCGCATCTTATCTAAGCGCTAGTTTTTTCATGGCGCTAGCCAAGATCTTGAGTCCTTCGCCAATCCTCGCCAAATCAGTAAACTGATGGCTTCGTTTAAATAAATAAAGAGACCCCCTACTTATGAAAAACTATCAGATTGCCTGCATTCCAGGTGACGGTATCGGCAAAGAAGTGATCCCTGCCGGGCAGCAGTTTCTGCAAGCCATCGCGGCCTGCCAGTCTGGTTTTGCGTTCACTTTTCAGGGTTTTGATTGGGGTGGCGATTATTACCGCAAGCACGGGGTGATGATGCCTGAAGAGGGCTTAAATGAAATCCGTGATGCTGATGCCATCCTGTTTGGTTCAGCCGGTGATCCCGAAATCCCTGACCACATCACGTTGTGGGGTCTGCGCTTAAAGATCTGCCAAGGTTTTGACCAATACGCCAATGTGCGTCCCACGCGAATTCTGCCGGGAATCGTGAGCCCCTTGCGCCATTGCGAACCAGGCAGCTTTGACTGGGTCATCGTTAGAGAAAACTCAGAAGGCGAATACGCCGGTGTTGGCGGACGCGTGCATCAAGGTCATCCGATCGAAGTGGCCACTGACGTGTCAATGATGACCCGAGTTGGTGTGACCCGAATCATTCGCTATGCATTTGAGCTCGCACGCTCGCGCGAGCGCAAGCAGTTGACGGTGGTGACCAAGTCCAATGCCCAGCGCCATGCGATGGTGATGTGGGACGAAATTGCCGCTGAAGTGGCCCTGGAGTTTCCTGACGTTCGTTGGGATAAAGAATTGGTTGATGCAGCCACCGCCCGCATGGTCAATCGCCCCACGACCTTGGACACGATTGTGGCGACCAATTTGCATGCAGACATTTTGAGTGATTTGGCAGCGGCCTTGGCGGGTAGTTTGGGGATTGCACCCACTGGCAACATTGATCCTGAGCGGCGCTATCCGTCGATGTTTGAACCGATTCATGGGTCAGCTTTTGACATCATGGGCAAAGGACTGGCCAACCCAATTGGCACGTTCTGGTCGGTGGTGATGTTGCTTGAACACTTGGGAGAGACCGTAGCGGCGGCAGCGGCTATGCGGGCGATAGAACGCGTCACAGCTGATCCTGCGTTGCATACGGGCGACCTTGGTGGCAAAGCCACCACAGCGCAAGTGACCCAAGCCGCTTGTGAGCTGGTGGCCAAAGAGTTTGCAGCGGTAAAGACGGCCTGATTTCTGGGATCAAGGGTGCAGAGCCAAGCCTTTTCATCGGGTCGCATTCGGCTGGTCACGTATGATCGACGTGACCAGTGCCTAACGCTGACTTGGGAAAACAAAACCATCACAGCGTTTCGACCGGTACCCGAAGAAATCTTTCAGCGACTTTCGCGTGCGCCCAATCCTGCCAGCTATTTTGAGGATCGTGTCGCTGAAGAATACCCGCAGGTCACACCGAAGCGATCAATTCAAGACGATAATCCACGCCAAAAACTCAATGATTTGTTTGGTCGTTAGCACCAAAGTGTCATTTTGCCGTTTGTTTTTTTAAGATCTAATCTGCCAACTGCGGCTTGCCCCCATGGATGCTTTTGACCGGGGGTGATAACCGCCAATCCATTTCACCTTCACAATGCGCGATTACTTTTTTGTGAGAGTGTCAGATGCATATCTTTTTTGAAACAGCTTGTCGCGAGGGCGAGTTGGCAGACGTGTCATTTTTTCTGTCAAAGGGTTATCCGGTTAATGCGTTTAACGCAGATGGTATGAATGCGCTTATGATTGCTGCTGATACCGGACAGATGGCGCTTAGTTTTCTGCTTTTGCGCTTTGGTGCCGATGTGGATTTGACCAGTACTCAAAATCAGACCGCCTCGATGATTGCACAAGCCCGTGGCCATGTCATGTTATCCAAGCTCTTGTGTGGCAAACCAGAGCGCCGATTAAGGCGCCCCGCCATCCCTAGGCCTGTTTGTCCTGATGTTGGTCATGCGGCCTTGGTGCAGTTGCTTGAGTATGGCATGCGCCGAGGGTTTTTATCTGATACTCAGATCTACCAACAGTTGCCTGCGTTACGTGCAGAACCCACTGAGTTCTCAGTGGTGTGTCAGGCCTTGCAATCGCTTGGTATTGTGTTGCGTGATCGAACGCCAAACTTGGATCGTTATGCACAACCGCTTCGCCAATGCTCGGATGTGATGACACCCGACTTAAATGAGTACGCCAAAGCGGTTGTCAACAAACTGCAGATAGAGTCAGGACGCCGGCGTCGAGTCGCCTATACCTATCCTCAGCCTAAGGCTGTGCGGCCCTTGACTTTGAAGAGCGAAAGGGCAAGGCGTAATCAATGGGTAGACAAGCCGTCGAATGCGACCTGAATGGTGGCGGAAGTTGCTGCGGCATTTGTCGAGTTGCTGTTCAAAACAAGCTATTGCATCCGACCGTTGTCACCCGTGGCACTGGTTAACGACGCAGTTTGGCTTCCAGTGTTTGTGCCATGTGCAAGAAAGCCCTGTCTTGGTCCCGTGCGCCAGTCAATAAAACGCCGATGGGTAGGCCTGTTGCACCATGACCATAGGGCAGTGTCAGGCCGGGGTTGCCTAGCGCGGACCAGATCCGACCGAACATCGGATCACCAGTGGCTTCAAGGCCTTCAGGCGCCTCCCCAGCGGCGGGAGGCGACAGTAGCACATCGACTTCTCTAAAAATCTCTTCGAGGGCGGCAATCGCATTTCTCACCACATTGCGAGCAACAAACAAACGATCGATCTCTATGGTGTAGCCCCTTTCAATGGCCTTGACCAAACGCTCTGAACATTGATCGCGATGCGCACTGTACTCGTCACTCAGTGACATTGCCGCCTCAGCCTCCATAATGGTAACTTGTGCTTGCAGCAGTGACTCAAAGGCTGGTGGTGAATCGACGGTTGTTACGCGAATACCCGACTGACTAAGACGTTCAGCACATTCCAAGACAATGGCTTGCGTCTCGGCACTAGCGTGATCCCATTGGGGCGTGCGAAATAAACCAATACGCGGATGCGTCGCAATCGGCTCAGATGGCAGTACTAAGTCATGCCGCCGACCTGCGGCGGCGGCCAGTAATGCGACGTCAGCGACGCAATGTCCCATGGTGCCCAGCGTATCTAAGCTGTCAGCCAATGGTTTGACACCCACCCGATTTATCATGCCGAAGCTCGGTTTGTAACCCACCACCCCACAAAAAGAGGCAGGGCGATAAATCGAGGACGAGGTTTGGCTGCCAAACGCCAATGGCACCATGTGTGCAGCTAAGGCTGCTGCCGAACCACTCGAGGAACCACCAGGCGTGTGTTTGAGGCGATGTGGATTGGCTGTTTTGCCGGCATTGCGCCAAGCAAATTCAGTGGAAACCGTTTTTCCGAGCACTAGCCCGCCTTCTGCTTTGGTGTGCACGATACAAACAGCATCCGAAACAGATTGGTGGTTGGCATAGATGGGCGAACCGTATGTGGTTGGCATGTCAACCGTGTCGATCAAGTCTTTGACCCCTATCGGCAAACCAAACAATAACCCTTTTGGCGTCTGCCTATCGAGCGCATTTGCTTTTTGTATTGCGGCTTCGGTATTGATCGCTTCAAAAGCACCAACTGTTGGCTCAAGTTCGGCCACCCGATCAACATAGGCCTGCATGAGGGTGGACGGTTTGAGCTTGCCGTCGCGGATCATTGTGGCGGCGGTGTGTGCGTGTAACCGGTAGAGCGCTTGAGTCATGGTGCGAGTTTTCCTGGGTGGTTTAAATCAAACTAATCCTGTTTAAGTCTGTTGGCGGTAAATCGCGCGCTCGGCGATGATATTGCGCACCCCGCCACGTGGGTCGGCGGTGTCATTGACGTAGCGTGGCATGAGGTGGATGTGAACATGGGGTACTGTCTGACCGGCATTGGGTCCGTCGTTTACCCCAATGTTGTAGTCGATGGGGGCGAATTCACTGTCCAATTGCACCTTGGCTCTTTGCATGAGCTGCCACAATCCGTCAACCTCTTGTCTTGTCAGTGCAAAAAATGAACCCACATGTCGTTTGGGAATAATGAGCGTGTGCCCTGGATTGACGGGAAATAAATCCCGAATCACAAAACCCTCGTCGTTTTGGTCGAGATAGTGCTCGGCGGCAAGACAACAAAAAGGGCAGTTGGGATCATGGCTCATGGTGTGACACTCGGCAGCAGTTAAAACAGCTTTGTTTTTATACCCAAATGGACACTGCGGTAAAGACAAACCAACGGTTAACCCAACAACGGCCTAAGCCCCACCCAATCGACCTGATTTAAACCGGTGGGTATGCTTTGATTTCGCCTAATGTTGTGGCGTTGGCAAGATCGTGATCAGGCCGTCTTTCATCTAAAAGCCATTGGCGGGCGATGGGCCACAACTGGTTTTCAAAGCGCGCATGAAAAAAGGCGAAGTGACCAATATCCGATACGTTGAGTGCTTTTGGGGTGAGGCGTTGATGCCACCGTGGCGCACCGCTGTAAAGCTCGAGCAGTCTTTCGATTCCCCTTATTGTGCCGTAGGGGTCGTCAGTCACGCTCAGTGCCAAGGTTGGGGCAGTGAGCGAGGCAAAGCGCGCTTCCAAGGTTTCGCATTTCGCATCAGATAGGCGGCAAGAGCCACCGGGATGGCGGTAGGTGTCTAAAAAATGTGATCGCATGACAACCCAGTCGCGCACCACGCCGGCCGGTGTGTCTTCAAGCCAACCCAGCCGCTTTCCTGGGAAATAGCCTAAAACACGCGTCACAGCGGGCATGAAGCAATGCCATTTGAGCCACATGCCCAAACGCTTACCTGCCAAGTAGTCTGGCCAATAGGCATGCTGCGCACCCATGGTGAAGACTCGGCTAATGCGGTGGCTAGAAGGCGCCAGCCCAATCAAAACCCCCCCAACGCTATGGCCGACCACATGAATCGGTTGGTTGGGAAACTTAGCAATCGCATACTGCAGTATGGCCTCAAAATCGCGTTGGCCCCACTCGATCCACCCGGCCTCTAGACGCTCGATGGACCCAGTACGCGACAAACCAATGCCGCGGTAGTCGTAGGTCAACACATCAGCCCCAGCGTTAAACAAGTATTCAGCAAAGCGCGTGTAGTAGTGGCAGCGTACGGAAGTCGCCGCGTTGATGATCACGACTGGCCGCAGCGGTACGGCGACCTGAACATGCCGCCAGGCGTAGCCACCAAGCGCATGGCCGTCGTCGGTTGTTAGATGTATGGATTTGGCGGCAGAAGCGTGTTTGGTCATCGACAAAACAAAAGAATGAAGTCAGGGCAAAGAGAGTCGGTATTAATCGAATCGGCGTCAATTGATGGGGGGCAACTGGATCTGTGCAAAACGAAACCACTCACAGCAAAACCAACCACAGCAACCGCAACCATTAAATAAGGCATGTTCGCCATCATAGGACATGGCGACCCAAATCAAGGCAACTTAAAAGCACACTGAGCGAGTGCTTATTTGGTGTTTAGTGATGATCGGCGGTAAAATGATCGAGACACATCGGGAGAGACTGTTTAGCGCAGCGCCGAAGGAGCAACCGCCCCGGAAACTCTCAGGCAAAAGGACCGAGCTGTCACAACACACTCTGAAGAGCGGCAGGATTTCGTCGATTCGCCCACCGCAGGAGCAAGTCTGGTGCCTACCAGATGAATCTCTCAGGTCTCAACACAGAGGGGGTCACGTCATCAGACATAGGGTCTGATCGTGCACCTTTTCTGACGGGTTGAGTCCAGGGGATCTTTATGACACATTTCGCAGTCATCGGCGGCGGTATCACCGGCGTGACATCAGCTTATGCGCTGGCCAAACAAGGCCATCGCGTCACACTCATTGAAAAACAGCGTTACCCGGGCATGGCGACTTCGTTTGCCAACGGTGGGCAGTTATCGGCCTCGAATGCCGAGGTTTGGAATCATCCCAGCACTTTGGTCAAAGGGTTGAAATGGATGTTCAAAGCCGATGCCCCATTGTTGATGAACCCGAAACCGAGTTGGCACAAGTTGAGCTGGATGGCTGAGTTTATCGCGGCTCTCCCTAAGTATGAACAAAACACCACTAGCACGACTCGTATGGCCATCGAAGCCCGTGCACACCTGTCAGCGTGGGCCGCTGAAGAAGGTATAGCGTTCAACCATCTGTCTGCTGGCATCTTGCATATTTATCGTAATAAGGCGGGTTTTGAGCAAGCGGCTCGCGTTTCGAAGTTATTGGCCAAAGGTGGTTTAACGCGGCGTCCGGTCACACCCAACGATATGCGCGCCATTGAACCCACTTTGCAGGGCCAGTATTACGGTGGATTTTTTACCGATAGTGACAGCACCGGCGATATTCATCAATTCACCACCGGGTTGGCCAAAGCCTGCGAACGCTTGGGTGTGACGTTCATCACTGATGCAGAGGTCACGACAGTCGCCGCCGATGGGCAACGGGCCTCTGTTTGTGTGCGCCATCATAGCCAGGCTGATGAGCCTATCGAGACATTGTCATTTGATGCCATTGTTATTTCTGCCGGTGTGCACAGTCGTGCGTTGGCCGCGCAGCTTGGCGACCGGATTAATGTTTATCCTGTCAAGGGATACTCCATTACGGTTAACTTGACCACATTGGCGAGCCAACAGGCTGCACCGCAAGTCAGCCTTTTGGATGATGAAACAAAAATCGTCACCAGTCGTTTGGGTCAAGACCGATTCCGGGTGGCCGGCACTGCCGAATTCAATGGTTTTGATTTGGACATTCGAGCCGATCGCATTCGCCCACTGACGCAATGGGTGGAGCGTCAATTCCCTGGTGTTGATACTCGGCAGTGCGTGCCATGGGCGGGACTGCGCCCCATGATGCCCAACATGTTGCCACGTGTGGGCGCTGGCAAAGTGCCCAATGTTTTTTACAACACCGGTCATGGCCACCTGGGTTGGACACTCTCAGCTTTCACCGCTCACCAGTTGGCCGAGCTTATAGGTCAACGCCAGTCAGCGAAGACAGCGCCGGGGGCCGCTGGCGTACCCCAGCCGAGTACCGTATCGTAAGTTAAAGCAATGTTTAATGCTTTGATGCGTTGAACCTTACTTGGCTAGCTCCGGTAGCCACAAAGCCACTTGGGGAAAGGCGATCAAGATCGCTAACAACACCACCATGGTGGCAATAAACGGCAAACACCCCTTAATCACGTCGCCAATGGTGACGTGATCACGTCCAATGCCTTGGATCACAAATAGGTTTAGGCCAACCGGCGGTGTGAGCACGGCAATTTCCATGGTGATGGTGTAGATGACACCAAACCAAATCAAATCAAAACCTGAAGCGGCGATGAGTGGGTAAATCGTGGGCAGCGTGATGAAGGTCATCGACACGGGTTCCAAGAACATACCCAAGACGATATAGAACACAATCACCAGCATCAGCACAACGTAGGGCGAGAGATCAAATCCCAAAAAGAAAGCGGTAAATTGCTGTGGGATTTGGTAATAATTCATCACAAAGCCGAACAAAATACCGGCTGAAAGCAACAGACCCAAGTAGCCCATGGTGCGCATGGTGGCCATGAGTGCGCCCATGAATCCTTGCCATGTGAGGCCACCGACCACCAGCGCCAAAACCAGTGTCGCCAGTGCGGCCACCGCAGCGGCTTCTGTGGGTGTGGCGATGCCAGCATAAATTGAAATGGTGATAATGGCACCGATGATGATCACCGGACCCACTGTCAATAAGATGTCTTTGACAGACCATTTCACGCCATGTGCGGCTTCGGGCACATCGTTTGGATAGCGTTTCGCCCAGAGGGCAACCACCAACACAAAAAGCGAGGCCAGTAATAAGCCAGGAATGACCCCAGCAATAAACAGCCGTCCAATCGATTGATCGGTCACAATGCCGTAAAACAGCAAGATTAAGCTCGGGGGTAAAAGCACACTCAATGTGCCGCCAGCGGCCAACACGCCACTTGAAAGTTTACGGTCATAGCCAAGCTTGATCATCTCTGGCAACGCCACCCCGCCAATGGTTAAAGAGCCCACCATCGAAGAGCCACAGACTGCACCAAAGCCGGCACAGGCGCCAATACTGCCGTAAGCGGCTGAGCCCCGAACGGGAATGCCGTTATGCATGAAACGATAAAGATTAGGGCCAATATTAGATCGCCCGATCAACTCGCCCAAGAACACAAACAGCGGCACTGACAGAAGGATGTAATCAATCCAAACGCCCCAAAGTTTCAACTCAGTGCTAACCAACGAAGTCGATAAGCCTTGAATACTCAATAAAAAAGGCAGCGCGGCGGCTGCCATCGCAAAGGGGATGGGCAGGCCAATAAAAATTAGCAACATCAACAAACCCATTAGCGACAAACCGACTTGATACCACTCCATGCTTAGGGCTCCTGACGCACACCGGACAGCTCTGGGGCTT
Organism: Burkholderiaceae bacterium; assembly: GCA_017857895.1. GTDB lineage: Bacteria > Pseudomonadota > Gammaproteobacteria > Burkholderiales > Burkholderiaceae_B > Algicoccus. The sequence continues at coordinate 8,200 of JAFMCG010000027.1, read as the reverse complement.
GCCCCAAAACGATGAGTAATAATCGCAAAAATGCGTACCAAGCAAACAGCACAAGGGCGAGCGCACTCGGTATCCAGAACATATAGCGAGGCCAGAGCAGGATTTCGGAGGCCGAGCCAGACACGTAAGACTTAAAGGCGGCATCGACTGCCGCGTAGGCAAAGAAAATCCCCACACCGACCATCACAGAAAAGTTAAAGGCCAAAAGCCAACGCTTTGCGTTGCCTTTGAGCGCATCAACAGCGTAAGTCACCGTGGGGTAGGCGTTCTCTTTTAGTGCATAGGCCAATCCAAGGAAGGCCACGGGAAATAACAACAGCGCGGTGGCTTCAGTGACGACGCCATCCGGGCGTCCGAGAAAGTAGCGCATATAAACGCCGTAGCTGATCCACACCATTTGCACCAAGATGATGGCACCGCCAACAACGGCAAACCATCGTGTGAGGCGTTCAGTTAGACGAATGACACGATTTAGCATGGGAATCCTGTGTTTCTGGGGCTGGCAATGATACCGAAGTATCAACGCTAGCCCCAGAAATGTTACTGCGTGAAAGTCACTACCGAATGTTCACAACCTGCAATTCACTGCGTTTTAGTTGGTGTATGAATCGAAGAGTGCGCGAACTTTCTTAGACAGCTCAGGACCGCAGTCTTGATCGACAGTGGTGTTCCATTTCTGTTGTGCTGCACTGACCAACGCTTGACGTTGTTTCAGTGGCAATGACACGGCTGAACCACCACCCTTCATGACGGCGTTGCCGACTTGCTCGTTAACCCACTCTTCGTAGCGGGGCTTAAGCCAAACTTCTGACTCATTGGCTGCTGCCATGAGTGCTTTTTGATCATCAGGGGTCAGTGCATCAAACTTCTTTTTATTGACCATGTAGATGATGTTGCCATAGAAGAGGGTGCCATTGACCATGTAGGGCATCACGTCCCAGAGCTTCCATGAGCTGTATGTTGCCACGCCCATGTTGATGCCATCGACCACGCCACGTTCGGCTGATTGATAGACCTCTTTGGGTGCGATAAAGACGGGCTTACCACCCCAGCTTTCAATCATCATCGAGACCAAGGGGCCAATCGAGCGAACCAATTTGCCGTCAAGCTTTGAAATATCCGCGGTTTCGCCCTTAAACCACCATTCTTGGTCGTAAGAGTAGTTGGAATTGATCAGTGGCACGAGCCCAGCTTTGGCGGCTTCGGGCTTGATGAGTTCGGCAAATTTATTGTCAAGCTCGATTTGTTTGTCGAGATTAACCAGCGCTGGGTAGAGTGATGTCACGCGATAGCAGGCCAAACGCTTGTCAGCTGGTATCCAGCTGATGTCTGAAACACCGCCTAACACCGCATCAACGCCTTCACTCCAGCCGTGTAAAGTGGCTGAAGGAAAAATTTGGACTTTGACTCGGCCTTGGGTTTTTTGCTCGGCGAGCTCGGCAAACTTTTGAAAGCCTTTGAAGCGGATATCGGTTTCATTCACGTACGTCGACAAACGAAAGGTTGTCTGTGCTTGACTGGTCGACACCATGGAAAAGCCGGCAGCCATTGCAATGGCACAGACAGCGAACTTAAAACGACTTGAAGATGTAACGGACTTCATGAGGGCACTCCTTTTAAGGGTTGGTCTTGGTACTGCCTCAGTGATGCTGCTTAAGTGACATAGCCTTCGAGTTCGAAGGTTTCTGGGTAACCAAATAGGGCAGCGCTGCCGCCCGTGTGCAAAAAGATGACTGTGTCATCAGCGGTGAAATGACCGCGTCTAATCCAGTCAATCATGCCTGACAAGCCTTTGCCGGTGTAAACCGGGTCGAACAGCAATCCTTCGGACTCAGCCAGCATTTTGACGGCTTCGACCATTGCGCTAGTGGGCAGACCGTAGCCGGCGCCAACGTAATTGCAGTCAGCAAAAACGTCTTCGCGCTTGACCACACCTTCGTGACCCAGCATGGCAGCCGTTTTACAGGCCAAGTCGTAAACCATTTGTTCTTGCTTTTCTTTTGGGGCACGCACGCCAAAGCCGACGACTTTTAATGGACTGTTCAAAATCTTTAAACCAGCCACCAATCCGGCATGGGTGCCAGAACTACCGGTGGCGAGCACTAAGTGGGTGGCCTTTAAACCCATCTCATTGAGCTGGTGGGTCAGTTCAAGCGCGGCATTGACGTAACCGAGTGCGCCGATGGGGTTGGAACCACCACCTGGGATGACATAGGGCTTTTTACCTTGGGCTTCTAAGCCTGCGGCAAAGGTTTCCATTTCCGCTTGCATGTTGGCGCCTGCCGGACGCGAGGACACTGTCGCGCCATGCAGACGGTCTAACAACACGTTACCGTTAAGCCGGTAAGCGGGATCTTCAAAGCCTGTGCGGTCTTCTAACAAAATATGGCAGGTGAGTTTTTCTTTGGCGCACAGCGCAGCTGTTTGGCGGGCGTGATTGGACTGCGTGGCGCCTTGCGTAATGACGGTGTCAGCGCCCTTAGCAATCGCATCGGCAATCAAGTACTCGAGTTTGCGGGTTTTGTTGCCACCGGTCGACAGACCGGTGCAGTCATCGCGCTTAACCCAGAGCTCGGGCCCGCCGAGATCAGCAGACAAATTCAGCATCGGTTCCAGCGGCGTTGGCCAGTGGCCGCAACGAATTCGGGGGTAGTGCGTCAGATCCATGTTGATTCCCTGTATAGTTTTAACGCATTCCATCAGGGTGCATTTCCGCTGTCCAATGCTATTTTTAGGGTTTAGCATTTGTTTTTTGCATTCAATGGGTGTTTTTTGATGGGGTAATGTATGGAATTGAAATGGCTAGAGGACTACCTTGCCTTGGTGGATGCTGGCAATTTCACCACTGCCGCCAATTTGCGGCATCTATCACAACCGGCCTTCTCTCGTCGCATCCAAGCACTTGAAGCTTGGTTGGGTGTGGCGCTTGTCGATCGCAGTAAAAAGCCCTTTCGCTTTACGGCTGCCGCCAAAGCGCATGAGACAACCTTAAGAAACTTGGTCAATGCGATGTACCAAGCGCGGAACCAAATAAAGTTTTCATTGCGCGACCAAGTCAGCTTGTCAGTGGCCGCGCAGCATAGTTTGCTGGTCACGCCTTTTTTACCGAGGTTTCTTGAAAAGCTCTCTGCCTCAATGCAGAACTTGAATTACAGCGTCCTCTCAGAGAACATGGACACGTGTGTGGCGATGTTCTTGAAAGGGGAGGTCGATATGCTGGTGATTTACGAGACCGAAGGCAATCGCGATGTCATCTTGCCGCACCTGTCGGTTCGCAAACCGTTAGGAACTGACGAAATGGTTTTGGTGGCGACACCGGACGTTATACAAAAATTGCAAAAAAACAAAGGCAACAATACATTGCCGCTCTTGACCTACCCCATATCGAGCTTTTTTGGCAGCGTGGTATGGGCTGACGTTTTGCCCAGAGTCTTGCGCCATGAAAACGCCTCCATCGCTTGCGAAAGCGCCTTCGCTGTTGGTCTTCGCGAAATGGCATTGGCTTCAACAGGGGCGGCTTGGGTGCCGCGATCGATCGTCTTGGATGACATCCAACGCGGCAAGTTACGGGTGCTTGAGGACATGAGCCCACCAATTCCCATGCAGGTGGTTGCTCACTTGTCACGCATCAGCGATGGGTCTGCCATCAAGCAATTGCGTCATATTCTATAGGGTTTTATTTGAATTCTAAAAAACAAATCCCTAAGCAAAGGTAAGATTCTATTGGGTAAAATTAAGAAAATTTCAAGGGGTAATTGAATGACCCAACATGGGGTTCATTGCTTGTCAGAAATCTTAGGGCGTGTGCGACAATTCGGCATCTTTTAAGAAACCGGAACCGTCTTGCCTACTATCCGAATGTCATTGCTCTCAGTTGTCTTGTTTAGCCAAACGGGTTGCGCCGTGGTGGCGGTGGCAGACGCTTTTGTGAGTGTGGTGGCCACCACAGTAGAAGTGACCGCTGATGTGGTGGGTGCCGCTGTTGATGTGGTGATTCCCGACTAACTGTCAGTTATTCAGGCACTTGAGAGTTCACGTTCACAAACACTTCGGTTTGGCGCGGCATGGGTAACTCAAAAGACAGCGCCAATTCATTAAGCCTTGACTTAAAGCGATCCTCGTCTTCAGCCCGCAACTGATAGGCCTCCATCCATGTCGTCAGCCCTTGGGCATCGATTGCTGGGCGTTTGAGTAACGCCACTGTCAGCCCAAGAAACTCCCCCAACAGTTGAGTCTGTACTGTTTGGGCACGCTGCATCGTGTCGTCGCTAAGCGCAGGGTCAAACTTGTAATAGACGTAAAGTCGCATGGCTCGCATCCTAAAAAACTGACCAACACATTTTGCGCAAAGCAGCTTTGCCAAACGCACCCATTCATCATACCCCTTGGCCCATGACCTCCAATCTGACAGCGGCCATCGCGATGGGGTTCACGGCTGTCACTCAGTAACCTTGAAAGGTGAAACTAAAAAAACAATGGTGCAAGGGGCATTTTTGCCAAATCCGAATTAAGGATTAAGATCGAACAATTGAAATGATGCTTAAGGTCCTTTATGAAATTGCTTGAACCCTTTCTTCAATGGCAAGACGAAATCAAAGCGGTGCGCCGAGATATTCACGCACATCCAGAGTTGGCCTTCAAAGAATTGAGAACAAGTGATCGGGTGGCTGAACTGCTGACCCAATGGGGCATTCCTATCCACCGCGGCCTTGGTAGCACCGGTGTGGTTGGTATCCTGAAAGGCAAAACAGAGGGCTCTGCCATTGGCCTGCGCGCCGATATGGACGCCTTGCCCATGCAAGAGACCAATGCGTTTGCCCACGCCAGTCAACACGCTGGCGTAATGCACGGCTGCGGCCACGACGGCCATACCGCCATGTTGCTCAATGCGGCGCGTTACCTCTCCCAAAACTTGGATTTTGCGGGAACGGTTTATTTGATTTTTCAGCCAGCAGAAGAGGGCGGCAATGGCGGGGCGCGGCGCATGATCGAAGATGGTCTGTTCGATCAATTTCCGATGCAAGCGGTGTTTGGCATGCACAACTGGCCGGGTATGGCCGTTGGTGAGTTCGGTGTGACCCCAGGCCCCATTATGGCTTCTAGCAACATTTTTACGATCACGGTGCAAGGCAAAGGCGCACACGCCGGTATGCCGCATTTGGGGCATGACCCCATCATGGGGGCGGTGCAGATTGCGCAAGCCTTACAAACCATCATCACGCGCAATCGCCACCCACTCGAGGCAGCTGTTTTAAGCATCACACAGATCCATGCGGGTAGTGCCATGAACATTATCCCAAACGAAGCCAAGATCATGGGTACGGTGCGTACCTTCAGCACCGAGACTTTGGATCTCATTGAGCAACGCATGGGTGCGATTGTCGAGTCGGCCAGCCAAGCCATGGGCTGTGAGGGACAGCTGTCCTTTGTCCGTAAGTATCCGCCCACACGCAACGCAGAAAGCGAAACCGCTTTCTGCGTTGCGGTCATGAAAGATATCGTTGGCGAGAACAATGTTGAGTCTCGTGTGGTACCAACCATGGGTGCAGAGGACTTTTCTTTTATGCTGGAGAAGGTTCCCGGGTGTTACGTCTGGATCGGTAATGGCATGGGCGAACACAGGGATCAAGGCCATGGCATGGGGCCTTGCATGCTCCACAATGGATCATATGACTTCAATGATGAACTGCTGCCGCTAGGGGCGACGTACTGGGTCAAACTTGTTGAGCGCTGGTTTACCCGAGGCGAGGGTAATTCCTGAGTCTTTGGCGTTCACGCCTGGCATGATAAGTGCGAAGATCCCGAGTTGTCAGTGTCTGGTTTGTCGTTCGGATCAATCTAAGTCATAAAAAAGTCTGAAACGAAGCCAAATTAACCTTATTGTTTAGACCGTTTAGGAGTCACAGCATGTCGAAACCAATGCGTAGTGTTCTTTCTATTTCACTTCTTTCCGCCCTAGTGATGGGTGCCACAGTGGCTCAAGCCCAAGAGCTACGTGTCGGTATTTCATCTGAGCCCAGCTCAATTGATCCGCACTATCACAACCTCGGTCCCAACAACTCACTGGTTCGCCAGGTTTACGAGCCACTCGTTAGCCAAGGCCCCAGCCAAGAGTTGAAACCTGGCTTGGCCAGCAGCTGGCAGCCAATCGATGACACGACTTGGGAATTTAAGCTTCGCGACGGCGCCAAATTTGCCAATGGGCAGACAGTGACGGTCGATGACGTGATTGCCACCATGAAGCGCGTGCCTAACGTGCCGCGTTCACCCGCAAGCTTTGCCCAGTTCATCAACGGCATGACGTTTGAGAAAGTCGACGACAAAACATTACGCGTGAAAACCGCCAAGCCAGCACCGCTAGTGCCCACGTTTTTGTCAGTTGTGGCGATTGTCTCTAAGGATTGCGCTGAGAACATGACGACCGAGGATTTCAATGCGGCGAAGTGTTTGGGTGGCAGTGGTCCCTACCAGTTTAAAGAGTTTAAGCCCGGCGATCGCACGGTCATGATTCTGAACCCCAATTACAACGGTCCCAAGCCTGACTGGAGCGAAGTAACTTTCCGTTACCTCACATCAGGCCCAACCCGCGTGGCGGCGCTTTTGGCTGGTGACGTGGATGTGATTGACAACGTGCCACCGACTGATATCGCCAAATTGCGGTCAACGAAAAACGTCAATGTGACCGACACGCTGTCAAACCGTGTGATCTATCTGCACATGGACCAGTTCCGTGAAACCAGCCCTTTCATCACGGCCAAAGACGGTTCGCCAATCAAGAACCCACTGTTAGACCAGCGTGTTCGCCAAGCGCTCTCCAAGTCTATCAACCGCCCAGCGATTGTTGACCGCATCATGGACGGTGCCGCAGAGCCCGCAGAGCAAGTGCTTGCCAAAAACTTCTTTGGTACCTCTAAAACCTTGCAGCCCGAAAAATACGATCTCAAAGCCGCACAAGCTTTGTTAGCGCAGGCGGGTTACAAAGATGGCTTTAAGCTGAAGATGCATGGCCCAGCTGGTCGTTACACCAACGACACGCAAATCATCGAAGCCATTGCGCAGATGTTCACCCGATTGGGTCTAGAGGTAGAAATTGAAACCATGCCACCGAGCAACTTTTTCTCGCGTGCTTCAACGGGTGCTAACGGCCAACCTGAGTTCTCAATGATTATGGCAGGCTGGGGTGCCGGTACAGGTGAAACGTCTGGTTCGTTGCGCTCTTTGCTTGGTACAAACGACAAGTCGAAAGGCTCGGGCGCTGCCAATCGCGGTCGCTACTCGAACCCAGCGCTTGATGCCAAACTTAACCAAGCCTTGGCAACTGTTGATGACAAAAAGCGTGCCGTTATGTTGGGTGAAGCCTCTGACATTGCGTTTACTGACTTAGGCATCATCCCTGTGCATTTTCAGCGTAACGTCTGGGCCTCACAAGGTAACTTCACGGTTGAAGCGCGAGCCGACGAGTACACGCTTCCTAGCGGTATTAAAAAGAAGTAATTGAAGAAAGTAGGACTCAGAAAGAAGCACATGGGTTTCGCCCGCGTTACGGCATTGCGGTGCCGTAACGCGGGCGATTCGAAACCAACCGTCTGAGCGTTTAATTTGAACGCAGGCGTCACTCACACCCGTAGATTATGTCGATGGGTTTTAACGTAACGCGTAACTATGTTGTCTTTCTTTATTCGGCGGTTTGCTCAAGCAGCGCTTGTTATTGCCGTTATGGTCGTACTGGTATTTTTTGGGGTGAACGTGGTGGGCGATCCAATCTGGATGCTCATCTCGCCTGAGATGGATCAAGAGGCCATCGAAAAAACGGCTGCTGCCCTTGGCCTAGACAAGCCAATCATCGAACAATTCTTTCATTTCGTTAAAGGCCTCTTTCAAGGCGATCTTGGCCGATCGTTTGTGCATGGTGAACCAGCCATCCAATTGATTCTAAGCCGCATGGGCGCGACCATGGAGTTGGCTGTTGTGGCGCTCTTGATGGCAATCGTCTTTGGTTTGCCGCTCGGTATGTATGCCGGCCTTTACCCCGATCGGCGCAGCTCACGCATGATCATGTCGGGTTCGATTCTGGGGTTTTCATTACCAACGTTTTGGGTTGGTTTGATGCTCATTATGTTGTTCGCCGTCATGCTCGGGTGGTTACCCGCTTCAGGGCGTGGCGAGACGGTATCGATATTTGGATTTGAGACGAGCTTGC
>JAFMCG010000156.1 GCA_017857895.1 Burkholderiaceae bacterium | reverse complement strand
ATGCCGCCCATGAAAAGCCTAAGCCACTGGTTGCAATGATTGCCAAATCACCTTGTTTGAGCAGACCTTGACGATGGGCTAAAGCCATGGAAAAAAAAGCATCAGCTGGGCCAATATGCCCAAACTCAGAAAGCGTGACAAACGTATGGTCAACAGGCATCTCAATCTGATCCATAATGCCATCACGCAGAGATTTTTTGATTTGATTCATAACAATGAACTGCATGTCCGAAAGAGCGTGGCCAGAGCGTTTGACCGCTAATTTTATGACCGAGACGTACTCACTCAAATAGACCTTATTGACCAGCTCAGAAAATATGACCGGATCAACCTGTGAATAGTTTTTTTCCCATTGATCAAACCCTGGTGTAATAGGTAAACGGGTACCACCCGCTTCAACGCGAAGCAAGTCTGCTAACTCACCATCTGTATGCTCGGCGAAGCTGAGAAATTGATACCTCGGGTGGTTTTTTTTAAGAACAACGGCGGCTGCACCGTCCCCAAAATAAAGCAAAGGATGGCATGCAGGAATTTGAGTCGAAACGACCTTGCTCAGTGTGTCTGCACAAATGACTAAGGCTGTTTTGATGGAAGGGTCACGGTCCATAAGCCCCCCGACAATATTGCACGCAAGGTTGCCACCCGCACACCCATTGCGCACCTCAAAAGAGTAGGCGTGCTTACAACCCAGTTCCCTCACGATGGCGCTTGATGGACACCAAAAACGATAATCGTAATCACCCGCTGAAACAAATATAACCAGATCAATTTCGTGGCCATGCATGCCCGCATCAGCGATAGCTTCCTTGGCGGCACTCAGACCCATCGTAAAAGGGTGCTCGTTCTCGTCAGCAACGTGGATGTGTTCGAAGCCTATACCAAGTGTTAGCCTTTCGAGAGGGATATTGGCTAGCTCAGCTAAGGTTTGAGCTGATACGCGTTTCTTAGGTGCATACGTACCAAACCCAGCGATACCAATAGCGACGTGACCACGGTGATGGTCGATAGTAGAAACCATACGTGGTGCCTTCATGCAAATTAGTTAAGGTTCTGGTGATGGTCAGTGTACCGTTTAAACGGCAGTTCACTTGCCAGACTACCGAGGGTTATGCAAACTTAAGGGGGCACTCTTTAATTTGCTAGAGTGAGATTGAATCACATTTTAATTTGACACGATAAGCGTGTCATCGAACACGTTTATCAACAACACGAAGCGCTTATCGCACAGGCATTGAGTTAACCAACTTTACAAAGAAGCGGCACGAGTGCTTTAAAGGCCCCTACTCGATGCGCACCGATTTGAATTCAGGAATGTATCGATCGAGTAATCGATCGATCAGGCCTGCGTTGGGCTGGTAAATAAAGGGCCGTCGGGGATATAGACGGTCATTGACCCAGTGTTCGGACCAGCCCTTAGTGGTTTTAAGACACTCGACCATAAAGTCACCTTCGAACTGTTTGGCACGTTGACTGAGTTGCTGACAACCCGTCATGAAAATATCGATGTAAGACTGCACCAGGGGCAATCGCGCCGAGGCCTGTGCGCGCCGATCAGGTTTATTCACGTATATCCAGTAATGCCCGTTTGCTGTGATCTGTGAGCCATCCAGCAAACGAATCTGATCTGCTGACACACCAACACGGCAATAACTCCTTTCGCGAGCATCAGTGGCAACAATATCCTCAGCTGTAAAAATACGATACACCGCTGCCGTAATCGTCGCTTCAGCCACCTCTGTCACCCCAAGAAAAGTGGTGCTAAAACCAATAGAGTTGCCCTTCGAGATGAACGATCGTTCAAACCCCTGAACCAAAGCGGGTAGCGCTTCACCCGTGTTCGGTGCTGTCCGGGTTCTAGAAGCATCTTCCATCAAGCTGCCATAGCCAATGCCATACTGGGGCCGTGACATGTCGACATCGGGGTGGCACACTTCACTAGCAACCACGGCTGGTGAACACATCACAAAAATACAGATCTGGAGAAACTTTTTCATGGTGGTGATCCAAAAGTAATGAGCCCAAAAAATAGGTACGGGCTTAAAAAAGAGTAACTCATTTGTAAACCGAAGCCTCTTGGTAAAACGTGGCAAGTTTGCAATAGCGGGCTGCTTACTTCGTACTTACCCAGCAACCAAATTGTGATCGCAATCGCCACAAAAACCAGCAAACCCAGCACTTACAGCCTAGAGTAGAAGACGATAGTGAACTTTTACACTCCCAGATTAGAGAAAGATTCATGACAACAGCTCACAGAACTTTGGCAGCCGCCGTGGTACTTATACTGGTTTCGTCTACGGGCCATGCCGGTTCACCCCCTGGCAAAGGCAGTCCTAATTCAGACAACCTAAAAAAAGGCAACGCCTCAAATAGTCAAAACAACGGTAGCCCGCCCTATGACCAACAGCTGAATAAACAGGACGAGAACCCGGACATGCTAACGAATTTGGTTTTAGTAGGTATCACACTGGCTGCGGCGCGCGAGTTGGCGATATCAACCGCTAGTGTGGGTTACAAACCTTTACCACCGGGCATTGCCAAGAACCTTACTCGCGGCAAACCCCTACCGCCAGGTTCGGCCTCCCGAAATTTATCGGATCAATTCGCAGCAGCCTTGCCCAAGCACAGTGGCTATCAATGGGTTGGTGCAGGAACTGATCTCGTACTCATCGACTTAACCTCAAGAGTGGTGGCTGACGTATTGGTGAATGCGCTGAGGTAAGACGATTCGCGAGACACCACATCTGGCTTCACGGCACACAAAACCCAAGATATTGACTAGGCAAATGGTCGCGAGGCTTAAATCAGTCATACCGCCTTCGGGCTGGGGCAGTTATCTGCCGGGCAGCTTTGAACCAAAGCTGTCCGGAATCATTTACTCACGATGGATAAGCCGGTGAACGCGTCGCATGGCATACCACACCCCTAAAACAATCGGCACGATGGCCAAACCAGTGACGGTCTCTGGTGACACGGGTAACCACCCTAAATCTTTGAACGACTTGGCGAGGTAATAGATCAGACTCACCACGTAATAAGAGATGGCCGCAATCGACAGGCCTTCAACGGTTTGTTGCAAGCGCAATTGCAAGGCCTGACCCTTGGTGAGCTTCTCAAGTAATTGGTGGTTTTGTTGTTCGGTTGCGATATCGACTCGGGTGCGCAGTAAGTCACCTGCCCGACTGATGCGCTGCGACAACGATTCGAGCCGCTGGGCGCTCGCTGCCACGGTAGCAATGGCTGGGCTCAAACGCCGCTGCATGAACTCACCCAAGGTTTGAATGCCTTGCACCGGTGACTCACGCAGCTCAGCCATGCGTTGCAAAAAGATCTCGTTGTAAGCGCGTGTGGCAGAAAACCGAAAGTTGTGTTGTGCGTTGGCCCGCTCAACGGCCGCGGCAAGTTTAGCCAATTGCTCAAGCAACAGGTGATCCCCTACCGCCCGGCCTTCGATATCGTGGGTGATGGAGGCCAACGCCCTTTCAGCCTCACCGAGTTCAGAAGATAGAAACTTTGCAACAGGCAATCCACGAAGTGCCACCATGCGGTAGATTTCCATTTCCAGCAAACGCTGTACCACCCGACCCACGCGCGATGCACTGGTCTGACTTTGCGTGAGCACCAAAAAGCGTTCAACACCGTTACTGTTGATCTTGAAGTCTGTCACAGCCACGGAATGCTGACGATTGCCCAGCATTGACGCAAACAAGGCATTGTGACCAAACCATGGGGGACCGGCCAGTTCCAAGGCATCACCGACATCAACATTTGCATCAGCGCTAAGCACCAAAATCTCAAGCGCAGCCAGCGTGCGGCCTGGCACACCACTTAGCCAAGGCGAGAGGCTCTCGTAGAACGAATCGATCACGACCCGTGCCTCAGTCAATGATTCGCCAAATGACTGACCCGGCTCGTCGATGACGTGATCGGCCAAAGAGCGTACCAAGGTATAACGCGTGAACTCGGTATGCCGTTCCCACTTGAGGATACCCCAAGGCAGTTGCAACCGCACGAAGGTGCTGGCCGCTTGAAGTTCTGCTGCCTTGGTGGGGTCTAACAGCGCCAAATGCTCGAGCTCTTGCTTAAGAGAGTGATTTTTATTCAGAACTGCCAAGCTAAAAACAACAGCTGGGTGCTCAATCGCGCCAACAGGACGGGCATGCACTTCATCATGCAGAAGTCGACGCTCAGTGTCGTCACGCGGTAGGACAATAGTCATGATGTGAGTTAACCTGAAGTTTGAGAAACAATCAATCACAACACGCAATAATTGGCTACGACAAAAGGATAATCGTCTTGAAAAAAGAACAAAAGTCCACCATTACCTTCGACCCATTCGAGGCACTCACTCCAATACAAAAACAATTGCTTGGCAATGCTGTCAAACACTCAGGCAAGCTCATCCTCAT
>JAFMCG010000155.1 GCA_017857895.1 Burkholderiaceae bacterium | reverse complement strand
ATGTGAACCAATGAAAAAATTGATTTCTGTGGTGTTGTTGTTTGCTGTTGCCGGCGCTGGATCATGGTTCTTTTTTTCGCCAAAGCCAGCAGCACCAATGGTGACCTTCGAGACGTTGCAAGACGAGTCGTTATCCATGGCATCGCTTCGCGGCAAAGTGGTACTGGTTAAGTTCTGGGCCACAAGTTGTGTGACCTGCGTGCAACAAATGCCAGACACCATTGAGCTCTACAACGACCTGCACGCCAACGGCTTGGAAGTCGTGGCCGTGGCCATGGACTATGACCCAATCGAGTTTGTTAAAAACTTTGTCGCGGCGCGAAAACTGCCATTTGTGATTGCACCCGACAAAAGTGGCGATGTCGCCAAAGCATTTGGTGATGTCAAACTCACACCCATCGCCTTCTTGGTTGATCGTGACGGTCGCATCGTAAAGCGCTACCTCGGAGTCTACGATAAACAAGAAATGCGAAAAACCGTTGAAAAAGCCCTCGCCGGTTGAGTATGCTTAGCCGCCCCCTTCGCACTTGACTGCAAAAGAGTAAATCACATGACTGATCCTGCAAACGCACCCTTGGAGCCCGCGACGATTGCTCGCGTGTTGTCTGAGTCTTTGCCTTACATCCGGCAATTTCATGGCAAAACCATTGTGATTAAGTACGGCGGTAACGCCATGATTGAACCCGCACTGCAGCGAAGTTTTGCTCATGATGTGGTTTTACTTAAATTAATTGGCTTAAACCCAGTGGTGGTTCACGGCGGTGGTCCTCAGATCAATGAGGCGCTGAGCCGTGTGGGCAAACAAGGCACATTCATTCAAGGCATGCGTGTCACTGACCTTGAAACCATGGAAGTGGTGGAGTGGGTGCTCGGTGGCCAAGTGCAACAAGACATCGTCATGATGATCAATGAAGCTGGCGGTAAAGCGGTCGGTTTGACGGGTAAAGATGGCGGCTTGATTCGAGCCTGTAAACGGTTGATGCCCAATCGCGAAGATCCCAATAGCCCTTTGGATATTGGTTATGTGGGTGACATCACAAAAGTAGACCCGTCAGTGGTCAAAGCACTGCAAGACGACCAATTCATCCCCGTGATTTCACCGATTGGTTTTGGTGAAGATGGCATGGCCTACAACATCAATGCTGATGTGGTGGCTGGCAAAATGGCCGAAGTGCTTGGCGCTGAAAAATTATTGATGATGACAAACACCCCTGGCGTGCTGAACAAAGATGGGGTGTTGCTGCGCGAGTTATCGGCGCGCACGATTGATGCCTTGTTTGAGGATGGCACCATTTCTGGGGGCATGCTGCCAAAGATTTCATCCGCGCTTGATGCCGCGCGCAACGGCGTGAAGTCGGTGCACGTGGTTGATGGTCGCGTGCCACACTGTTTGTTACTCGAGGTATTGACTGACCGCGGGGTTGGCACCATGATTTCTTCGCGTTAAGCATGCGCCAATTACTGACCCCGATGATCAAAATGCACCGCTCCCGGGTGGGCGGTGAATACGCCAAATCATCTGACCATTTGTGGTTATTTGACTTGGACAATACCTTGCACGACACCTCCTACAAAATCTTTGGGCACATCAGTCGTGGCATGACAGAGGCCGTGATGTCGTGCTTGGGTGTCGAAGAAAAAGAAGCACAAGAGATTCGGCAACGCTATTGGCGCCAATACGGCGCCACGATGATTGGCTTGGTTAAACACCATGACGTCGATCCACAGGTTTTTTTACACCGTAGCCACGCGTTTGATGTGCGACCACTCATTCGTGCCGAATCGGGTCTGCGCGATAAGCTCGGGCGCCTACCCGGTCGCAAAGTGTTGGTCACCAATGCGCCCTTGCACTATGCGCGCGCCGTGCTCAAGCATTTGGGGCTGCTGCGACATTTTCATAGTTTGTGGTCTATCGAGCACTTAAAGATCCACGGCCATTACCGACCCAAACCTTCGGTCAGCATGATGCGCCACATCTTGGCCCGCGAGGGCGCTAGCGCGGCACGCACCGTGCTCGTTGAAGACACGTTAGAGAATCTACGTGGCGCTCGCCAAGCGGGTATGAAAACCGTACACATCTATCACCCGCTGACCCCATTTGCGCATCAGCGCCGCGGACGGACCAATTATGTTGACTTGCGGGTCAATCGGGTGGGTGATCTGCTTTTACAAAAAAGACCCCTGCGCGGTTAGGTCTTGTCTGACGGCTCCATTGACACATGGGGCCTGTGGCGACAGACGGGACATTCGGGATCTCTGGGCACCCTGACTTCATGCCACCGAGTGCTGCGCCCTTCAAACATCACCAGACGGCCCACCAGCGCTTTGCCAATACCGGATAGGACCTTGATGGCTTCGGCCGCCTGTAGGCTGCCCACGATACCCACAAGGGGTGCAAACACACCCATGGTGGCGCAATTGGTCGGCGTCACCTCTTGGCCGTGCGGAAACAGGCAGTGGTAGCAAGGGCTCGTGGCCTGGCGCGTGTCAAAAACACAGACTTGCCCTTCAAAACGCACGGCAGCGCCAGACACCAGGGGCACGCCGAGCTCAACACAGACTTGGTTGACGGCATGGCGCGTTTCAAAGTTGTCACAGCAATCGAGCACCAAATCTACTTTGGCCACCTGCTCGCGTAGGGCTTGGGCATCCAGACGATGCGCCAACGGCACAAACACCGTATCAGGGTTGATTTGGGTGACGGCTTGACGAGCCGACTCAACCTTTAACTGGCCGATTCGGTCGTTGGTGTGCATGATTTGGCGCTGTAAGTTACTCAGCTCAACCGTGTCGTCATCGGCCACCACCAGCTGACCCACCCCAGCTGAAGCCAAGTACAAGCAAACTGGCGAACCCAAGCCCCCCGCTCCGACCACCAAAACACGGGCATTGAGAAGCGCTTCTTGGCCCTCAATGCCAATGTCGTCTAGAAGAATGTGCCGCGCATAGCGCAGTAATTGCTCATCACGCATGGGTTGCTATCACTGACGGCTGGCAGACACTGTCCCATTCGCCGGCCCTGAATCAACGGACTTGCCCTGCAAAAAGTTGACGGCTTGTTGCAACTGAAAGTCGTCTGCATCGCCAAAGCGGAAAGGCTTCGGAATAGGCGCATCGGCTTTATCCGCGTCTGGCTTGGCAGCGGCTTCATCGACTTTATTGACCTCTTCTTTAGCGCCCTGACCGTTGGTCAAGTGCTTTTGCAGATCGGCTTCGCGAACCACGGTAAACAAGTTACCAACGGCCGTGTCAGTCACCATGATGTCAGGCTTAATGCCTTTGGCCTGAATTGAACGCCCCTTAGGGGTGTAGTAACGCGAGGTCGTGAGTTTGATCGCGGTTTCATGCGAAATTGGCAGAATGACCTGAACCGAGCCCTTGCCAAATGTCTGGTTACCCATCACCTTGGCGCGCCCGTAGTCCTGCAAGGCGCCAGCCACAATCTCAGATGCAGAGGCCGACCCAGCGTTCACCAAAACAACCATTGGCACAGTTTTGGCCCAGCTCGGTAAACCTTTGAGATAGTCAGATTCACCACGGGCATAGTCAACGGGGTTAGCCAAGTAGCGATGGCGTGAATCGGGCGCTCGACCGTCGGTAGATACCACCAACGAATCTGCGGGCAAGAAGGCGGCTGAAACACCAATCGCACCCGTCAAAAGACCACCCGGATCATTGCGCATGTCTAAAATCAGGGCCTTGGGTGGGCCATTTTTACCCAACTCATTTAAGTGACGGACCAAGTCAGCACCCGTGCGCTCTTGAAACTGAGAGATGCGCACAAAGCCAATGTCGTCGGGCAACATCTTGCTGCGCACGCTACGCACTTTGATGATGTCACGCACCAAATTGATTTCAATGGGTTGCGCTTGACCCTGCCGCATGACGGTAATCATGACTGGGGTTTTAACGGGCCCGCGCATCAACTTAACCGCTTCGGTCAACGCCATGCCCTTGGTCGACACATCACCCACTTTGATAATCAGGTCGCCCGCTTGCATGCCGGCACGTTCAGCTGGGGTGTCTTCAATGGGCGCAATCACCTTCACAAAGCCGTCTTCGGTACCAATCTCGATACCCAGGCCGCCAAACTGCCCCTGAGTCGAGGTTCGCATGTCTTTGAACGCCTCAGCATCCAAATAGGCCGAATGTGGGTCTAAGTCGGTGAGCATGCCAGAGATCGCGCCACTGATTAATTCTTCGTCAGTGACATCTTCAACGTAGTTATTCTTGATCGCGGCAAAGACATTAGAGAACTGTCTTAATTCGTCAAGCGGCAGAGGGGCGCTCGCCCGCTGTGCGACAGCAGAAATGCCGACACTTAGCATCACACCGGCCACCAGACCCGTGCAAACCAAACCCAACGTGCGTAGTTTACGACTGCTCATGTCTATTCCTATCAGCGCCGCCTCGTCATCACATGAAAAGACACCGCATTATTTAAAGTACAACTGTGGGTCCAAGGGCACGCCCCGATGCCTTATTTCAAAGTATAGGGCCGAATCCAGC
>JAFMCG010000154.1 GCA_017857895.1 Burkholderiaceae bacterium | reverse complement strand
AAACACCGCCGGCTCAAGCCGGTCGCCCGGCATCAAGACCGAAGCGGCACCACGTGCCACGTTCAGCAGCGCGTGAATACCCGCGCCATGGGACAGTGGCGCCACCACGATTGAGCAGTCGGTTTCCCGCGTGCCCGGAATCATGTCCGCCAAATGATTGGTCACCACAAAGGCCAATTGCCCGTGGGTCAAAATCCCAGCCTTGGGTTTGCCTGTCGTGCCAGAGGTATAAAAAAACCAAGCGGGGCTGTTTTCTTGGACGGTGGCTTCTTCGAAAGTTTGTCCCAAGTGAGCACTGACCATTGGTTCATAAGCGTGTTCGCCCACACGGGGTTCACCAATGGAAACCACGTGTGTCAGGTGTGTACTCGCCGCACGTACCGCATCGACATGGCCCGCAAAGATATCGTCGTAAACCATCACCGACGCACCACTGCTTTGCCCCAGGTAGGCCACTTCATCGGGCGTTAACCGAAAATTAGTTGGTACCCATACGCAGCCCATGCGAAAGCAGACCCAACCGAGTTCAAACGTCTGTAGGCTGTTGCGAGACTGCGTCAAAATGCGGTCGCCTGCGCGCACACCAAGCGCACTCAAGCCTAAGCACATGGCATCCACGCGGGCATCGATCTGGCGCCAAGTCCAGACATCATCGCGGTGAATCAAGCCCGGTAAATCTGGGTGCAATCGGGCCGTCTGAGCCAACAATTGGCTCAGGTTCATGACTTGTGCGGCATGCATCTTAGACCGCCCGCATCAAACTCAAATAGTTGGCCACCGATGCGCCACCCATGTTGAACACCGCACCCGTGTGGGCATTGGGCAATTGCATGTCACCGGCAAGTCCTGTCAATTGCATGGCCGCCATCACATGCATCGACACGCCTGTGGCACCGATGGGGTGGCCCTTGGACTTCAACCCACCCGAGCGATTGACAGGTAATCGGCCGTCAGCAGCCGTGACACCATCAAGCGCGATTTGCGCGCCCTTGCCATGCGCTGCCAGCCCCATGGCTTCGTACTCTAAAAGTTCAGCAATGGTGAAGCAATCATGCGTTTCCACAAAACTCAAATCGTCTAACCCCAAGCCTGATTCAGACAGGCCCTTTTGCCAGGCCATGGCCGCACCCTCAAATCGTGTTGGGTCGCGGCGGCTTAAGGGCAGCCACTCGTTCACGTGCGCCCGTGCCAGCCATTGCACCGCTGGCACCTTGGCCTCAGACGAGCGTTCGGTCGAAATGACCATGGCCGCGGCACCATCTGATACCAGCGAACAGTCTGAGCGCTTGAGTGGGCCCGCCACCACAGGGTTTTTATCGGACACTTGACGACAAAACTCAAAACCCAGGTCACGACGCAAATGCGCAAACGGATTGTCAACGCCATTGCGATGATTTTTAGACGCAATCATCGCCAAGGCATCGGATTGGTCACCAAACTGATCAAAATACGCTTGCGCGATCTCACCAAACACACCAGCAAAGCCACCTGGAATGCCGGCCTCTTCTTTGACATACGAACACTTCAACAAAATCTCGCCAATCTGGGCGTTGGGCAAGGTGTTCATTTTTTCGTAACCGATCACCAACACATTTTTCATGCGACCGGCGGCAACGGCATCCAAGGCTGTCCAAATCGCAGCTGAACCGGTGGCGCAAGCATTCTCAAGCCGCACCGCTGGCACATGGCGCAGCGCTGGTATGGCCACCCCGACCATGGCACCCGCAAAGTCCTGCTGCACGAAGCCACCGTTAAAGGTCCCCACAAAGATCCCGTCGATTGCCTCAGGCTCAATCCCAGCCGATGCCATCGCCGCCTCGGCTGACTCAGCAATCAAGGCCTCAATATCAACGTTGTCCTGCTTGCCAAACGGGGTATGACCCCAACCCACAATCATCGGTGTTTTCATGATGTCTCTCTGTTGTTTTCTTTAGCCCTGGCAACCCAAGCTTGGCCGCTGCCTTGGCGTAACCGCCATTTAGTTATTTCGTCGTTCCTATCTTAGCCCTTTTGACTGCCCTGTTTCCATCGCCGTGCTCTGGCACAACACTTGAAACCGTGCTGACTCACAAATAAAACCGCAGACAAAGCACCACCGCCGTACCACCACCAAAAGACAACAAGCCTTAGTAGTGATAACGGCCTTGCAAAAACTCAACGCGATCAGCTTTGACCAAGTACACGCAGCGATGCTCTTGTGTCACACGCCTAGACCAGACATTGGCGCCCAAATACTTTAAGGGTTCTGGTTTGCCGATCCCCTCAAAAGGTTGCCTCAATATCGCGCGCATCAATTGAAAAAGCCTTTTCGCTGTGCGCTTATCTGTCTCAACCCAAAATTGAAGATCCTCTAAAAACTCTGGGTGACAAACCGCCAGCAGCTCACTTTTACCCATTGCTTTTACTCACCCAAACCCACCTGCTTGCTCAACTCAGACAGTTCGGTGGGCTCGAGGTCGTCAGACCGGGCTCGAGACAAAGCGTTGAGCAGTCGCTGCGCATTTTTACTAGAACGCATCAGGTGGGCCGTCTCAAGCAAGCTCTCGAGTTCGTCAGCAGCAATCATCGCCACATCACCACCGGTACGCCGTCGCACAAATATCACTTCTCGGTCGTCAACGGCATGATCCATCAGTGTTTTGAGCTGCGCACGTGCCTGACTGTAGGTGATATTGATGCTCATTAAAAACTCCTTTTTTGTACAGATATATTGTACGTAAAAGAAATCTTATGAGCAACATCAAGTGTTAGTGCAAAAAAGCGTCGGTGCAAATTGGATCTCTCTAGTACCAGACAAATTTGAGGTGATACCAGGTGGTGCCATGAATGGGTAGCAAAGCAACTGCGTTACACAATACGCTGGCTGGCTTTGAAAAACGCCTTCTGCAGGATCGCCATGACACTCCCGCATCATCCTGAAGCATCCTATCGTTTTTGCTTTCGCTCAGACGGTTAAAAAATAATGCTCTCATGCCAATTCAACGTTGGTCTTGGCTTGTTCTTCGGTACCTATTAAAAGGCGCTTTCATGCTTGCGATTCAAATTAAAGAACGGTGTAATTTGAAAAATAATATTAAAGCGATGTTTAATTCAGGCGTACCACTTTGAAACGGAACGCTAGTATCTAGACTGACTCAATCACGCTTGGCTAGCTAGTAAAAGCGATGAATTCGCTCTTATTACCGCTGATAAACAACAGCGCCCGAAGAATCGGGCGTTGTTGTTTTGCCATGCTGCGCTATTTAACCAAAACCGAAAGCCTTACTTTTTCCTCGTCGGCGGCAAATCCGTGCAATGACCATCAGCGGCTTCGGCTGCCAAACCAATAGACTCACCGAGCGTTGGATGCGGATGAATGGTTTTACCAATATCCACCGAATCAGCGCCCATTTCGATAGCCAAAGCCACTTCACCAATCAAGTCGCCCGCATTGGTGCCGACAATGCCACCGCCCACAATTCGGCCCGTGCTCTCATCAAACAATAACTTTGTAAACCCTTCATCGCGACCGTTGGCAATCGCACGACCCAACGCTTGCCAAGGCATCATGCCCTTCTTGATTTTTAGACCCTCTTTCTTGGCCTCTTCCTCGGTCAAACCAACCCAGGCAATTTCAGGATCGGTATAAGCCACCGACGGAATGACCCGCGCATCGAAGTAACTCTTTTCACCGAAAGCGGCTTCGGCAGCCACATGACCTTCATGCACAGCCTTGTGTGCCAACATCGGTTGACCCACCAAGTCGCCAATCGCAAAGATATGCGGCACATTGGTGCGCATTTGATTGTCCACCTCAATGAAGCCACGATCAGTAACCGTCACCCCGGCCTTCTCAGCACCAATGCGCTTGCCATTGGGTGCGCGCCCGACCGCTTGCAACACCAAGTCATAGACCTGAGTCTTATCTGGTGCGCCCTCACCTTCAAAGGTCACATGGATGCCATCTTTTTTGGCTTCAGCACCAACCGTCTTGGTTTTAAGCATCAAATGATCAAACCGATGCTCGTTTTTCTTGAGCCAAACCTTAACCAAGTCACGATCCGCGCCAGGCATCAAACCATCGAGCATCTCCACCACATCAAGGCGTGCACCCAAGGCCGAATAAACCGTGCCCATTTCCAAACCAATAATGCCACCACCCACAATCAACATGCGCTTGGGGATTTGTTTCAACAATAACGCGCCCGTTGAATCCACCACCCGTGGGTCATCGGGCATAAAAGGCAACTTCACCGACTGGCTACCGGCAGCAATGATCGCTTGCCCAAACTGAATGGATTCCGACCCCGATTGAAGTTTCACTTCAATCGTGTTCGGCCCGGTAAACGACGCCTCACCATGCACCACACGAACTTTACGGGCCTTAGCCATCCCCGCCAAACCACCCGTCAACTTGCCAATCACGCCGTCTTTAAAAGCACGCAACTTATCCAAATCAATCTTCGGCGCCCCAAAAGTAATACCGTGCGAAGCCATTGCCTGCGCTTCTTCCATCACTGCTGCCGTGTGCAACAGCGCCTTAGAAGGGATACAACCCACATTCAAGCAAACCCCACCCAACGTGGGATATCGTTCAATCAAAATCACTTCCATGCCCAAATCAGCCGCGCGAAATGCCGCCGAATAGCCACCAGGTCCCGCACCCAATACCACCAATGGGCCAGACTGCACAGCAGCGGTTGGCTGAGCAGTTGACTGAGTGGTTTGTACGTTGCTCGGCGCAGCACTGACC
>JAFMCG010000153.1 GCA_017857895.1 Burkholderiaceae bacterium | reverse complement strand
TTGTTAGAAACGCCTGAGGAAAACCGAATGAATCAGCCTGCCCGTATTAAAAGAATTGTCACCTACCAAGAAGATGTGTATGAGGCCAATGGCGTGAGCACCAATGGCCGTGTGAGTAGGGCTTGGGCAGCAGCAGTCATCGATAACCCATCAACTGGTTTAGACGACATGGTCGTCCTTACAGACATGGGCGAGCGACTCGGCGAGCGACTCGGCAAAATACTGCTCGATGTTATTCGCCCAGAAGAAGGCGAGCTTTTGGCATACGGTAAGAGTGCAATTGTTGGTGGCGCAGGATTGCTTGAACACGGTGCTGCAGTATTGCATCCCAAATTAGGCAAACCGTTACGTGCCTTGATTGGTCAGGGTAAATCCATCATCCCCTCAACGGTCAAACAGGACACGATTGGCGCCACCATTGATATCCCGCTGCATGCGGCGGATAACGAGTGGGACTTTGCGATGTTGGATGCCATCACGGCGATGGTGCCAGGTGCGCCTTTAAATAACGAGATTGTGGTGTTTGTTGCCTTGGCTAGGGGTGGCCGGCCCGCGGCAAGTATCGGTATCAAAGCCTAGGTTTGCTTATTAGCGAATCACAGGCAAGGGAGTTACCAATACCTGCGTGCTTGTCGCCAATATTGTCGCAGGATCAAAGCCTAGTTTGCCTTGCGTTTGAAGGGCTGCCGCTGAAGCAGCAGTCCCTATGGCCGCAGCCTGTTGCAAAGAACCACCATTGGCAAGTGACCAAAGCAAGCCGCCCACGAAGCTGTCACCAGCGCCGACCGTACTGGTGACTGTGACAGCTAAGGCATCCACTTTTAGGGCGGTCGTGGCATCAATCATCAAAGCGCCTTGAGCGCCTAGCGTTAATGCCACAATTTTGACTTGTTCTTTCTGGATGAGCTCACGCGCAAAAGACACACATTCAACCAGATCGGAAAAAGGTGAGCCCTTTAGGGCTTCGAATTCGCCCAGGCTGGGCTTGATGATATCAACGCCTTGACTCAGGGCTTTTTTTAATGGCACGCCAGCGGCATCAACCAATATTTTTATCTGAGGGTATTTGAGTCGAGCGCGGTCAATGATTTGGGCATAAAAATCATCGGGCAACCCGGGTGCAAGGCTGCCACTTAACACCAACCACTGCTGGGGTATGTTTTGCTCGATTTGAGAAAGAATTTGCTCAGCATCGAGTTCTGACAGTGTTGGGCCCGGCAAAATGAAACGAAATTCGCGATCGGTGGTGCGCTCATAGACCGTAAAGCACTGTCGGCTTTCTTCAGTGATGGCAACACTTAAGAAATGCAGACCGTCGCCTATGAGGTGTCGCTCAATTTCTTGGCCACGATAACCACCAGTTGTCAGTAACGCTTGGACATCAGCACCAAAGGCATGCAGCAATTGTGCCACGTTGATACCGCCACCACCAATTTGCTCTTGCTCGGGTGCGCAACGTAACTTTTCATGGTCGATCAGCCGATCGACCGAGGTGGCAACATCTAAGGTCGGGTTTAAAGTGACCGTTAAGACGTTGTGCATGGCTGCCTACCGTTCATTGGTTGGCAGCCATGCACACAGCATCAGGCGTTACCCGCGGCAGCCTGCTCTTTGGCTAGGGTTTTCTTGCGCAGATGGCTGCGGAAAGACCCGAAGAAAGACCAGGCCAAGATGAGCCCAGAAATAATTAACAACCACATGCTGATGGGGCGATCAATGAAAGTAGCCATGTCACCGCGTGACAGCAGTAGTGCTCTTCTGAGGTTCTCTTCCATGAGTGGCCCCAAGATAAACCCGAGTAACAGCGGTGCCGCTTCAAATCGCAGCAGTGACATGCCATAACCAATAATGCCAATGATGGCTACGACGTAGAGGTCAAAGGAGCTGTTGTGTACGCTATAAACCCCCATCATGATGAACACCAAAATTGCAGGGTAGAGAATGCGATAAGGGATGTTCAGTAACGACACCCACATACCGATCAACGGGATGTTCAAAATCACCAAAAAGATGTTGCCGATAAAGAAGCTAACGATCAAACCCCAGAACAAAGTGGGTTGCTCGGACATGAGCATTGGCCCGGGCTGGATACCGTGAATGATCAATGCGCCCAACATGATGGCCATGGTGGCACTGCCTGGGATACCGAGCGTGAGTGTTGGAATAAAGGCGGTTTGTGCTGCAGCGTTGTTGGCTGATTCCGGTGCGGTGATACCTTCAATGGCACCCTTACCAAACCGGGTAGGATCTTTAGCAATCTTTTTCTCAACCGCATAAGAAATGAAAGAAGCGATAGCGGCACCAGTGCCGGGTAGCGCACCAAAAAAGCCACCGATACCCGAACCTCGAAGCATGGGCTTGATGCTGTCCTGGACGTCTTTTTTGGTGGGCATCATTGAGCGCATGGTGATTTTTTCAGTGATCTTGCCATCACGTTTGATCGTAATACTGTTGATAATCTCGGAAATGCCAAACAAGCCCATGGCCAGACCGACCAAGCTGATGCCGTCCATCATTTCAGCGATACCAAAGTCAAAGCGCGGCACTCCTGAGTTGATGTCAGTGCCAATGGTGCCCAGTAAGAGACCAAAGACCACCATGGCCATGCCCTTGGCAGGTGAACCCGATGCCAATGTTGACGCAGAGATCAACCCCAAAATCATTAGCGCAAAGTATTCAGCTGGCCCAAATTTCAAACCGATTTCGACGATCGAAGGCGAAAACAGAATCAGTGCAAACACACCAATCATGCCGCCGACCAGTGAAGCAATGGTTGTCATGAACAAGGCGACGCCAGCCCTGCCTTGTTTGGCCATGGGGTGACCGTCAAGGCAAGTCACGGCGTTGGCTGCTGTACCGGGAAGGTTTAAAAGAATAGAGGCTGTTGATCCACCGTACTCTGCGCCGTAATAAACACCAGCCAACATCACAATCGCCGCCGTTGGTTCAATGTGGTAGGTGATGGGTAGTAGCAGCGATATGGCAGCCAAGGGGCCGATACCAGGCAAAACGCCAATAAAGGTGCCTAGAAAAACGCCAAAGAAGCAGTACAACAAAATATTGGGCTGTAAGGCGGCTTGTAGGCCGATGTAAAGGCTGTCGAGTGTTTCCATGAGTCGCTACCGTGATGTCTGTTTCTAGGGGTTTGGTGAGTGTCTTAGTAAGACCAAGGCCATACGGGTATCACCATACCCAGACCAAACGAGAAAATCAGATAAGTAATAACAGCGATGCAGCCCGACAAAATCAATCGCGCCTTCCACTTAATGTCGCTGGCCATACTGCTTGCAATCACAGCAAGAGCTGATGTGAAAATCATGCCGAGGTGATTTAGCAGCACGGCGAAAACCAAAATACTGACCATCACCCAAACCAGACTGTGCCACTCAATTTTGATGCTGGTGCCTTCCCTAAACAAGGCGGGTATGGCCACAAGAACACCCAAGATGGCTAAGATAATACCCAGTACGGTGGGGAAGTATCCTGGGCCCATTCTTTGCAATTCACCGAATTCGTATTGCCGCGCGTGAATGGCAGCAAAAACGCCGATGGCAATTAAAGCGATGCCACCAATCAAGTCACGTGTGTCTCTATTTTTCATGCCACCCCCTTACACGCCTTTGTGTGCGTGAAATATTCGATTTTGCTTTTGATTCTATCTGAATCATGAACATTGTTATACAGTGCCGAACAACCCGTGGTAGTTACCAGTATGAAGCTTGTCGCATCTTAGTTTTGCTCATCAAGCCTTATGACTTCATCAAACCGCATGACCGCGTCAACGCCGGCAACCCCAAGCCCCGCCTGCTGTACGAGCAAAGGATTGATTTCAGCTTCTATCAAAGTGCATGACAATTGGCTGACCATTCTGGAGAACATTACGAGTGTACAAACCAATGCATCAATGTCCATTGAGGGTTTGCCCCGATATCCCATTAACAAAGGCCATATTTTGAGTTGCTTAAGCAGTTCGAGCGATTGGATTTTCGAGAGCACTTGATCTTTGGCTAAGATAGTCACAGCACTGTCTTGTAAGAGTTCAGCAAGAACACCGCCTGCGCCAACCATGATGGTCATGCCCAGTGGATCTCGTCTAGCGCCTAGTATGAGCGAGACGGGCGCTTGTATCTGTGTCTGAATTAAAAACGTGTCGATCTTTAAACCTGTCGTACGCAAGATTTGCTCGCGCATTTGATCCAATGATGGCCCGACGGTCTCTGCCGTTTGATGCATCACCACACCACCGATGTCCGATTTATGCGTAACTTGATTGGACAGGATCTTAAGCACCACTGGCCCGTTCATGGCCTGGCATAAATCCCTTGCTTGTGTTGCTGTTTCGACCACCCAAGACGGCGCCATGAGAATACCAAAAGCAGACATCAGATCAGCGGCTTGCTTTTCGTTGAGTGTGCCGTGATGTGCATCAGTGACTGTCACGCGATCGGTCAAGGCCGCTATGGCGGGTAGCGTTTGGCTCACCCTTAAAAGGGCTCTACAGGCGATGGCGCAACTCTCTGGTGCCGTAAACGTGGGTACTTCGCGTGCTCTTAGCACTTGCACCACGTGCGGCGCATGGGGGCTGACAAACGCCAAAATTGGCTTATCACTGCGTGGCAAGCAATCGCGAATTGCATCGGCCACCAAGTCTGGCATGGCCAAGCTTGAGGAGCCAACGACCACCACCAAACCATCGTAGTCGTCGCTGTCTTGGAGGACACCAATGATGGCCCTGAGCAGCA
>JAFMCG010000152.1 GCA_017857895.1 Burkholderiaceae bacterium | reverse complement strand
CATCACGATAGTTGTCAGGCTCAAATCCCAAGCGATTCATGCCCGTGTTCATCTTAAGATAAACATTCAAGGGTGCACCCAAAGGGCCTTCAGTCAGCCATGCCAGTTGTCTGGGCTCATGGATCACGAGCGTCAGTCCCAAAGACTGGGCCTCTGTTAAATCACTGCGATCAAAAGCCCCTTCAAGCATCAGAATCGGCTTTACCCAACCCAACTTTCGTGCTCGCGCAGCTTCTTCAAAGTCCAGTAGTGCCAAACCATCGGCATCGGCAAAACCAACAAGAGCGGCCTCGATGGTGTGACCGTAAGCATTTGCTTTGACCACGGCCCAGATTTTTTGGGAGGGGTGACCTTGAGGCTGCGCCTGAGACAAGATTTGCTTAACTGACGCAAGATTCTCAGACAAGGCGACACAATTGATAGAAGCGCAAATAGGACGAGGCATGTCAGCGGTGATACACAAAGTTGAGCGTTAATAAGTAAGCCAAAGTCTACCGCAACCCTAATTCCCGCAGCGCTAAAATGCTTAGGATGATTCAGTGCCAGCCCTCATTACAATGGCAATTCAATTCTTGTTTAAATCGACACAAAACGCATGGCCGTCAATCACTACGAAAACTTTCCTGTTGCTTCGGTTCTTTTGCCGGCGTCGATTCGCACCGATGTGGTAAACCTTTACCGTTTTGCGCGCTCGGCTGACGACATTGCAGATGAAGGCGATGCGCCATCCAGTGAGCGCCTAAAGGCATTAAGCCGATACCGGCAGGCCCTTCACACCATCGGAGAAAACCCTCACCTCAAAAGTGTGGGTGATGCCAGCCTTGACCCTATTTTTGTGCCACTTGCTGCCACAATCATCAAGCACAGCTTACCGCTCACCCCTTTTTCAGATCTGTTGTCGGCTTTCGAACAAGACATCACTGTCAAGCAATACCAATCAGAAGAAAGCCTCAACGATTACTGCAGAAGGTCCGCAAATCCCGTTGGCCGCTTAATGTTGATTCTGTTTCAAAAAAATGACGCCATCAGTCATGACCAGTCCGATGCGATTTGTACTGCGTTACAAAGGATTAATTTCTTGCAAGACATCGCCATTGACTTTGAGAAAGATCGCATTTATTTGCCCAAGCAATCGATTGAGGCCAGTGGTGTTACGCTTGCTCACTTTACCCAAAAGCGTTGCGACAGCGCTTGGTGCCGCCTCATGGAAGGACAGGTTCAGATTTGCCGAGACCTCATGCAACAGGGTGCGCCGCTCGGTCGCCGGCTGCGCGGTCGCGCCGCCTGGGAAATGCGGCTTATTATGCTGGGCGGACTGCGTATCCTTGAAAAAATCGAGGCGGTCGATTTTGACGTTTTCCGCCATCGTCCCACACTCAACAAAGCAGACTGGGCCCGACTCATTTGGCGATCAATTTAGACCATGACACCTGATCAATACTGCCAAGACAAAGCTGCCCGTAGCGGATCGAGCTTCTACTATGCCTTTTTGTTTTTACCGCCGCCACGACGACGGGCCATTACCGCCATGTACGCTTTCTGTCGCGAGGTTGACGATATCGTTGATGACTGCGTAGACGTTTCTATCGCGCGAACCAAACTGGCTTGGTGGCATAACGAGGTCCAACAGCTTTTTGCTGGCACGCCCAATCATCCTGTGACCAAAGCCCTTTTGCCTTGCTTGTCAGACTGCAAAATTGAGGCGGCACGTCTTCACGCGGTCATCGAAGGCATGGAAATGGACTTGGATCAGACCCGCTACTTAGACTGGCCCGGCTTAGAAAAGTATTGCTGGCACGCCGCTGGCGTGGTCGGTGAGCTATCGGCCGGCATCTTTGGCTACCAAGACCCAAACACCTTGGCATACGCCACCAAACTTGGCCTAGCCTTTCAGATGACAAATATTATTCGCGATGTCGGTGAAGATGCGCGCCGCGGTCGCATCTATCTGCCCGTCAGCGACTTGCAAAAATTCAACGTGAAAGCCGCAGACATTTTGTCAAGAACGTACACACCCGAATTTGCCCAGCTGATGGCATATCAAGCGCAACGAGCGCGCGCCCTTTACCGCCAAGCCGCTGATCATTTACCCGAAACAGATCGCCGCAGCCAACGGCCCGGCCTAATGATGGCCGCTATTTACGCCACGCTTCTCACTGAAATTGAAGCCGAGCAGTGGAAAGTTTTGGATCAACGCATTAGCCTGACCCCGGTACGCAAACTTTGGTTGGCATGGCGAAATTGGGTTGGTGGGGCCAAACCTGTTTTAAGTCAGTTGAAACGCTTTGAATCCGATTACTGAAGCCACCAGACCACAGGTCGCAGTGATTGGTGCCGGATGGGCTGGCTTGGCCGCTGCCAGCGAACTGTCGAACCGAGGCTGCCGAGTCACGCTGTTTGAATCAGCGCACACACCTGGCGGTCGAGCCCGACAAGTGATGGACCCCACGCTTGGCATGATCGACAATGGCCAACACCTGCTACTTGGCGCCTACGAGGAAACACTCAGACTCATGGCGCGCGATGTTCCTAAGTCTGTGTGGGATCAAGCCTTCACACGCCTGCCCTTGCGCTTGTGCTCAAGTGACGGACAGTTCCGAATGAGCGCCCCAGCCTTTAGCCCCGTGTGGCTCAAACAAGCCCTGACGCTGTGGCTTGCGAAAGGTTTCACACTGAAGGATAAATGGCTCGCGACTCAGCTACTGCGTCACTTGAAGTCGGCCAATGGTGTGGATGGTGAGGAACAAACGGTCACGCGCTGGTTGCAAGAAAATCGCCAATCCGAGCGTCTGATCACATTTCTTTGGGAGCCGCTTTGTCTGGCTACGCTCAACACTGACATTGAACAAGCCAGCGCTTGGCTATTTCAGCGCATCATCTTTGATGCCCTTTTAAGCCAAGACGATAGCGCAACCGATTTGTTGGTTCCGGCGCTGGATTTGACCGGGCTTTGGCCCGAACATGTCTGCCAAAAAGTCTCCACGCAATTTGGACATACTGTTCGAGAAGTCACACCGCTTGACAATGGCGTTAGTATCGACGGTCAGGTTTTCGAGGGTTGTGTGTTAGCCATTCCCGCCCACGGTGTCACGCGCTTGTTCGACCAGTCAAATCAGCAGTCCAACCCACAATTGTTTGACGTCTTAGGTGGGTTTGAGTATCGCCCAATTACCACCTGTTACGTGGCGCTAGACGCCCCTTTTGCCCTCGAAGAACCCCTCTTGATGATGCGTCATCACCATGGGTTGAACGCGTGCAAAGCACCAGGTCAATGGGTATTCGATCGTAACCGCTGCCAGCCATCATCGGCCACAGAGAATGGTCGCTTGGCCTTTGTGATCAGTGACTCCCTAGCTGTGCTTGCCATGTCACAACAAGACTTGGCGCAATCACTGGTGTCACAGCTGGCTCACGAACTCGGTAGAAACCTGCCGCAAGGCATTGCTGCTAGCCGTAGCTTTCATGAGAAACGAGCCACCTTTGCCGCCATACCCCACCAAGCACGACCGAACAATGTCTCACCTTGGCAAGGCATTGTCTTTGCTGGCGATTGGACAGACACCGGCTACCCAAGCGTATTGGAAGGCGCTGTACGCAGTGGTATCAAAGCGACCGATGGTTTGCTGGCACAGCTGCACGCAAAACGCCACTAGTTCCGCATCAACCCGTGCCCTTAGCGTCTATGAGCGAAAGGCGGTCAACGACCACCAGCCCAAGGCTGTCATGAGTAAGCAGCCAATGAGGCTTGAGCCGGCGTAAATAAAACCAAGACCCCAGCGTCCTTCATGAAAAAATGTCACTGTTTCAGCCGAGAAAGTCGAAAACGTTGTCAGTGCCCCCAACAAACCGGTCACTAACATTAACCGAAGGGGTGTTGGCCAGCCGGGGTTGATCAAGGTCCATGCAACTGCCAAGCCAATGAGGTATGAGCCACCCAGGTTGGCCACAAACGTGCCAACTGGAAATCGATCTGGACCAGAATTCAGCCAAATACTGAGTCCCCAACGCGACCATGCGCCAAGTGCGGCGCCCACACCAATCGCCACAAAGTTGGTTAACGTAAATGCTGTCATGGTCATCGATCCTTTTGATTAAGCCATAGCGGCATGCTCAATGATGTAATCGCGCACACTGGCCACGTCACATGGCAACGTGGTGAATTTTTGCGGCCTCTCGAGCAGATCTTCTAGGCCATAAGGCATGGGTACCGGTCGACCGAGCGCCTGTTCAATCGTCTCAGAAAACTTGGCTGGTAATGCGGTCTCAAGCACCAACATTGGAATCCCAGGTTCAACAAAAGACCGAGCCACCTTAACGCCATCAGCGGTGTGAGGATCAATCAAATTACCCGTTTCGTCAAACACACGGCGAATGGTGGCGAGTCGGTTTTCGTGATTACTCACACCGGCCACAAAGCCATACTTGGACTCAAACTCGGGCAGGCGGCTAGACAAGTCAAAGTAGCCTTCCGAGCCCAATGCTTGCCAAAGTTTGGCAACCTTTGCACTATCGCCATCATGCAAATCAAAGACGAATCGCTCAAAATTCGAAGCGCGTGAAATATCCATGGAGGGACTTGATGTCTCGTGCGTTTGGGCCGGTTTGCGCGGCCGATAGATGCCCGTGCGGAAAAATTCTTCCAGGACATTGTTCTCGTTGGTCGCGAGCACCAGGCGACGAATCGGTAAACCCATGCGCCGTGCCATGTGCCCCGACAGGATGTTGCCAAAATTGCCTGACGGCACAGCAAAAGACAC
>JAFMCG010000026.1 GCA_017857895.1 Burkholderiaceae bacterium | reverse complement strand
TGCTCGAACGCACAGGTCTGGCACCATTCATGCAAACGGTCGTGTGTGGCGATTCGTGCGAGCAACGCAAGCCCGACCCAGCCCCAATTTTTTTGGCATGCCGGCAATTGGGCTGCGACCCTAAGTTCACCCTCACCATCGGGGACTCTGTCAATGACGCTCTTGCCGCTCGAGCCGCCGGTTGCAAAGTATTGGCTGTGCCTTATGGTTACAACGAGGGCAACCCCGTCACAGCGCTTGAAGTCGATGGTATAGTCGTCAGTATTCAATCAGCGGCTTACTGGTTATCGAACAACCAGCCCTAATTAATAAGTCACCAAAGCAGTTGCTAGTAACCGTCATCATCAACAACGAAAACGCAAGATAAAAAACCATGATTAAGCCTACCACCACTTTGTCACTGTCCAACGCTTGGTGGCGTTGCTGGCGAGCGTCGCGCGGGTAGGCTCAGTTTGTCGGTCGCTTTGCGACCCAAATTCTCAAAAAGCCCGCCCCTTCATTGGCCGGGCTTTTTTGTTGATTGTGACGACCTCTTAAAAGCACCTGGCACTTGTTAAACACCAAGACTGTGAACAACAACATGACCGAACTTGAATTCAAAGCACTGGCCAACCAAGGCTACAACCGCATTCCTCTGATTGATGAGACCTATGCCGATCTCGATACGCCGCTTGGCATCTACCTGAAGCTTGCACACAACGGGCCAGGTGGGGGCAAGCACACCTGCTTACTGGAATCAGTCATGGGTGGCGAGCGATTTGGTCGCTACTCTTTTATTGGCCTGCCAGCGCGCACCATCATCCGCTCGCGGGGCCGCAAGACTGAGGTCTTGACCGATGACAAAGTCATCGAAGTCCATGAGGGTGATCCACTGACTTTTATCTCTGAATACCAAGACCGATTCAAAGTGGCTCTCAGACCTGGCATGCCCCGATTTGCGGGCGGCTTGGCGGGCTACTTCGGTTACGACACCGTGCGCCACATGGAGCCCAAACTTGGGGCCGCCAAAAACCCCTATCCCGATGGCATGGGTGAAGGCCCCCCCGATCTGTTGCTTTTGCATCTTGATGAGCTGGTGATTGTCGACAATGTGGCAGGCCGTATCTATTTACTGGTGTACGCCAACCCAACAGAGCCAGAGGCTTATGCCAGAGCCCAAGAGCGCTTAAAGAGCCTGCGTATTAAGTTGCGCAAACCCGTTGATACGCCATATAGCCATGCCAGTGTCGCCACCCAAGAAATACGCAGCTTTGTGAAAGAAGACTACTTAGCGGCTGTACGCAAAGCCAAGGCCTACATTGAGGCGGGCGATCTGATGCAAGTGCAAGTCGGCCAAGTCATTGCCAAGCCTTTTAGCGATTCGCCCCTGTCACTGTACCGGGCCCTGCGCTCTCTTAACCCATCGCCATACATGTACTTTTGGAATTTTGGGGATTTTCAAGTGGTGGGCGCTTCACCCGAAATCTTGGTGCGACAAGAAGTGGTTGCGGGCACGGACACCGCCCAACCAGAAACCGAAGTCACCATCAGACCATTAGCGGGCACTCGCAAGCGCGGCGCCACACCGGAAGAAGACGCCGCACTGGCTGAAGAGCTTCGCGCCGATCCCAAGGAGTGTGCCGAGCATGTGATGCTGATTGATTTGGCGCGCAACGATGTCGGCCGTGTCGCCAAGATCGGCAGTGTTCACGTGACTGACACCATGACCATTGAGCGTTATTCACACGTGATGCATTTGGTATCTAACGTCACGGGGCGCTTGGCGCCCGGCATGCGCAACATGGATGTGCTGCGCGCCACCTTCCCGGCCGGCACGCTCACCGGTGCACCTAAAGTGCGCGCCATGGAAATCATCGATGAGCTAGAGCCCGTTCGACGGGGCATTTATGGTGGTGCCACCGGCTACTTAAGCTACGGCGGCGAAATGGACGTGGCCATTGCCATTCGAACCGGCATCATCCAAGATGGCATGCTTTATGTGCAAGCTGCCGCAGGTATCGTGGCAGACTCGGATCCCGAAAAAGAATGGCAAGAAACAGAAGTCAAAGCACGTGCCGTGTTGCGCGCCGCTGAGCAGGTCCAAAACGGCTTAGACACGCCAATCTAAACCATTGGATAAATAAATAGTGACGGCTTTAACATCGGTATCCAGTGGTTAAACTCAGCGCAAGTACGAACACATACGCGCGCGCAGTGCTCCCAAAAGAGCCCCGTTGAATCGAAACGACAATTAGTCAGCACACGTTAATTTAGGAAGCATCATGTCTCGAATCCTGATGATCGACAATTACGACTCGTTCACCTATAACTTGGTGCAATACTTCGGCGAGCTCGGTGCCCAAGTGCTGGTGCACCGCAACGACCAAATCACACTCGACGAAATCGAGGCGCTAGCGCCAGACCAAATTTGTGTTTCACCCGGTCCTTGTTCACCGACCGAAGCGGGCATTTCGGTGCCGTTGATTTTACGGTTCGCAGGCAAGATTCCGATTTTGGGTGTGTGCCTCGGGCATCAGGCCATTGGTGCGGCTTTTGGGGGGCGCGTGGTGCGCGCCAAAGTCATCATGCACGGCAAAACATCTGAAATCACGCACGCAGGCAGTGATGTCTTCACCAACCTGCCCTCACCCTTTACGGTTATTCGTTACCACTCGCTAGCCATTGAGCGTGAGACGCTGCCGGACTGCCTTGAAATCACCGCACAAACCGCTGACGGAGAAATCATGGGTGTGCGACACAAGACATTGCCCGTCTATGGGGTGCAGTTTCACCCTGAGTCGATTCTCAGTGAGCATGGCCATGCATTGTTACAAAACTTTCTACGGCTCGAGCAGCCTGTGGGTGAGGAGGCTTAACCATGATGACCCCAAGCGAGGCGCTACTGCGTTGCATTGAGCACAGAGAAATCTTCCACGACGAAATGTTGCACTTGATGCGCACACTCATGCGTGGCGAGATGTCGCCCACCCTTGCCGCAGCTCTTCTGATGGGGTTGCGCGTTAAAAAAGAAACCATTGGTGAAATAACCGCTGCGGCCACCGTGATGCGTGAGTTTGCCACCCCGGTTCAAACCCCCAACCCCGAGGCCTTACTCGACCTCTGCGGCACCGGCGGTGACGGCAGCAGCACCTTTAACATTTCGACCACTGCCATGTTTGTGGCCGCCGCCGCTGGTGTGCCCGTGGCCAAACACGGTGGGCGCAGTGCCTCATCGCCAAGCGGCAGCGTTGATATTCTTGAAACACTTGGCGCTCGCGTTGACTTGGCACCAGAACAAGTCGCGCAATGCATCGCTGAAATTGGCATTGGCTTTATGTTCGCTCAGCAACACCACAGCGCCATGAAGCACGTCGCCCCCATCCGCAAAGAACTCGGCGTTCGTACCCTCTTTAATATTCTCGGGCCATTAACCAACCCGGCGGGCGCTAAAAATCAAATGATGGGTGTGTTTCACCCAGATTTGGTCGGCATTCAAGTGCGGGTTTTGCAATCGCTAGGGGCACGCCACGTGCTAATCGTGCATGGCATGGATGGCATGGATGAAGCATCATTGGGCGCCACCACCATGGTCGGTGAGCTACACAATGGCCAAATTTTAGAGTACCAGATTCATCCTGAAGACTTTGGCTTAGACATGGCTTCGAATCGCAGCATACGGGTCGAATCAAAAGAACAATCCAAAACCTTGGTCCTTCAAGCACTCGACAACTATCCAGGCACCGCACGAAGCATCGTGGCTTACAACGCCGGGCTGGCCATCTATGCCGGCAATGGTGCTACCAGCATCGCCGACGGTGTGAAAAAAGCCTTTGAGGTGATCGCCAGCGGTCAAGCCCGCGAAAAACTTGAACAGTTCTGTGCCTTAACTAGGAAACTCGCCGCATGAGCAATATTCTTGATGAAATCTTGGCTGTCAAAGTCGAACAGGTCAAAGCAGCCAGACAATTGCGTAGTGAGGCCGATTTGCTGCGTGAGGCGCTCGCACGTCAAGACTTGCGCGGATTCAGGGCGGCCATTGAAGACAAGATTGCCAGCGGCAAACCAGCCGTTATCGCTGAAGTTAAAAAAGCCTCTCCCTCTAAAGGTGTTTTACGGGCTGACTTTCAGCCTGCGCAAATCGCGGCATCTTACGCTGCAGGCGGTGCCGCTTGCTTGTCGGTGCTAACAGACGTCAAGTTTTTTCAAGGCTCGCATGACTATTTGCGCCAAGCTCGGGCCGCCTGCTCGCTACCGGTGTTGCGTAAAGACTTCATGATCGATCCCTATCAAGTGATTTCTGCTCGGGCCATGGGCGCTGACTGCATTCTCTTAATTGTGGCAGCCCTGACACCGGCCCGCATGATTGAGCTTGAGGCATGCGCGATTGAGCTCGGCCTAGATGTATTGGTCGAAGTGCATGACGAGTCAGAGCTTGAGCACGCATTGCAGCTTAAAACACCCTTGTTGGGCATTAACAATCGCAACCTCAAAACCTTTGAGGTGTCTTTGGACAACACGATACGGCTGTTGCCAAAAATACCCGCTGACCGACGTGTCATTACCGAGAGCGGCATTTTTCACAAAGCCGATGTGAAATTAATGCAAGATCACGGCGTGAATGCGTTCTTAGTTGGCGAGGCGTTCATGCGCGCAGAGGATCCAGGTACCGCTTTGGCTGAGCTTTTTTTCAGAAAATCCCAGACAAGCGCAGCAAAGTAATGCTTATTTAAGGGTGGGCCCAATTGAGGCAGCCCCTTGCCCACCAGGCCAGATGATCCGTCTTGCTGCGCTTTAGGGCTGACTCAATCTCGCTCGACACCACATGTATTAACACCAAAAATAGAATACGCAGGGCAACTACGTAGCAACCCCGTGGCAAGCGGCACTAATCCGATCCAGCCCCAAACACCAATCATGTGGGACAACGTTAGGGAGATAAGCGCCAAACCACCGATGATTCGTACAGCGCGGTCAATGGTTCCGACGTTCTGTTTCATGTGCTTCTCCTGGATCAAAAACGGCGATTGTCACCACTTGACAAGCGTTACTGCTTTTCTGGGCTGCAGTAGAGATCGTACAGCGTATGCATGACCTTCATGACCACTGGACTAGCCAGCGTGTAAAAGATGTACTTACCCTCACGGCGGGTAGCGACCAAACCCTCATCACGCAAAACCCCAAGCTGTTGGGACAAGGTGGGCTGGCGGATCCCTGTCAGACGTTCGAGTTCACCCACATTGAGTTCGGTATCAATGAGGTGACACAAGAGCATCAAGCGATCTTCGTTGGCCATGGTCTTTAATAGAGAACACGCTCGACCAGCTGAAGAGCGCAAGACTTTTAAAGAGTCAGGGCTCATTACAGTATCGGTATTCATAATCTAGCCTATTGGTTTTTTGGTTTAGGCGACTGAAGTAACACTAAACTGTTAAATGACATTTCGCAACAATGATGATTGTGCCGGACATTATATTTACAAATAAAGTATTTTTCTATAGAGTATAGTTATGACTGAAAGTTATAAGGAGCAATTAGCCATGCGCTGCAAGCATTTTTTTGATCCAGAAACCTTCACTTTCACCTACGTCGTTGACGCTGGTCCCGGCACGGCATGCGCCATTATTGATTCGGTGCTGAATTACGACCCGAAATCGGGACGCACTCGGACACAGAGCGCTGATGACGTCATTGATTACGTCAAAGCCAACCAACTCAAAACCGAATGGTTGCTTGAAACCCACGCCCACGCTGACCACTTATCCGCGGCGCCTTACCTAAAGCAGGCACTTGGCGGCAAGATTGCGATTGGTTCTGCCATCAAAACCGTTCAAGGTGTCTTTAAAAAGGTGTTCAACCTCGAGCCCTCGTTTGCGCTCGACGGTTCGCAATTTGATTACCTTTTTGAGCCAGATGAGACATTCACCATCGGTTCGATTGAGGCTCAAGCTTGGCATGTTCCAGGTCACACGCCCGCTGACATGGCCTACGTTGTGAACCAAGACACGGTATTTGTCGGTGACACACTCTTCATGCCAGACGTGGGGTCAGCGCGTTGCGACTTCCCAGGCGGCAACGCGCACATGCTCTACGCTTCAACGCGACGGATTTTGTCATTGCCCCCTGAAACCAAACTGATGATGTGTCACGACTACCCGCCTGAAGGCCGAGCCGTTCGCGCCCAGACCACAGTCGCTGAGGAACGCGAAAAAAATATTCACCTGCACGATGGCGTGAGCGAGACCGAATTCGTCGCCATGCGCACGGCCCGAGATCAAGGCTTGGCCATGCCAACCTTATTGTTGCCATCGATTCAAATCAACATTCGCGCCGGCAACATGCCTGAAGCCGAGGACAACGGGGTAAAGTATCTAAAGATACCCATCAACGCTGTCTAATGACCATCCCATGTTTGATTACGCCGAATCCGATCCGACCATTGCAGATGAGGATGCCAAGCGTCTCATTCCAGCGTTGCGAACGCAGCTACTTAAAGCCCAGTATCAACACCTTCTAAAAAAAGATCGTGCGCTTTTGATTTTGGTGGGGGGCATTGATGGCGCAGGCAAAGGTGACACCATCAATTTGCTCAATGAGTGGATGGATCCTCGGCATATCCGCACCATGGCGTTTCCACCACCGAACAAGCATGAGCAAGCTTATCCACCCCTTTACCGATTTTGGTTGAATCTACCGCCCAAAGGCGAGACGGGTATTGTGTTTGGTTCCGGGTATGCA
Organism: Burkholderiaceae bacterium; assembly: GCA_017857895.1. Taxonomy (GTDB): domain Bacteria; phylum Pseudomonadota; class Gammaproteobacteria; order Burkholderiales; family Burkholderiaceae_B; genus Algicoccus. Next base: position 17,879 of record JAFMCG010000026.1, on the reverse strand, counting down.
CCACTGATTAAAGAGGCCGCCAAAAAGCACCCCGATGCCGCGCTTTTAGAAAAAATGATCCTAACCGCAAGACGCTATGAAGCCGACTTGGTTGCCAATGGCGTACAGGTCATCAAGCTCTGGTTTCACCTCTCGCGTGATGCGCAAAAAACCCGCACCAAAGCTTTGTTGCAAAATCCTTCAACCGCTTGGAAAGTCGGCCCCCTAGACGGCGCGGTCAACAAGCGTTTCAAACGATTGCGCCGAGCCGGTCAACACATCATCGACGCCACAGATAGTGACTACGCCCCGTGGACCATCATCCCAGCCGCCAATGAAAACATGCGGCTTATCAGTACCGGGCAAGCCGTACTGGCCGCTTTGAAGAAACGCCGTGTCAGTGTCCCACCATTACACGACCCTGCTGCCGCTACCAACCCCCAGCGAGCGCACAACCCACTCAATGACATCGACTACACCCAGAGCCTGGGCAAAGAGGACTACGAGACGGCATTACTACACTGGCAAAACCGTTTGGCCGAGGCCGTACGGCATCCAAATTTTTTAAAGCACCACGCTTTAATGCTGGTCTTTGAAGGCCAAGATGCCGCAGGCAAGGGCAGCACCATTCGACGCATCACCAAAGCCCTCGACGCCCGCCAATACCAAATCACCCCAGTTGCTGCACCCAAGCAATTCGAACTCGACCGGCCTTATCTTTGGCGTTTCTGGAAAGAAGTCCCCCGTCATGGTCGCATCGCCATCTTTGATCGTTCTTGGTATGGGCGCGTGCTTGTTGAAAGGGTCGAGAAACTCATTGCACGCCCCACGTGGCAAAGAGCATATGCCGAAATCAATGCCTTTGAACAGCACTTAAGCCAACACGGGATATTGATCGTTAAGTTTTGGTTGGCAATCACCCCAGATGAACAGTTACGACGATTCGAAGCACGTGCTGAGCTGCCGTTTAAGCAATACAAAATCACCGCTGACGACTGGCGCAACCGAGACAAGTGGTGCGAGTACGCCCGTGCCACCAATGACATGCTGACCCACACCAGCACAGATCACGCCCCTTGGCATGCGCTATCTTCGAATGACAAGCGTTTTGCCCGTGTGGAAGTACTCAAACGCATCGTGCAAACCATTGAGTCAGTGACCAAATAATGAACCCAGATGACTGTCCGTTGTGCCAGCTTGATGAGTCAATCGTGCTTTTTTCGCGGCCAAAATGGCGTGTCATTGATGCTCGAGACCCTGTGTTTCCTGCCTTCACCCGCGTGATCTGGCACGCACACATCAAAGAAATGAGCGATCTGACACGTACTGAGCGCACAGACTTGATGGCCGTGGTATTTGAAGTTGAGTCCATCATGAGAGAACGCCTGAATCCCGATAAGATCAATGTGGCCAGTCTTGGCAACCAAGTGCCTCATGTGCATTGGCATGTGATCGGACGCTGGCGCGACGACCCAACTTTTCCTGACTCGATTTGGACGCCCACCAAGAAACCAGTCAGCGAAGAAACTCAAGCCGCAGCCCGTCAAAAATCAATTGCCAGTCGTCTTCCCGAGTACCATCAGGCATTGATTAACCACTTAAACCGTCTTTATCCTTGATCATGTCTTTGAACACTTCAAACAGTATTGCCCCATGGCGTTCCATGTTGTTCGTGCCAGCCAATAGCGACAAGTTCCTGACCAGTGCCCTGAAGCGAAACGCTGATGCGATTCAACTCGATCTCGAGGACGCTTGTCCGCCAGACCTCAAAGACAGCACCCGCGCCAACATTGGCGCGCTGGCCACTCGCGCCAGTGATGCTGGGTTTGATGTGATTGTTCGAGTTAATCGCCCATGGCGCATGCTAGTGCGCGATCTGGAAGGCTGCGTGCACGCCAATATCAAGGCATTAACGTTGCCAAAGGTGCCTGATGGTGGCTTTATCCGAGCGGTTGCCGAAGTGCTTGACGAAGTCGAACAAGAAAAGCAACTACCTAACGGACACACTCGACTCATCGCCATGATCGAAGACGCTGATGCACTTGCACGCCTTGATGAGATTGCCCAAGCCCATCCCAGGCTCTATGGCATGATTGTGGGGGCGGAAGACTTGGCGGTGTCGATGCGTATGGCCGTCGATGCCGACACGTTATACCTGCCCAATGTCATGGTAGTAGCCGCTTGTCGGCGTGCCGGCATCACACCCTTAGGATTTGTGGGTTCGGTGGCCGACTTTGCCGACCAAGAAAAGTTTCGTCAGACTGTGCAGCGCGCTGCACGTTTGGGCTTTGAAGGGGCCTTTTGTATTCACCCTTCACAGGTCGACGCAGCCAATGAGGCGTTTAGTCCGCAGGCCAAGGCTGTCGAGCGGGCTCGTGCGCTGGTGGCAACTTTTGACGCCGCCATGGCCGCTGGTCAAGCAGCCTGCACATTTGAAGGTCGCATGGTTGACGCGCCAGTGGTGATGCAAGCCAAACAATTGATTGAGCGTGATGATGCGCTGCAGGGCATGCTAGCTAGGCGACAAATCAGCACACCCGCTACCCGCGCTTAAAACCAATGGCTGGCAATGCACTAACCAGTCGCGGCGCATTGGCCACTGACAATCTGCCCGCTGACTGGGCGGGCGCACTGGGTGCACCTGATACTCAAGCGGCACTGAACAAAATTGCCGTGGCGATTGACCAAGCACTTGCTCGGGGTGAGTTGATTTTCCCTGCAGACCCTTGGCGCGCTTTGCGCTTGACGCCCTTATCTAACGTCAAGGTGGTGATCTTGGGTCAAGACCCTTACCACGGTCCCGATCAAGCGCAAGGATTGGCGTTTTCTGTTGACAACCACGTTAAATGTCCACCTAGCCTGCGTAACATTTTTCAAGAAATTGATCGGGACCCGCGGCTACACGAATCGCCATTGCGCACCCAGTCCTCAAATGATTTGAGCCGTTGGGCGCATCAAGGCGTGTTGTTGTTAAACACGACACTAACGGTTAAGGCGGGTCAAGCGGCTTCTCACGCGCGACTCGGTTGGCAGACCATTGCCGAGCAGTTGATTAAGGCTGTCGCTCAGTCAGCGCAACCCGTGGCATTCTTGTTGTGGGGCAACCACGCCCAGCGCTTGGCGCCCTTGATTGAATCGACCGCATCCATCAGCCTCAAAACCGTGGTCGGGCCCAGGCTGACGCTGCAGTGCAACCACCCTTCTCCGTTATCAGCGCGGCGTGGTGCCACACCTTTTATCGGCTGCGGGCACTTTGGCGATACCAACCAGTGGCTCGCTAGCCAAGGGCTGACCCCGATTGCTTGGTGACCATAGCAACCACGAAACACAGGACTAACGCGGCAGCATCTGCTCGCCACGAATCAGGTCCTCAAAAGTCTCACGTTGGCGTACCAAATGCCAATCTGAACCATCAACCAACACCTCTGCAGGCCGACCACGAGAGTTGTAGTGACCCGCCATCACAAAGCCGTAGGCACCGGCTGATTCAATGGCCAAGGTATCGCCCTGACTGATGCGAAGCTGCCGATCGTGCGCCAACCAATCCGCACTCTCGCAAACAGGCCCTACCACTTCGTAGACCACGGGGGCAACATCACTGAGCACAACCGGTAAAACACCATGCCAAGCGTCGTAAAGCGCTGGACGCATCAAATCGTTCATACCCGCATCAACAATCGCAAAATCTCGGTCCTCGGTGTGCTTTAAGTACTGCACGTCGGTTAAAAGAACACCAGCATTGCCCACCAGGGAGCGCCCAGGCTCAAGCACCAATTGCAGGTGCGCCAAGCCCCGCGCTTGTAGCCTTTCGAACACAGCCGTTAGCAGCGTTACGGGCGCCAGCGGCGTCTCATCATCGTAGCGAATGCCGAGCCCACCACCAAGGTCCAAATGCGCGAGCTCAACGCCTTCTTTTTTGAGCGCCGCCATCAGGTCAAGCAACTTGTCGAGCGCATCCAAATAAGGACTGACCTCTGTGATCTGCGAGCCAATGTGACAGTCCACACCCACCACCCGTAGGCCTGGCAAACGCGTGGCTTGCGCATAAGCTGCTAGCGCAACCTCAATGGCGATACCAAACTTGTTTTCTTTCAAGCCGGTGGAAATATATGGGTGGGTTTGCGCATCCACATCAGGGTTGACGCGCAAGGAAACAGGTGCGATCTTACCCATTCGAACCGCCACTTCAGACAGTCGCTGCAACTCAGGCACTGACTCTACGTTAAAGCACTTTACCCCTGCTTGCAGGGCTTGTTCCATTTCCCAGACTTGCTTACCCACCCCAGAAAACACCACCTTGCTTGGATCGCCGCCCACGGCCAACACGCGCGCCAGTTCACCACCAGATACGATATCAAAGCCGCTACCCAATCGGGCAAACTCATCGATGATGGCCAAGTTCGAATTGGCTTTCATGCCGAAGCACACCAACACTTTTCGCGAGCCAATGGCATCGGCATAGCTTTGCCAAGCGGCTCGTAACGCGGCTCGGGAATACACATACAACGGTGTACCGTATGTTTTGGCCAAGTCTGCCAAGGGCACTGACTCGACGTACAACTGCCCATCTTTGTAATAAAAATGGGGTTGGCCTGCAGGTACGGGTGGTTGTTGGGCGGTTTGTGGGGTCATGGTCGACATTCAGAGGTTGACACTATTGAATAACAACTGGGGCCGGTTCCAGTGAAGGATCCGCGGGTATGGTTGGACTCCCAGTCGGGAAAATGTCTCCTGGCGAACTGAGATTGCTTTGAGGGGCTTGCTGGCCTAAAGTATCGGGCGGTGGCGGCAAATACAAAGGCCCCTTATAACCACAACCCGCAAGGGCCAAACCACTAAGCAGCGCAGTTATTGAACTGAAAAGCACGCGTTGACGGACGCGACAAGAAATTAAGGCAACGTTGACCACAAGCAGCTCCAGACAACAATAGGACAAAATAATGACGGAAACCGAATTTGACGAACGGGTCAGACAAATCCTTGATGCGATTGAAACACATGCCGACCATTGGTACGAGGTGCTCGACGTTGACATCGACACCAGACGTGAAGCCAATGTGCTCAACATGCTTTTTGAGAACAGCACCCCAGTGGTGATTAATAGCCAAGCCCCTTTGCAAGAAATCTGGGTCGCGGCACCGAGCGGTGGTTTTCATTACAGCTTTGACGGCACGCACTGGAAAAACACCCGTGGCGGCCCAGACCTGCATGATGCGCTGACAGAGATTTTCTCTGAGGTCACGGGCCATACAGTCACCGTCAATATCTGACCCATCGCGCATCAATTGGTGGCCGCTGGCTGGGCGCTGCCTTGACTGTCAGCGGCTCCCGTCAGCGAATCCAGCAATGCCTCGATGGACTCTTTCTTTTCATCAAGACCCACCCGAGAAATCGCCTCTTGTGGTGGATACTCAGCAAAGAACATGGCGTCGCCATCAACTATCAAACCACTTGGTGGTGGTTGGCGTCGCTCTTCGGGAAAGCGCTCAAGCGCCTTTTCCATGTAACCCATCCAAATGGGCAAAGCGGCACCACCGCCTGTTTCGCGAGTGCCTAGCGTGGCTGGCTGATCGAAGCCAACCCAGGCAACCCCAACCAAGCGGGGGGTGTAGCCTGCAAACCATGCATCAACTGACGCGTTGGTAGTGCCCGTCTTACCAGCCAAGTCGCCACGCTTGAGCTCACGACTCGCTCTTGCTGCTGTGCCTGACCGCGCCACGCCTCTGAGCATGTCATCCATGACATAAGCCGTTCGGGCATCAATCACACGGGCGCTGACATCACCGGCTACTGTTGGTTTGGCGCGCATCAAAACGTTGTCCTCTGAGTCGGTCACATAATCAATCAGAAAAGGCGTCACGCGATATCCACCATTGGCAAAAACAGAAAATCCAGCGGCCATCTGCAGCGGTGTGACAGCACCCGAACCGAGCGCCATGGGTAAGAATGGGGGATGCTTTTCAGCTTGAAAGCCAAAGCGGGTAATGTAGTCTTGCACGTACTGTGGGCTGATCGCTTGCAAAATCCGAATTGAAACCATGTTACGTGACTTAGACAAAGCATCACGCATGGTCAAGGACTCATCGTAAGTATCACCATAATTTTTAGGATTCCACGGTTCACCCGATCCCGTTTGTTCAGCCGTTAACTCAAACGGCATATCCGAGATCAGCGTGGTGGGTGCCATGCCTCGTTCAAGCGCCGCCGCATAGATGAAGGGCTTAAACGATGAACCCGGTTGACGCCATGCTTGTGTCACGCGGTTGAACTTGCCTCGGAAAAAGTCCAAACCACCAACCATCGATTTAATCGCGCCGTCCTGCGGCGTCATCGAAATCATGGCGGCTTGGACATCTGGGACGTTCAATATTTCCCACTTACCGTCAGGCAGTTGATTGAGCGTCACCACCGACCCACGGCGAATTCGCGTCGCCTCGCTGGCTTTTGGGTTCAACGAGCGGGCGACGATGGCCAGTATTTTCTTGTCGTCAATGGTGATGATCTCTTCACCGGACCGAGCCACAGTGACTGATTTGGGGCTGGCTTTTAAAACCAGACCTGTTTTGAAGCCGACAGCATCAGGAAACTCCTCGAGCACTTCGTCGTTGTAGATATCAAATTGCGCAAGGTCCTTTTCCAGCCCGTTTGGCAGCTCACGCTGCGCAATCGGGCCGGGATAAGGGGCGCGCCGAGTGTATTGCATCACGCCGTCTCTGAGCGACTGCCAGGCCCACTCTTGGTCCCTGGACTCAACCGTGGTGTAGACGTTTAGTCCGCGCGAGTAGATTTCATCGTCGTAGAGCGTAAACATCAACTGCCGGGCCAATTCAGCGGCGTATTCGCCGTGCACGGCGTAACCGCCAGCCACGGTGCCTTTGCCGGACGTCAAAATCATCGGCTCTTTCAAAGCAGCCTGATACTCTGGCTCTGTGATGTAGCCAAGCGAGCGCATCCGGCCCAACACATAATGCTGGCGAGCCACCGCGCGCGGCATATTGCTGACCGGGTTGAACCTTGATGGGGCCTTGGGGATACCTGCCAACATCGCTGCTTGAGCCACCGTGAGTTCTTGAACCGACTTACCAAAGTAGGTTCGCGCCGCCGCCGCAAAGCCATAGGCGCGGCGGCCTAAGTAAATTTGATTCAAATACAGCTCAAAAATCTGATCCTTAGTCAGGCTTGATTCAATCTTGTAAGTCAGGAGTAATTCGTAAAACTTTCGGGTAAACGTTTTCTCAGAGGACAGGTAAAAGTTTCGCGCCACCTGCATGGTGATGGTGCTTGCTCCTTGCGCCCTTGCCATGGCCGTTAAGTTGGCCAATCCCGCACGACCGACACCTAACCAATCAATACCGCCGTGCTGGTAAAACCGGTCATCCTCAGCTGAGAGAATGGCAGACTTCAACACATCTGGAAACTCATTAAAGCGCAAGACGTTTCGTCGCTCTTCCCCAAATTCGCCGATCAGAACCTTATCGGCTGTAAAGACCCGCAAAGGCACCCGCGGACGATAGTCAGTCATGGCCGATAAATCAGGCAAATTGGGCCACGCAATGGACAGGGCGATGACCACCAACAAAGCGGCACTGGCGGCCAATCCTGCAGCCAAAACAAAAAGTTTCAGGAACAGACGAACGATCCAGGGGCTGCTTGAAGCCGACGAAGAAGGGGCTTGATCGCGCCCACGCGAAGAATTTTTACTCATAAGTTCAGAATTTTACGCCGCTCGGGCCACCAATGGGATAATAAAGGCATGAAAAGTCACACTTCAACGATCATCTTGATTGGCATGCCGGGCTCGGGCAAGACGACCATCGGCAAGAACCTCGCTCGCCTTTTACAAAAACCGTTTGTTGACCTTGACCATCAAATCGAACAACGTTGCGGTGTAAAGATCCCCGTCATCTTTGAAATCGAAGGCGAACAGGGGTTTCGCAAGCGCGAAACAGCCGTTTTAAAGGAGGTCTTGGCGCAAGACGATATTTTGCTGGCCACCGGCGGTGGTGCCATTTTGTCTGAGGAAAATAGGCGACTGATATCCGATGGCGGCAGCGTTATTTATTTAAAGGCATCGGTTGAAGATTTGCACCGCCGCACCAGTCGCGACCGTGGTCGACCTTTGTTGGTTGGCACCGATCCCAAAAGGCGCCTGACTGAGCTACTAACGGCCAGAGCCCCTTTGTACGAGTCTATTGCTGATATCACCATCGAAACCGGTACCGGCAGCATTACTTCCGTGGTACAAAAAATAATCCAACACATTGCCAGCGCTAGGACCAAGAATGAGCAATAACCAAGCGGCCAACACAGCCAACACCGAACACGTGGTGACCGTCGACACAGCCGGTGGTCGTTACCCCATCCGTATCGGTCCTGGCCGACTGGCGCACCTGTCCAAGAGTGTGCCCACGGACGCCACCGCTGTCGTGGTCGTCACCAACCCAACTGTCTTCGCTTTATTCGGCAAGCGCGTTAAACAAGCCTTGAGTCAATTGACCGTGCCGGTAAGCATTGTCGAGTTACCCGATGGTGAAGCACACAAAGACCTTGCAACCCTAAACCTGATTTTTGATCACATGCTGGGCAAGCAACTCGATCGTCGTGCGGTGATCGTGGCACTCGGTGGCGGCGTGATTGGCGATATGGCGGGTTTTGCGGCATCGGTTTACATGCGTGGCATCCGTTTATCCAAGTGCCAACGACACTACTGGCTCAAGTCGACTCCTCAGTAGGCGGTAAAACCGCGGTCAATCACCCTTTGGGTAAAAACATGATTGGCGCTTTTTATCAACCGATCGCCGTGGAAATCGACACCGACGTTCTGACGAGCTTACCCGACCGCGAAATCAGCGCTGGCTTGGCTGAAGTCGTGAAATACGGTTTGATCATGGATGATGACTTTTTTAAGTGGTGCGAGGACAATGCCCACGGGTTGCGGACCCGCGACCCCGCCCTGCTCACACAAGCCATCCGTCGGTCTTGTGAATTCAAGGCCGAAGTGGTGTCTCAAGATGAGCGCGAAGGTGGCTTGCGTGCGATTCTCAACCTTGGCCATACCTTTGGTCACGCCATTGAAGCCGGCATGGGGTACGGCCAGTGGCTACATGGTGAAGCCGTCGGTTGCGGTATGGTGCTGGCCGCAGCGCTATCAGAAAAAGTATGCGACCTGCCAAGCGCTTCTGTGACTCGCGTCAAAAACGTGGTGCAAGCCATCGGCTGCCCGACCACGGCGCCGGCGCTTGACGGTTTTGAACAATGGATGACACTGATGCGCGGCGATAAAAAAACCCAAGCCGGTGAAATCAAATTTGTTCTCATGCCCAAAATTGGCCAAGCGATCGTTCGCAGCGCACCGGCTGATGCGGTGCAAGCGGTCCTCAAAGCCCATTGCGACATCACTGACACAAAAGCAGCATGAGTCGCAGCGAGACCCATCATTTAGGGCGTGCACCCTACGCCTGTGACCCCGACCAATCCCGGGGTCGGCGTTTTGAGGAACCCGCACCAAGCAATCGCAGCGAATTTCAGCGCGATCGCGATCGCATCGTGCATGCCAATGCCTTTCGACGACTGGCCTATAAAACACAAGTGTTTGTTAACCATGAAGGCGATTGGTTTCGCACTCGCCTCACGCACTCTCTTGAAGTGGCTCAAATTGCCCGCGTGGTAGCACGCAGCCTGGGTTTAGACGAAGACCTGACAGAGGCCATTGCCTTGGCCCACGATCTTGGTCACACCCCGTTTGGTCATGCCGGCCAAGATGAGCTCAACCGCTGCATGAAGACACTCGCCCCTGAAACAAACGGCTTTGAACACAACCTTCAAAGCCTACGGGTGGTCGACGAGCTCGAAGAACGGTATCCCGGCTTTAACGGACTAAATCTTTGCTTTGAGACCCGCGAGGGCATTCTTAAGCACTGTTCACTGGCCAATGCGCGCGAGCTCGGTGAGATTGGTCAACGCTTTATCAATCGTACCCAACCATCGCTCGAAGCTCAGCTGGCTAACTTGGCCGATGAAATTGCCTATAACAATCACGATGTCGATGACGGCTTACGATCGGGCCTGATCACGTTACGACAGCTGCAAGAAGTGCCCATATTTGCACAACACTTTGACGCCGTGGCCAAAGGCCTGCCTGATTTGCCTGAACCACGAGCCATCGCCGAAACCATCCGACAGATGATCAACACCTTGATCATGGACGTGACCCAGACCACTTTGGCACGACTGCAGCAGCTTCAACCCAAAAGTGTTGATGACGTTCGTCTGGCACCCGTTTTGGTGACGTTTTCTGAGACGGTGCGTAAACAAGCCGACGAATTGAAAGCATTCTTGCTTCAACAACTCTACCGCCACTACAAAGTCGCGCGCATGACGGGCAAAGCCCGCCACATCGTTAAGCGATTATTTGAGGCATTCCTAGACGACCCCGCCCTACTGCCTCCTGAGTATCGGTGCGCCGGCCAAGCGCAGCAAGCGCGCGCCATCGCCGACTACATCGCTGGCATGACCGATCGGTTTGCTATTCTTGAATATCGACGTGTCTTTAAAATGGATGAAACGTTCTAGCGAAGACGCGACATTTCAGCGCTTTCATTTTGTTTTAGGGGGTTCGACATGTTGTCTCAACAAATGAAACCCAAGTATTTGTCCTGCTGGGTCCTAGGCGCCGCGTTGGCGACGCTTAGCGCGCTTGTTGTTGCACAAAACACACCAAGCTCCCCTATCACTGCCGACACGACCAGCGATCTGGCCTTATCCATCACGCAGATCTGTAAACCCATGTCGCGTGGCGGACGCTGCACCTTGTTATTTGTACAAACGCTTGAAGGCCAAGCACCGATTGGTGATGTGACGCAAAGTTGTGCCCCGGGGTGGCTTGCACACATCACGGCCTCGCGTGGCAACGTTGAAAAGGGCGGCATTAATCGAAGTCAAGCTGTGGTCTGCGGCCACACCGATCCTAAGGCCGCTATTCGGGCTTTATTGATCGCGTGTAATACGCAAAGCTTAGGGATTTGCCAAGACGCCAACGACATCGACATCCGTTGGACTTTCTGGTCACCGAGTGAAGCCGACGTGCAGGCACTGCTCATAAACCAGGTGTTAGCCATTGCGCAATTGCCGCAAGCCGCACGCTGCCAATCGCCTGTACCGTTGGTTGAATCCAGCACCTGCCCACCACAGGCTGCTGTGTTTCTAAGACAATCGGGTCTACGCTAGGCCAATGGCAACTCGCTCGCAGTAGGCTCTTGGGTGTCTCGCACTAAGAGTGCAGTCAAATAATGTCCCGTGTGGCTTGCGGGTTCAGCAGCCACTTGCTCGGGCGTGCCTTGCGCCACGATCTGACCGCCACCATCACCACCCTCAGGGCCCATGTCGATGACCCAATCGGCGGTTTTGATCACATCCAGATTATGTTCAATCACCACCACCGTGTTGCCAGCTTCAACCAGCTGATTGAGCACTGACAAAAGTAGTGAAATGTCATGAAAGTGCAGCCCTGTGGTGGGCTCATCCAAAATGTAGAGCGTTCGCCCCGTGCCACGTTTTGACAGCTCTTGCGAGAGCTTGACACGCTGGGCCTCACCACCTGACAAGGTGGTGGCACTTTGTCCCAACCGCAAATAAGAAAGGCCCACATCCATCAAGGTTTGCAAACGCCTAGCCACCGCCGGCACCGCCTCAAAATAAGGAATGGCTTGCTCAACAGTCAGATTCAACACCTCATGGATATTGCGACCGCGGTAACGGATTTCTAAAGTCTCGCGGTTGTAGCGCTTGCCGTGGCAGACATCACAGTCAACATACATATCTGGCAGGAAATGCATTTCAACTTTAACCACACCATCACCTTGGCACGCTTCACAACGACCGCCCTTTACGTTGAAGCTAAATCGCCCCGGATCGTAACCACGTGCGCGCGCCTCAGGCACCCCAGAAAAGAGTTCTCGTATCGGAGAAAACAGACCCGTGTAAGTGGCTGGGTTGCTACGCGGTGTGCGGCCAATGGGGCTTTGGTCAACGCTGATAACCTTATCAAACAGGTCCTCCCCTGCCATTGACTCATAAGGGGCTGGGCGGGCTTGGCTGCGATTGAGCTTTTGTGAAAGCACCGCAGAAAACGTGTCGTTGATCAGCGTTGACTTACCTGATCCCGACACCCCTGAAATGCACACAAAGCGACCGACTGGTACATGCAAATCGACCGCCTTCAAGTTATTACCCGAGCAGCCGAGCAAGGAAACCCGGGGTGTTTTTTTGTTGATTACTCGCCGCTTGGGGATTTCGATTCTTCGACGCCCACTCAAGTACTGTCCCGTCAGGGATTCGGCTGACTCACAAATCATGGCCGGTGTGCCTTGCGCCACCACCTCGCCACCATGCTCACCAGCACCAGGACCCATGTCCACCACCCAATCAGCCTGCCGAATCATGTCCTCATCATGCTCGACCACAATCACGCTATTGCCCAACTCGCGCAAATGGGTCAAGGTGGCGATCAAACGATCATTGTCGCGCTGATGCAAACCAATAGAGGGCTCGTCCAAAACGTACATCACGCCCGTCAAGCCAGAACCAATTTGGCTGGCCAAGCGAATCCGCTGTGATTCACCGCCCGAGATCGTGTCAGCACGTCGATCGAGCGACAAGTAATTAAGCCCAACGTTATTCAAAAAGGTCAACCGTGCTCGAATTTCACGCACGATACGATCGGCCACTTCTTGCCGTGACCCAGCCAGGGAAAGCTGTTCAAACCATGCCAAACAGGCTGACAGTGGCAGTGACTCAACTTCGTGAATGGCTTTTTCTGCGACTCTCACAAAACGGGCATCGGCTTTCAATCGCGAACCGCCACAATCGTGACAAACCTTTTGGCTACGCAGCTTGTTGAGCTCGTCGCGCACGTTCACCGAGTCTGTTTCGCGCCAACGGCGCTGCAGGTTGGGGATCACGCCTTCAAAGGGATGGCGCTTGACTGAACTTTTGCCATTGGGATCGAGGTAAAAGAATGCAATTTCATCAGAACCTGAGCCATAAAGCACCACTTGACGAACTTCTTCGGTTAACGACTCCCAAGGCACTTCCAAATCAAAGTCGTAGTGGGTCGATAGGCTGGCCAACATCGAATAAGTGAACGAATTGCGCTTGTCCCAGCCGACAATGGCCCCTGACTGCAAACTCAAAGATGGAAACGCCACCACACGCTCAGGGTCAAAGACATCAACGTGGCCCAAGCCATCGCATGTCGGGCACGCCCCTGTTGGACTATTAAAACTAAAAAGCCTGGGCTCTAGTGATGCCACGGTGTGGCTACAAATGGGGCAAGCATAACGACTAGAAAACGCTTGGCTGTGATCGGTATCAAGGTTCAACACACTGGCTTTGCCGTGGGCCAACACCGTGGCCGTCTCTAAACTTTCAGCCAACCGGGTCTGGCTGTCTGACTTGATCCGCAAACGGTCAACAACCACTTCGATGACCGGCATGTCGTCTTTGACCAAATGCGGTAAAGGGTCGAGCGACACCATCTCGCCATTGACCCGCAACCGCACGAACCCCTGCGCTTGCAGGCTTTGACACAAGACCCCAAGATCACCCGAAACCGTTTCGAGCAAAGCCGCATCAACCGGTGCAAGAATCGCCACCCGCGTGTCCTGGGGCCACGTCAACAAGGTATCCACCATCTGGCTGATGCTTTGCGCCACCAAAGGTTCATCGTGCGTTGGACAAAAGGGCGTACCCACGCGCGCATAGAGCAAACGCAAGTAATCGTGGATCTCCGTGATGGTGCCGACTGTCGAGCGCGGGTTGTGACCCGCTGACTTTTGTTCAATGGCAATCGCCGGCGACAAGCCTTCAATCAAGTCAACGTCAGGCTTCTCGAGTCGTTGTAAAAACTGTCTGGCATAGGCCGATAAGCTTTCGACGTAGCGGCGCTGACCCTCGGCATAAAGCGTATCAAAGGCCAGCGAAGATTTGCCCGAGCCCGATAAGCCTGTGATCACCACCAACGACTCGCGAGGCAGGTCGAGCGAGACATTTTTTAGGTTGTGGGTACGCGCACCGCGGATACGTATTTGATTCATTAACAAGACTGTCCTGTGTTGACAACCAAAGCGGCGGGCGAAGTTGTCGCGCGCGTGACGTTTTTGGTAGGCAACTTGGTACTATAACGCGCCCAACTCAGATTTCATTGGTATGACTGCTCCGTCCGACTTGATAGCCAACAAACCGGCTCGCTTAGCCCTCACGGCCACCGAGCGTCGTGCCAGCATCACGTTGGCTGGGTTATTTGCCACCCGAATGTTGGGTCTTTTTCTGCTACTCCCGGTGTTTGCGGTGGCAGCCACTTCGCTTGAAGGTGGCCAAGACCCAGCCCGCGTCGGCTTAGCTTTGGGTATTTACGGTCTGACCCAAGCCTTCATGCAAATTCCCTTTGGCATGGTTTCCGACCGTCTCGGGCGCCGACCGGTGGTCCTGTTTGGTTTGACCCTATTTTTAATCGGCAGCATCGTATGCGCCCTGTCTGACGACATTTTCTGGGTGACGATCGGTCGAGCCATTCAAGGATCAGGCGCGATTTCTGCGGCGGTGACGGCATGGCTGGCTGATGCCACCCGCCCTGAGGTTCGCACCCGTGCAATGGCCATGATTGGCGCCTCGATTGGCCTGTCGTTTGCTTTGTCGCTGGTACTGGCCCCAATCATGGTGGGCTGGGCAGGGCTCTCTGGCTTGTTCTGGCTGATCGCGGCCTTGGGCACCGGCGCGCTACTGATTGCCGCCTTTGTGGTGCCCACCGCCCCCATGGCACCCAAACCAGCTGTGCCGGTCAAAGCCACAAAAGTATTGGGCCATACCGGACTATTGCGCTTGAATTTTGGGGTGTTTTGTTTGCACTTGACCCAGGTCGCTTTGTTTGTGGTCATCCCGCCTTTGCTTGTCAGTCTTGGCGGGCTGACGGCCAATACCCTCTGGTACGCCTACTTGCCGGTCTTGTTTGTGTCCTTTCTGTTCATGGTGCCCATTATTTTTGTGACAGAAAAACGCCGCGCTCACGCCCAAGCCCTGCGTCTATCAGTGCTGGGTTTGTTCGTTGTGGGCGTGGGGTTCGCGTTAAGCACCCACCATTGGTGGGCCCTGTTAGGCTGCCTGACTGTTTTTTTTGTCATGTTTAATGTCCTAGAGGCGCTACAACCCTCGTTGGTGTCAAGAATTGCGCCGCCCGAACTCAAAGGCTTGGCGCTCGGTGTCTACAACACGAGCCAAGCACTGGGGCTTTTCTTGGGCGGCGCTGTTGGTGGCTGGTTGCTGCAAACAGCGGGCTCAGTCAGCGTTTTTTGGGGGCTTGCAGCCATCAGCGCTGCCTGGCTAGCGGTTACTTGGCAGCTCACCGTGCCAGACAACGCCCAGGCGTCCACCCCAGCGCCCACCCAGACAGTCTCCACACCGCCACCACCCACATCCCTTTAATTTCAACCCAGATGTGTCTTACACTGATGGATAAATGCATACCGGTGACTGGCGAACCCATCAAGTTTGCGGCACCATGATGAATCTGCGGGGCGCAGTGGCAACGAGCGACTGATCCCCTTTTTGTTCAATTAAATTACGGAGATCGGCATGGCATCGATCAATAAAGTCATTCTCGTTGGCAACCTCGGCCGCGATCCAGAAGTGCGCTACAGCGCTGACGGCGCCGCCATCTGCAACATCTCGATTGCAACCACCAGCAACTGGAAGGACAAAGCCTCAGGCGAGCGACGCGAAGAAACCGAATGGCACCGCATCGTGTTCTACAACCGCTTGGCCGAAATTGTCGGGGAATACCTCAAAAAAGGCCGTTCCGTTTACATCGAAGGGCGCCTGCGCACCCGCAAATGGCAGAACAAAGAAGGCCAAGACGTCTACACCACCGAAGTCATCGCCGATCAGATGCAAATGCTTGGCGGCCGTGACGACATGGGAGGCGGTGGCGGCAACAGCGGTGGCGGTGAATACGAAGGCAGTAGCAGCGCCCCATCAAGACCTGCAGCCCGCCCACAAGCACAACGCCCACAGGCTCCGGCAGCCAGCCCCGCCAGCCTCGGTGACCTTGACGACGATATCCCTTTTTAAATTCTGATGCACGACACAAAACCGCCAGATCAAGGCTGGCGGTTTTGTTTTGGTTTTTACTTTTTTCGTTTTTTTTTTTAGTTTAATGGTTTCAATGCCGTTTTAAACCTCTTCACCAAACGTCATGACCGCGTCAGCGGCAAACGCGCCCTGGCCCTCGGGCATGGCAAAGACCGGATTCAAATCAATCGATGCCAAGCGCGGACCGGCTGCAACGGCAAAGGCCGATAGGTTAGACAGCATTTTTGCCAAAGCTTTGATATCAGCCACTGGGCGCCCGCGTGCCCCGAGTAGCAGCGGCGCACCTTTAATCGAGCGAATCATCTCTTGGGCGACGTCTTCACCGAATGGGCAACGGTGCAAAACCACGTCTTGCATGATTTCCACAAAGATGCCGCCCAGACCAAACATGGCCATGGGACCGAACACGGGATCACGGTGAATCCCCAAGATACATTCCACGCCGCCCTTTAACTGCTTGGCCACCAACACACCCTGCAACCGAGCATTGGGTGCAGCTGCGCGTGCGCGTTGCATGAGCGTCTCAAAACCTTCGCGCACGGCTTTCTCACCCTCAATATCCAACAAGACACCGCCGATCTCGGACTTGTGCAAGATGTCGGGCGACACAATTTTCATGACCACCGTGCCACCCATCGCGGCGGCCGCTTTGACCGCCTCATCTGCCGTGTCGCAGACCACTTCCGGTGCGCTGGCAATGCCGTGTTGGGCCAACAATGTCTTGGCTTGTGCCTCGGTAGGCGTCTGGGCAGGCAACTGAACCGTCCCAACAGTCGGTGCTGGCAAGCGCGGCTTTCTTTCAAAAGCCCGCCCAAACTGACCCATGGCGCTGATGGCCTTCACCGCGCGGCTGGGATCCTCAAATATCGCAAACCCGTCCTCTTCGTACTCCTGCATTTGTGCCGGGGTGCCAATGGCCGAAAGCACAAATAAACGGTCAGGAAATTGCGCACTCACATGCCTAAGCTCAGCGCGCAGCCGCTGACCTGTGCTGGCGGCACTGGCCGTGTAGGTAAAAAACCCCAAAATAGAACGGTAGCCGCCATCACGCACCACCGACTCCGTGAAGGTGCGCGCCAATGACATGTCATTTAAAAACTGCGCCGTGACATCGACCGGATTGCGTGGTGCCGCGTAAGGTAAAACATCGGTTAAGGCTTTTTGCGCCTCTAATGGCATGGCTGGCATTGGTAACCCACACGCTTCAGCGGCATCAGAAATAATGACACCTGCGCCCCCACTGACCGTGATGACCCCAAGCGTGTTGTCAGCCGGATAAATACCGCGCGTGGCCAAACGTGCAATGTCAAGCATCTGCTCTGTGGTTTCGACCCGCAACACCCCAAGCTCTGCCATCACCGCATCAAACACCCGATCATCACCCGCAATCGAGGCCGTGTGTGATTGCGCAGCCGCACCACCAACCACACTGCGACCAACCTTCATCATGACCACCGGCTTGCCCGCCAAGCGCGCCTGCTCAAGCGCACGGACCAGCACCTCGGGTCGACGTATCCCTTCCGAATAAAGCGCAATCACGTTCGTGTTGGGGTCATCGACCACCATCTGAACCATGTCGCCAAGCGTCAGGTCGGCCTCGTTACCTGTCATCACCACCGCTGAAAGACCGATGCCATTGGCCACCGCCACCGTCATCAAATGCGCACCATATGCCCCTGACTGACTCACAATCGCCACATTGCCGGGCTTTGGGAAGCCGAGCTCCAGTCCGGTGGCAAAGCTACCGTAAAAATGCA
>JAFMCG010000025.1 GCA_017857895.1 Burkholderiaceae bacterium | reverse complement strand
GGCCTGCCGCGATGGGCGGGTTAAGGCGGGCCATGAAGTGTTGCTGCAAGGCGTGGGCGGCGGATTTACGTGGGGTTCGGTTGTGGTTCGCATGTAACCACGATATTGCATGGAGTGAGTGACATGAAATTTGCTTTTGTTTTTCCTGGCCAAGGGTCTCAAACCGTTGGCATGCTAGATGTGTGGGCCGATTCTCAGGCCGCTCAAGCGGTTATGTCACAAGCCGATGCCGCGCTAAACGAAGACTTGTCTGGGTTGATCGCGCGCGGCCCAATTGAGCAACTTAATTTAACAACCAACACACAGCCGGCCATGTTGGCGGCGTCCTTGGCCGTACTGGCAGCTTGGCGTGCCGCCAGCGGCCCCGTTCCGTCAGTCATGGCAGGCCACAGTTTGGGTGAGTACGCGGCATTAACGGCAGCTGGTGTGATCGACTTGGCCGATGCCGTGCGCTTGGTCCGAATACGTGCTGACGCCATGCAGGCTGCTGTGCCAGTTGGGACAGGTGCCATGGCTGCGATTCTTGGGCTAGAGGATGATGCCGTTCTGGCCGTATGTGAGCAAGCATCGCAAGGTGAGATCGTGGAAGCCGTGAATTTCAATGCGCCTTTGCAAGTGGTGATTGCTGGCCACCGAGCCGCTGTTGAGCGCGCCATGGAAAATGCCAAGGCAGCAGGTGCCAAAAGGGCTGTGCTATTGCCGGTTTCGGCACCTTTTCATGCCAGTCTTTTAAAGCCCGCTGCCGCCGTTTTGGCGCATGCGTTGAGCCAAGTGACCTTAAATGTGCCTCAAATACCCGTCATCCAAAACGTGGATGTGCAGATGCATCAGGATCCTGCTGCGATTTCACAGGCACTCGTGGATCAAGCTTGGCACCCAGTGCGTTGGGTTCAGACCATCCAAGCGATGGCTCATCAAGGCGTGACACACATCGTTGAGTGTGGTCCAGGGAAAGTGCTTAGTGGTTTGGTCAAGCGAATCGATGGCTCTTTGGTAGGTTTGTCGGTCAATGATCCTGCGAGTCTGCAAGCCGCCGTCGAAACACTAAATAATAGTTAAACTTACCGGCAGTCAGTGCGGGGAGCGAGTGAAATGGAATTAAAAGACAAAGTGGCGTTGGTCACAGGGGCCTCAAGAGGCATCGGTCGCGCCATTGCCATGGCATTGGCAGAAAAAGGCGCCACGGTTGTGGGTACCGCCACCACGGCGGCGGGCGCGCAGGCGCTGCACGAGTGGTTGTCTGCCAAAGGCGGTCGGGGTGTTGCGCTTGACGTGAACGATCAAGAGGCGGTTAGCGCATTGGTTGATTCGCTCGGTAAAGAATTGGCAGGCCCGCACATTTTGGTGAACAATGCGGGCATTACACGCGACAATTTGGCCATGCGAATGAAAGACGAGGAGTGGGATTCAGTCCTGCAAACCAACTTAGGCAGCGTGTTTCGCTTAAGTCGAGCAGTGATGCGCCCCATGATGAAGGCCCGCTGGGGGCGAATTATCAACATCACGTCTGTGGTTGGTTCAAGTGGCAATGCGGGTCAAGCCAACTATGCCGCCGCTAAGGCTGGCGTGGCAGGCATGACACGCGCGCTGGCCCGAGAGCTTGGTAGCCGGAACATCACCGTCAATTGTGTGGCCCCTGGTTTTATTGAAACAGACATGACACGGGCATTGAGCGACGACCAAACAGCCGCCCTTCTGGGGCAGATTCCCCTTGGCCGGCTGGGTTCGCCGTCTGATATTGCCCATGCCGTGACGTTTTTGGCTTCGCCAGAAGCAGAGTACATTACGGGTACGACCTTGCACGTAAATGGTGGAATGTACATGGCGTGAGTTTTTCTGCCCGCGCTTGGCTATAATTAAAAAGATTTTTCCCCTACTGGAGATATGAATGGAAAGCATCGAACAGCGAGTCAAGAAAATCGTCGCTGAACAACTTGGCGTTAACGAAGCCGAGATCAAGAACGAATCATCCTTTCTTGACGACCTTGGTGCCGACTCGCTCGATATGGTCGAGTTGGTTATGGCGCTTGAGGACGAGTTCGAAACAGAGATCCCGGACGAGGAAGCTGAGAAGATCACGACAGTCAAGCAGGCCATTGATTACATCGAGAGCAACTCGAAGTAATTTAAAGTGGCTGTTGGTCTTTGTTTGTTCACTCGAACAGTCCAGCCGGCGGTTGAGGTCGTCTTGTTATCAGTGGGTTTGGCCGAAAAGGCTGCAAACACGCTGATTCGAGCGGAATCAACCGCCTTTTTTTTGCATTGCCTTTGTTTCGGTTTTTAGTCAGGAGTGAATCTTGAAGCGACGAGTCGTGATCACCGGTCTTGGTATCGTGTCCCCCGTTGGTAATGATATCTCAACGGCGTGGGATAACGTGGTGAATGGTCGTAGTGGCATCGGGCGTATTACGCGCTTTGATCCCGCCGACTTCAATGCGCACATTGCCGGTGAGGTCAAGGATTTTGACGTAACGGCCTACTTGCCTGCCAAAGAAGCTCGGCAAATGGATACGTTTATCCACTACGGTATCGCTGCTGGCGTTCAAGCCTGGCGTGATGCTGGGTTGGAAGTGACAGAAGAAAATGCGCAACGCATGGGCGTGATTGTTGGCTCAGGCATTGGTGGCCTGCAACGCATTGAAGAAACTCAAAAAGAATACTTAGAGCGCGGCGCGCGGCGAATTTCGCCTTTTTTTGTGCCTGCCTCGTTGATTAACTTGGTGTCTGGCCAGCTTTCGATCATGTTGGGACTCAAAGGGCCGTCCTATGCGGTTGTATCCGCGTGTACAACCGGCTTGCATTCGATTGGTGATGCTGGTCGGCTAATTGAGTACGGTGATGCTGACGTGATGATTGCTGGTGGCACAGAGTCAACGGTCTCGCCGCTTGGCATTGGCGGTTTCGCAGCCATGCGAGCGTTGTCAACCCGCAATGATGATCCCACGACCGCTTCTCGTCCTTGGGATGTGGATCGCGATGGTTTTGTTTTGGGGGAGGGTGCTGGTGTCTTGGTGCTTGAAGAGTATGAGCACGCCAAGCGCCGTGGTGCAAAAATTTATGGTGAGCTTGCAGGCTATGGCATGAGCTCTGATGCTTATCACATCACGGCGCCTGACCGCGATGGGCCTAAGCGTGGAATCGAAATGGCCTTGCGCAATGGTGGCATCGCACCACAAGATATCAGTTACGTGAATGCCCACGGGACATCAACACCCTTGGGTGATAAAAATGAGACGGAGGCATTGAAGCTAGCCTTCGGTGACCATGCTAAGAAGTTGGTGGTTAATTCAACCAAATCCATGACAGGACACCTGCTCGGTGCAGCGGGCGGAATTGAGGCGGTGTTCACCACCTTGGCGGTGCACCACCAAGTGTCACCCCCAACAATCAATATTTTTAATCAAGATCCTGAATGCGATTTGGATTACTGCGCCAACGAAGCGCGCGACCTTAACATCGAGGTAGCGCTCTCGAATTCCTTCGGTTTTGGGGGCACGAACGGTTCAATGGCCGTGCGGCGGGTTTGACTTTGATCGATCTTGAGCAAAGGTCTTGGGCAGTGACAGGGGCGCTATCGGTAGCGCCCCGATCCATTCAGTGTGCCCGTGACGGACTGGTTCTGTTGCTGATGGTGACTGGCTTGTTTTCTGGTTTTTATCTTGGGCTAAGCCATGCCTGGTCTTTTGGTCTGGGCTTTGTCTTTTTGGTAGGCTTTGCTTTTTGGCGATTTTGTTTTTGGCGGCATAGCAACGCTGGCCTACCATCCCATGATCTCTTGAGAGTGACTGAGGCGGGTATTGAAATGGTCGGCTGTTCATCGCCGATTCTGCTGCAAGGTGTGATTCGCCATTGGGCTGGGATCACCTTGCTTTGCCAAGCACATAAAAATCACCGATTTTCGCTGCGGCGATTGACGCTTTGGAAAGACCAGTTCGAGCCTGAGCAATACCGGCAGTTAAATGTTCTTGTGAACTGGCTGATAAGAGGCCAAGCATGAGCGAACGCGATGTCGATGCCAAGCTGGTTGCCCGGGTGCAGGCAGGGGACAAAGCGGCTTTTGATTTGTTGGTTTTAAAGTACCAGAGAAAAATACTGCGATTGTTGTCGCGCATGCTGCGAGACCAATCTGAAATTGAAGATGTGATGCAAGAGGCTTTTATTAAGGCTTATCGGGCGTTGCCACAGTTTCGCGGTGACAGTGCTTTTTATACGTGGCTCTACCGAATTGCCATCAATACCGCTCGCAATTGGATGGCCTCGCAATCTCGGCGCCCGAGCTCGCCAAGTTTGCATCAATCCGAAGATGGTGAAACTTTTGACGAGATTGACAACCTAACAGACAACAACACGCCTGAATCGTTGTTGGCAAGTCGAGAGATTGCCGAGTCGGTTAATGAATCGATTCAAGCGTTACCAGCCGAACTGCGAACGGCCATTGTACTAAGAGAGATTGAGGGATTGAGCTATGAAGAGATCGCGCAGGCAATGGGATGCCCCATCGGAACGGTGCGATCACGTATTTTTCGGGCGCGCGAAGCAATTGCCACCAAGTTGCGCCCAATGATCGATCACCAAGGCGATCGGCGATGGTAAGGAATAACTGACATGCATAAGACACCGACACACCCCCTTTCAGCCGTATCAAACGACATCACGCCCGATGCCGCTGAACCTCAAACCCTGGATCGATTGGAGTTGATTTCAGCCTATTTTGATGGTGAGTTTGAGCAATCTGATACCGAGCTGTTATCAAGCGCTTCGCCGCTAGCAACTGATCTTGATCCGCTTGAGCACAAAGAGGACTGGGCGCTTTATGCCTTAATTTCTGATTCGCTCGTGCAACCCTCTGCACGTGCTTTGAGCCCGTCTGCCGAATTTTCAGCTCGGCTTTCGGCCGCACTTCAAAGGGAGCCAGTGCATCAACTGGCCGTGGATAAGGGTCAAGATCGTCAGGCAACGTCGTTATCGCAACGTGCAGCCAGACCCAGCGCCTGGTCCAAATGGTTCTCGTGGCCTAGCTTGGCCATGGCCGCTGCGGTCGCCGCTGTGGTGTGGGTCGCTCAGCCGCTGTTGATGCTCGATGATGTTGTGGTTGTGGCCACGCCGACGGTGGTGACTCAGCCGTCGGTGGACGGCGCGATCGTTTCTGATTATGCCAATGCGCACAGACAGTTCTCTGGGCCGATTGCGGTTCGTCAAGCATCGTTTGAGCCAGGGGTCGATCGATGAAACTCGCGCATGACCCTGCGAGTGGCAACTGGCGGCAGGTGTTTGGGGCAGGTCGATTTGCACGTGCTCTTTGCGTGGCCGTCGTGACTTTGGTCATGATGGGTTTCTCAGTGGCTCACGCCAGAGGCACTGATGCGGTTGTGCAGTCCCCCGAAGACGCCAAATCGCTTCTCGAAGGGATCCAATCAGCAGCCAAGCGACTGAATTACCAAGGGGTATTCTCTCAGCAGCGCGATGGTGTTGTGCATTCTTTTCGGATGACGCACCGTTTTGTTGATGATCGAGAAGAAGAAATCATTGAGGTCCTCGACAACAGCCCTAGGGAGTACTTGCGGGTCAATCATGCCGTCAGGTGCTATATGCCTGAACAGAAAATGGTGGTTAATGAGTTGCAGCGGCAAGAGCGATTCCCAGCGCTATTGATGGGTGAGCTGTCTCATTTCTCAGAATTCTATGATGTTTTGTTGGCGTCTAAACCGAATCGAGTTGCTGGGCGGCAGTGTTTGATGGTCGACATCGTTCCCAAAGACGATCACCGGCCTCGTTACCAATTCTGTGCTGATGTGCAGACAGGGCTGTTACTGAAAGCACAGCTACTGCAAGCTGATGGCAGTGTGTTGGAGCAGATCGCTTTTAACCAAGTTCGAATTGGGCATGCCATCGCCGACGATGAGTTAGCCCCTAGTTGGTCCACTGATGGCTGGCAAGAGATTAATCAAAAGCAAGAGACGATCGATTTTCGTGCTTTGGGTTGGGATTACGAGCAACCACCGGGTTTTAAGCCTGTCATGCAATTGCAACGCACCTTTAACGATGGTCGAATGGTCAATCAAATGATTTTGACCGACGGTTTGGCCAGTGTCTCAGTTTTTATTGAACCTTATCAGCAGAATTTGTCTCAACATCAATGGCAGGGAGCCAGTCGCTTAGGTTCGATCAATTTATACGGCAAACAAGTCGGTGAGTATTGGGTTGTGGTGGTGGGTGAAGTGCCCGCTCAAAGCATTCATATGCTGGCGCAATCGATCAGCCGTCGCGATGTCTCTGCGAGCCAGTAACGCACGTTTTATCGCAAATAAAAACTAAAACGGAGTTTGAATATGCCTAATCGCTACGCCGTATCTTCCTTTCTGCTTGCGCGGACCCATCAGCAGTCACCGCAGTCACAGCAATCGCTTTGGCGCGTTATGTTGATGTCGATCGCTTTCCTGGCGATGTCATTTTTGGGTATGCAGCAGGCGCTTGCTAACACGGCAGGCCTGCCCGATTTTACCGGCATCGTCGAAAAAGCTGATGAGGCAGTGGTGAACATTAGAACCACTGCCACGGTTAATGGTCGAGGTCGCTCAGGACAAGACCCTTACGAAATGTTTCGTTGGTTCTTTGGCCCCGATTTTCAGCCGCCCGGTGGTGCACCAGAGCAAAGACGCGGTGAGCCAGCACCTGAGGCCGAACAACGCTCCGTGCCCCGTGGTGTTGGATCAGGTTTTTTCATCACAAAGGACGGCTCGATCCTCACCAATCATCACGTGATTGATGGGGCTGATGAGATTTTTGTGACCCTGACTGATGGCAGAGAATTCAAAGCGGTTGTTGTTGGCAGCGATGCGCGCACCGATGTTGCGTTGCTTAAAATTGATGCCACTGACATGGTGACACTCCCAATCGGCAGCGCTCAAAACCTCAAGAAAGGTCAGTGGGTTTTGGCGATTGGATCGCCCTTTGGCTTGCAAGCCACGGTGACGGCCGGTATTGTCAGCGCAATTGGTCGTGAAACGGGCGATTATTTGCCTTTCATTCAAACGGATGTGGCCGTCAACCCAGGTAATTCTGGCGGTCCTTTGTTGGACATGTCTGGCCAAGTGGTGGGCATTAACGCACAGATCGTGTCGCGAAGCGGTGGCTTCATGGGCATCTCATTGGCGATCCCGATTGATGAAGCCATGCTGGTTGCTGATCAGCTTAAAACCAACGGTAAAGTTGTTCGTGGTCGAATCGGTGTGCAAATCGGTGAAGTCAACAAAGACGTGGCTGAGGCCAGTGGCTTATCGGATCAGTCTGGGGCCATGGTCAGCCGCGTGGAACCGGATGGCCCGGCAGATCTTGCTGGCCTTAAAGCGGGTGACATTATCTTGACGTTTGGTGGTAAAAAAATCGCGAAATGGTCTGATCTCCCGCGCGTGGTGGGCGCTAGCAAGCCCGGTCAGCGAGTAGAGATGGAAGTGTGGCGTCGTGGCAAACCCGTTACCCTGATGGTTAAGGTTGGCGAAACGCCTTCAGCTGAGCAGCCTCAAGCGGCAGCTCCAGCCACGCCCGCGCCCGTCGCAGGACTGACAGCACTTGGTTTGACGGTGGTTGATTTAACCGACAAAGAGCGCACCGATCTGAAGATTGAAAAAGGCGTTAGAGTGACTGAGTCGGCCGATGCTGGTGCGAACGCTGGTATTGTTGCTGGCGATATTGTGTTGACTGTGGGTAATACTGAGGTGAGCTCGGCCAAGCAGTTTGTTGATTTGGTTAAAAAGGCTGGCGAAGGCAAGCCAGTTGGTATGATGGTGCAGCGCAACGGTCAGGCCCAGTGGGTTTTGGTGAGACCGAAACGTTAACCCGCTGTCAGGCTAAAATAAGGCTAATTCAATGCGGCAGGGGGGCGCGTCAAGCGCCCTCTTGTTTTTTAGTGAGACAAAGCCACCCGGTGCTTTACCGGCCAACCGTCTGCTGAACAAGACGGATTTCATTTAAGTTTGATTGGATTTTATGCAGCACATTCGTAACTTTTCGATCATTGCTCATATTGATCACGGCAAGTCTACGCTCGCTGATCGCTTGATACAGACCTGTGGTGGTTTGGCGGGTCGTGAAATGTCCGCCCAGGTGCTCGATTCAATGGATATCGAACGTGAGCGGGGCATCACCATCAAGGCGCAAACGGCATCGCTGGTATATCGTGCCAAGGATGGCAAAGACTACCAATTCAACCTGATCGATACGCCAGGGCACGTTGATTTTTCGTATGAAGTGAGTCGCTCACTGTCGGCGTGCGAAGGGGCGCTCCTCGTGGTTGATGCCTCTCAAGGTGTTGAGGCCCAGACAGTTGCCAACTGCTACACCGCTATCGAGTTGGGCGTAGAGGTTGTTCCCGTTCTCAATAAAATGGATTTGCCGCAAGCTGATCCTGAGGGTGCGCGGGCGGAAATTGAGGACGTTATCGGCATTGATGCCTCAGACGCTGTCGCCGCGAGTGCGAAGACCGGCTTGGGTATCGATGAAATCCTTGAGGCCATTGTTGCTAAGGTGCCAGCACCCAAGGGTGATCCAGAGGCGCTGCTGCAGGCCTTGATTGTGGACTCATGGTTCGACAACTACGTTGGCGTGGTGATGTTGGTTCGTATTGTCAATGGCACGCTAAAGCCGAAAGACAAAATCCGTTTCATGGCCACTGGCGCCCTTCACGCTTGTGAACAGCTGGGTGTGTTCACCCCGAAATCGCTACCACGAACCATGCTTTCGGCCGGGGAAGTGGGTTTTGTGATTGCAGGCATCAAAGAGCTTAAAGATGCCAAAGTGGGTGACACGATTACACACGCGTCGCGCCCGGCACTCGAACCGTTACCAGGTTTTAAAGAGGTTAAGCCGCAGGTTTTTGCGGGATTGTATCCCGTCGAAAGCAGTGAGTATGACCAACTGCGTGATTCTTTGGAAAAGCTGAAGTTAAATGACTCGGCACTCATGTACGAACCTGAGGTGTCACAGGCCTTGGGTTTTGGTTTTCGCTGCGGGTTTTTAGGCCTTTTGCACATGGAAATCGTGCAAGAGCGGCTTGAGCGTGAATTTGATATGGACATCATTACCACGGCGCCGTCCGTGGTTTACCAGATTCAGCTCAGTGACGGAGAAGTTATCAGCATCGAAAGCCCATCAAGAATGCCAGAGGTCGGTAAGCTAACCGAGATTCGTGAGCCGATTGTTTCTGTCACGCTATTTATGCCCCAAGAATATGTGGGGCCAGTGATGACGCTGTGCAATCAAAAGCGTGGTGCACAGATTGACATGAGTTACCACGGTCGGCAAGTTCACTTGAAGTACGAGATCCCACTGGCGGAAATCGTTCTTGATTTTTTCGACAAGCTTAAATCAGTATCGCGTGGTTATGCGTCGATGGATTACGAGTTTTTAGAATATCGCGCTTCAGACGTTGTCAGGGTCGATGTGTTGATCAATAGCGACCGAGTCGATGCGCTCTCGACGATCTGTCATCGATCAAACGCCCGTTATCGTGGCCGTGAAATGGTGGCTAAGATGCGTGAAATGATTCCCCGTCAAATGTATGACGTCGCGATTCAAGCCGCTATCGGCGCAGAAATCATTGCCCGTGAAAACGTTAAAGCGCTGCGCAAGAACGTTTTGGCCAAGTGCTATGGCGGTGATGTCAGTCGTAAAAAGAAATTGCTTGAAAAGCAAAAAGCGGGCAAAAAGCGGATGAAACAAGTCGGCAGTGTCGAGATTCCTCAAGAAGCTTTTCTCGCGATCTTGCAAGTTGATGACAGGTAACATGCTCCTATGAAGAACCTAACTGCCCGCAGAGGATCGCAACGCCCATGAGCTGGAATTTTTCTTTAATTCTTTTTGTTGCGTTGTTGGTCACTGGACTTGTCTGGCTGGTTGACCGTCTTTTTCTACGTCAAAAAAGAGCTTCCACAGACAAGCGCCCCTGGTGGGTTGAGTACGGTGCCAGTTTTTTTCCAGTTATTTTGTTTGTTTTTGTATTGCGCTCATTTATTGTCGAGCCATTCCGAATCCCATCGGGATCGATGTTGCCGACACTGCAGTCCGGTGACTTGATCCTGGTCAACAAATTCACTTACGGTATCCGTTTACCGATCTTAAATGACAAGTTGATACCGGTTGGAGAACCGGCACGGGGCGATGTCATGGTGTTTCGCTATCCCGTGGATCCTAAGGTTGACTATATCAAGCGGGTGATTGGGTTGCCAGGTGATGAGGTGGCCTATATTGACAAAAGGGTTTATTTGAACGGGAAAGAAGTGCCGATTCAGCGTGATGGTGACTTTTTTGAGCCAGATCGTCTTGTTTACACCGCGCAATTCATTGAGAGTTTGGGTGAAGTTGATAATAAAATACTGGTAGATATGCGAACAAGACAGGAGTTAAGGCCTTTTTGGCGATTTCCATATCGAGACAACTGCACTTACCGCGCTGACGGCATTGTTTGCACCGTGCCAGAGGGTGAATACTTTATGATGGGTGACAATCGCGACAATAGTTTGGACAGTCGGTTTTGGGGCTTCGTGCCCGAGTCGCACATTGTTGGTAAAGCGTTTTTTATCTGGATGAATTTTTCTGAACCGGGTCGAATTGGTCGTTTTCATTGATGGTTAACGACCACCGGGTGACCCGTGTTAACGGGTATTGATTGATGTCTGCGACACCTCTAGAACAAGTACTGGGTTACAGCTTTGATAACAAGGCGCTATTGGAGCTCGCGCTCACGCACCGAAGTCTCGGTGCAAAAAACAATGAGCGCTTGGAGTTTCTTGGCGATTCCGTGCTTGGCACGTCAATTTCAGCACTTCTCTTTCACCGCTACAGCAAGTTAGATGAAGGCGACTTGTCGCGTGTTAGGGCGAACCTCGTTAAGCAAGCTGCACTGGCCGATATTGCGCAAACACTAGGCTTATCCCAATACCTTCGGCTTGGTGAAGGTGAGCTCAAAAGCGGTGGCTTTAGACGCCCCTCGATTTTGGCAGATACCCTCGAAGCCATCCTTGGCGCTATCTTTTTGGATGGTGGATTTGAGAGGGCGCAGGCGGTGATTCACCGCCTTTACGAGCCCGTACTAGCCTCGGTTGACCCGCAGACCATTGGTAAAGATGCGAAGACCCTGCTGCAGGAGTTTTTGCAAGCCCATAAAATGGCGTTACCGGCTTACGCTGTTTTAGCGACTCATGGCGCGGCGCACAGCCAACAGTTCGAAGTGACTTGTGATATTGGCCAACTTGATATTCGTGTTCAAGCGGTCGGTGCCAGTCGCCGGGCCGCAGAGCAAACCGCTGCAAAGTTAGCATTAGAGAAAGCCATGCAGTTAAAGCCTGGGCCAGGCCGTAAGGCAGTCAAGCGTGCGCGCAAAGCTGCTCAGTTGAGTTTGCCCGTTGCCGTTTCACAGGATGCCAGATGATTGATGCACTATCGCCTTACCGTTGTGGATTTGTGGCAGTGGTTGGGCGTCCAAACGTGGGTAAATCCACGTTGATGAATGCGCTGATCGGCGCCAAGGTTTCGATTGTTTCACGCAAAGCTCAGACGACCCGGCACCGTATTCACGGTGTTTTTACCCGCGCTCGCGAGCAGTTTGTGTTTGTAGACACGCCAGGCTTTCAGATGCGTCATGGCGGGACGATGAACAAAATGATGAATCGTGTCGTCAGTCAAACCCTCTCTGATGTTGATGTGGTTTTATTTGTGGTCGAGGCGGGCAAGTGGACGACGGCGGATGCCACCTTGCTGGAGATGTTGGGTCACTGCCGACATGTCATTTTAGTCATCAGCAAAGTCGATCTTTTTAAAGATAAAAATGCATTGTTTCCTTTTGCGGGTGAGGTCGCCGCTCGCCACCCGTTTACGGCTGTCGTGCCCGTGAGTTCTGTCAAAAAAGTACAACTTGACACTTTGCTTGACGAGGTTGCCAAGTACTTGCCCGAAAACGAGCCGATGTTCGATGAGGAAATGTTTACGGATCGTTCGGTGCGCTTTCTGGTTTCTGAGCTGATTCGAGAAAAAATATTCCGACTGGTGGGCGACGAGTTGCCTTACGGTTGTACGGTTGTGATTGAGCAATGGGAAGAGTCTGATGATCGGGCTCGAATTTCGGCCTGCGTGATTGTTGAGCGTGAAACCCACCGACCCATTCTGTTGGGGGCCAAGGGCATGCACATGAAGCGCATTGCCACTGAAGCACGAGTCGATATTGCTGAGTTACTGGAAAAGTCCGTTCACCTTGAGGTCTACATCAAAGTCAAAAAGGGTTGGTCTGACCGCGAAAGTAGCTTGCGTGAACTCGGCTACGATTAGACCCTCTAGGGTCAGGACGCCATGAGTCGACGAACCACTCGCATCGCCGAAGCATCCGCCTTTGTGCTGCACAGCGTGCCATGGCGTGAAACATCCTTAATTGTTAAAGCCTTCAGTCGTGAGCATGGCATTGTCACGCTTGTGGCCAAAGGTGCCAAACGTCCTTATTCCGGCCTACGCTCCGTGCTGATGGTTTTTCAGCCGTTGTCGGTCTCATGGTCGGGTGCGGCTGAAATCAAAACACTGACCCAGGCCGAGGTGGTGTCCATTATTCCAATGCCAGGCTCAGTGCTGATGTCGGGCTGGTACATGAACGAGCTGCTACTCAAGCTGCTTGCGATTGAGGATGCGCATCCCATTTTGTTTGATGCTTACGCCCAAGCACTCAGTCAACTCGCCGAGCTCGGCCATTTGGCGCGAGGTCGGGCAACAGCGGCGGTATTGCGTCAGTTCGAATGGGTGCTGTTGCGAGAGATTGGCTATGGGCTGTCGGGTCCCATGCCAGACTTTGCTGATTCAAGTCAGGCCGCACAATTAAAAACGATGCTGCAAGAGCAGATCCTCGAGCATGTGCCCGGGTCTGCCTTGCTAAGTCGGCAGGTTCTTTTGAGTCTGCGCAGGCTCTCTAGTCCACCAGAACCGCACGACCTATGACTTTGCCAGCACCCAAAGCGGCGAGCACATTTGATGCCTCTGACAGTGGGTGTTCGCTGACCTCAATGGGTTTGACCTGACCGCTTTTAACCAGTGCCAAGAGCTCCTTTAGCTCTCCCAATGATCCCGTGTAGTTACCCAAGATACTGATGGCTTTCATCGGAATGAAAGCCAGCGACCAAGGGGCAGCACCCCCAAAAAAGCCGACAATAACCAAGGTACCACCTTTGATGAGTGCATTAAAACCGAGCTCAGTGGATTGGGTTGAGCCGACCAAGTCAATCACAGCTGGAATGGCTTGGTTGCCATTGGCCTTAAGGATTTGCGCTAACGCATCTGGATCGGTGCCATTGACGGTGGCTAGTGCGCCAGCTTCTTTGGCTGCCTTGAGTTTGGCTGGGTCAATGTCGACCATAATGGCACCGCTCCCCCCCATGGCTTTTAATATTTGCAGGCACATCAACCCCAAGCCGCCGGCACCCATGATAACAATGGGCGACTGCTGATAGATCGCAGGGTCGAGTTTCTTGATCGCGCTGAATGTGGTCAAGCCAGAGCAGGCGATGGGTGCGATTTGCGCTGGGTTCAGATCTCCAATATCCAGCAAATATCGGCTGTCGGGGACAAGGATGTGATCAGCGTAACCGCCGTTTTGGTAGACACCGATAGAGCGGGGTTTGGCGCAATAATTCTCTCTGCCAGATTGACAAACTGAGCATTGACCACAGCCTAACCAAGGAAACACCAAGTAGTTTTTACCCAGTTCCACTGCCGTGGCATTGGGACCTAGAGATACGGCGGTACCCACGACTTCGTGCCCCATGGTGATCGGCAACTCGATACCTCGATCAGTGATTGAAAGGCGCTTGCCGTGACCCAAATCGTAACCACCTTCCCAGATGTGTAAATCGCTGTGGCAAACGCCCGCGGCGCGGGTTTTGAGTAAAACTTGAGCCCCAGTGGGGACTGGTTTTTGTTGCTCAAGCATTTGCAGTGGCTCATGGAACTGAGTGACGCAATAGCATTTCATGGTTTGGTGTCTCCGCTGGCCCTAAGTGGTCCTGATATCAGCTTTCCATTCGCAGTGCGATCAGGCTCGGACCAGGCGTGGCGTTGGCACGTCGTAAGGCTTGGTCAAAGCCAGACAAGGAATCAACGCGAACGGCCGGCACGCCGTGACCTTTGGCCATCGATACCCAGTCTAAGTCGGGTTGATCAAGGTCTAGCATTCGGGCCGCATTGACACCTGGCGCAGGGCCACCCATGTTGGCCAGTTCGCCGCGTAAGATTCGATAAGAGCGATTGTCAAAAATCACCGTGGTGACATTGAGCTGCTCGCGCGCCATGGTCCATAGTGCTTGTATGGTGTACATGGCACTGCCATCACCGACCAAGGCAATCACCCGTCGTTCTGGTGCCGCGATAGCCGCTCCGACGGCTGCTGGCAATCCAAATCCAATGGCCCCGCCCGTAATATCAATACAGTCGTGCGCAGGCGCAAACGGGATGGTGTCGGCCAGTTGACGGCCAGAGGTGACGGCTTCGTCAACCAAGATGGCATGCTCAGGCATGGCACCCACCAGTACCCGACCAATATTGCCAGCGTTAGGTGCGCCATCTTCAAAGCCACCGACAAGTGCGCTATCTGATAACTGGGCCGGTGTTGATTTGCTGGCGCCGACGGCTTGGCATAGGGCATCAAGGGTCGCGAACAAATCGTGACCTGGTGTTGCTAGGGTATGAATGGTGCAATCAGGTGGTGCCATCAGACGTGGTTTGCCTGGATAAGCAAAAAAACCAACCGGTACCGTTGCACCGACCATGATGATGTCTTTCGTATCTTTGAGAACTGCCACCGCATTGTCCACCGAGAAAGGGATGGGTTTGACGTTCACCCGCCCAAGGCCTCGTTCCAATCGCCCTGTGCGTGGCTCAGCCATGATTTTGCAGCCCGTGCGTGCGGCGATCTGACCCGCTAACCATGTGCATCGCGCCATCATGGCACCGCCACCAAGCAGCAAAACGGTGTTGGCTGCTCTTGATTTGTCACTGAGTAGTTTGGCCATTGCCTCGATCGATTCGGCCAATGGTGAGGCCGCTGCCCGTGCCGGTTCAGTGCTGTAGTGTCCCGGATCTGAGTCTTCCCATGCACAATTGGCGGGCAGAATCAGCGAGGCGATGCGACCTGGGCTGCTGCAGGCTTGAGAAATGGCTTCAGCCGTGTCCATCGGGGCGAGTGCGGCAGAAACGGTGGTTTTGACCCAATGGGACATGGGTCGAGCGACGGCTTCAACATCCGAATTCAGTGGCGCATCGTTATGGATGTGATCCAAGGCGTGTTGACCAATGATGTTCACAATGCCAGAACGTGCTTTACGGGCATTGTGCAAGTTGGCCAAGCCGTTACCCAAGCCTGGGCCCAAGTGCAAAAGCGTGGCCGCGGGTTTGCCGGTCATGCGGTAATACCCATCAGCGGCACCGGTAACCACACCCTCAAACAAACCCAGCACGCAACGCATTGCCGTGGCTTGGTCAAGAGCGGCCACAAAGTGCATTTCAGATGTGCCTGGATTGGCAAAACAAACGTCAACGTGACCTGCCAGTAACGTCTTTACCATGGCTTGTGAACCATTCATGTGTTGTCTCCTCTTGCGTGTTCACGCATTGTTTCTCGGGCGATCACCACTTGCTGAATTTCAGTGGCGCCTTCGTAAATTCGTAGTGCTCTAATTTCTCGATAAAGCATTTCAGCTGGGTGTCCAACTTTGACACCCAAGCCGCCATGAATCTGCACGTTACGGTCAATGACTTTTTGTGCCGCTTCAGTGGCAAACATCTTGGCCATGGCGGCCGATTTGGTGGTGCGTTGTCCCAGCACATCACGTTGCCAGGCGGCTCGATATATCAGCAAAGCCGACGCGTGAATATCGGTGTGCATGTCGCCAATGGCCGCTTGGGTGATTTGTTGATCAGCCAAGGTCGCGCCAAACATCGGGCGTTGTTGTGCCCGGTCCATGGCCATGTCCGCAGCGGCTTGCGCAAAGCCCAGTGCGGTGGCACCGACAGAAGCGCGAAACACATCCAAAGTTTGCATCGCCACTTTGAAGCCTTGCCCAGGCTCGCCGAGTCGTTGACTGGCATCTATCACACAGTCATCGAATGTCAATGTGCCAATGGGGTGTGGGGCACACACTTCGAAGCGCTCGCTAACGGTCAAACCCGGCGTGTTAGCGTTGACCACAAAAGCGGTCACACCATCGACAGCGTCGTTTTCTGTGCGGGCAAAGACCGTGTAGAAGTCAGCAATGCCTGCGTTTGAGATCCACGTTTTAATGCCATGCAGGTGGTATTTGTCGCCATGACGCACAGCACGCGTGGTCATGGCGGCAGCGTCTGAGCCTGCGTCAGGTTCAGACAATGCAAAAGCGGCGATCAGACGACCTTGAGCGACGTCAGGCAAATATTGTGCCTGTAACTCGGCGCTACCAAACAGGGACAATGGACCGCTGCCCAAGCCTTGCATGGCAAAAGAAAAATCAGCCAAACCATCGTGGTAGCTTAAGATTTGTCGGATCAAGCAAAGGCTTCGCGAATCTAGTTTGGCGAGCGCACCGCCGGCATTGCCGGGCACGCAATAACGCAGCCAACCGGCTTGAGCCAGTGCTGCGATACGGGCGCGACACACGTCATCAACGTTGCCACGGTGAACGCGATCACGATAGTTGTCACGGGCCCAGGTTGTCAGCTCGCGTGCCAATTCTCGATGTGAGTCCTCAAAAAAAGGCAAATCAAAGAGTGTGTCATCCATGGGGGTTCTCTTTTAGGGTTTGGTGTCCAGCAGCGCTTGTGCCATTTCGCGTAGCTTGTGCTTTTGTATTT
Source organism: Burkholderiaceae bacterium (assembly GCA_017857895.1). Lineage (GTDB taxonomy): Bacteria > Pseudomonadota > Gammaproteobacteria > Burkholderiales > Burkholderiaceae_B > Algicoccus. The sequence goes on along the minus strand of JAFMCG010000025.1, from coordinate 7,816 downwards.
TGACGGCATTGGCGCTGAGCACCGTCGGAAATTCGTCGAGTACTTCGAAATGCACCGGTATTTTGAAGCCCGCTAGTCTTCGCTTGCATTCGGCCTGCCATTGGTCTGGCATACCGACTGTTTGGCCTGTCGTTAAAACAAAAGCCACAGGCACGATTTTTTGGTGCCACTGTGCAGCAACCACCTGGCAAGCCGTAATCCCTGGCAAGGTTTGCACCACTTGTTCGATCTCTGCTGGGTTAACCAAAAAACCACCCAATCGCAACGAGTCGCCCATACGCGCTTGAAACACAAATTGGCGCTCGCTCACACACCAGCCCAGATCGCTGGTTCGGTAATAACCATCGTCAGTAAAGGCATCGTGGGTGGCCTCAGGCTGATCCATATAGGCGGCCATGCGTGAGGGTGTGAGGATCTCGATTTCTCCCGATTGCCCCAAAGCCAGCAAGTGTCCTGTTTCAGGGTCACGGGTGCGTACGCGAGCGTCTTCATGCAATAAGCGTCCACCGGGTTGGTGCATGACTGTTATATCGCCGTCTGCGGGGTCTGTCGGCTGGGCGGCTTGCAGCGCCTGTAGCTCACTTGAGCCGTATAAACCTGTCAGTTTGATGCCATGGCGCTTGGCCTGATCGAACAACGCGTCTTGGGCCGGTGCGAAAGAGGCAAACCCAAACAATCGGCAGCTTTCAAAATCGTGATGATCGCCAGCGGTTTGTAGGATTTGCAAAATCAGGGCGTTATTGGCGTAAGTGTGGGTAACACGGTGGCTACGGATCAGTGCCCTGAGGCTATCTGGATCGGAAACCGCTTCGCAGGCCACGGTGTAACCATTGAAAAGCCCACCGGCTAAGGTTGCAAAACCAAATGCACCGCAAAACGGCGCACTCGCCAAAATGCAGCATGTTTGGTCGTAATCAAGGGCTCGGGCGATCGCATGACCATGGCGTAAGAGTCCAGCCTGCGTATGCAAAACAAACTTGGGCAGTGAGGTTGTGCCTGAGGTGGTGAATGTTAGAACCCCATGATCACCATGTGGTGCGACGGCATCAATGGGGGTGCTGAGGCAGTGCCTAATATCGTTAAGTGTCAATTGGCCTTTTAATCGAGCCATGACCGAGGCGGGCACGTCAGCCAAAATTTGGTCAAAGGCAATGCCCTTGAAGTCAGGCCAGAAAATCAACCAAGTCGCCTGTCCCCGTTCAATGACGTCTTGCACTTCATGACTCTTGAATCGCGTGTTGACAGAAAGAACAGTGACGCCGATTTGGGCGCACGCCAAAAAACACTGCACCCATTCGATACCGTTGGGCAGCCAGAGGGCAAGACGGTCACCGGCTTGCATGCCATTTTTTTTGAAATGGGCCGCTAGTCGATCTGATTGAGCAAAGAGCTGCGAATAGGTGGTTTGTCGATCGGGCTCAACGATGGCTAACTGATTGGGGCAAGATTTGGCCAGCGCCTGCATCTGTTCGTAAATGGTGCTGTACATGAGCGCTTGACCTTAGACAGTTGCGATCGGTGTCACGGGCGAGCCAACAGCGCCTGGCAAACGCAGCGGTGGGGCGGTTAGCATGAAGTGATGCCGCTTGTTGTCATGCAACCATTGCGCCAGATCTTTCAAATACCAGAGCTCAGCCAAGGGCACGCCGAGTTTAAATAAACAGTGATGGTGTAAGGGCAAAATAGAGAAGGTTGATTTGGCGGGATAAGCTTCAACGGCGTAGTTGTCACAACAAATCGTGGCAATGCCCGATTCGGTTATCCAATTAAGCAAAGTCTCATCTGAACCATCAAGAACCGCTCCTGTTTGCTCAAGTATGGCATGGTCAGGGTGACCGCCCATGTCGATGATAGTTTCGGCAAAACCTGTTCTCATCACCAACATATCGCCCGGTTCGACAGCGATTTTCTCGGTTTTCAAGAGATTGATAAATGTCTGGCCATCAACAATTGTGCGGCCTAGGCCGAGGTGACGGGCCAAATCAACCATGACGCCACGTCCTTGCATGCCTTTTTCAGCATATTTGGCCACACTCAAGCGTTCAGCAAAAGAAGACCCGTCGCCGCAGCAGTCGGCATGGGCGCCCGAAGCGTGCTCACCACCATGAACATCGACACCGGCCGCAAAGCCGTTGTAATAGACCTTGCGTAATTGGCCGTCATTTTGCGTATCAAACATGGCGCCAACGTGGCACAGACCATCCCATTGGGTTGAATATTGCATGCATAAGGTCACTTGATCGTCACACAAGACGTCAATGGCGTCTTTCTGAATTCGAGAGGCTTCGATGTTCATGTAGGGCGTACCATCGCGATATGTCGCTGACAGCACCGGGGGGTGGCGTCTGGGATTCAGTACATTGCCACCGGGCAAGTCAAGCGGCAGTGACAAACAGAAGACCTTGCCTACCTTGATCTCAGCGGCGGCTTGCAGCACTTTTTTCTCTGTCAGTAAATTTAAGCGACCGAGCTCATCGTCTGGCCCAAAATCACCCCAGGTGGATCCTTCTGGTCGTTGCTTGAATCGTGACATTTTTGATGCTCTCCCCATTGGCCTAGCTGGTTGTTATGGTTTTGGTGCGGCACTGAAATTTGGCTTTTTGATCTTACTATAGAGGCGCCCTATCAGCGCTATTCGTTCTATGGTGGTGTTAACGCGGCTCAAATCGGTTTGCGTCAGTGTCGCCACGCGTTAAGATCGGCGCATCCCTTCCAATCAGAGGATTATCATGAGCAAACCATTGGCATTGGTCACCGGCGGCAGTCGTGGCATCGGACGCGCGATTGTGGAGCGATTGCTAAACGACGGCTACGACGTGCTGAACTTCAGTCGCACCCCAAATCCGCAGACATTGTCTGGCGAGACATTCGAATCGGTTGACTTGATGAGTCCGCAAGCCACCAAAGAGGCGATTACGCACTGGACTGCCAAACGCGAGATCGTGCATTTGGTTAACAATGCGGGCATGATTCACGTCGCTGCCCTTGAGGACGTGACCCCTGAGCAGGTGCAAGACATGGTTAATCTCAATCTCATGGCGCCGATGCTACTGACGCAAGCCCTAGTGCCTGCGATGCGAGCCCAAGGCTCGGGTCGCGTGGTCAATATTGGCAGTCGTGCGGGTCTTGGCAAGATAGGTCGCACGGTTTACAGCGCCACCAAGGCGGGTTTCATCGGCATGACTCGCACCTGGGCTTTGGAGCTGGCCAAGTACGGCGTGACGGTTAACCTGATTGCGCCCGGTGCGATTGCCACAGAGCTGTTTCTGGCAGCAAACCCTGAAGACTCGGAGCAGACACGCCAACTGAAGGCCGCCGTGCCTTTGGCACGAATCGGTCGGCCGGACGAAATTGCCCACGCCGTGGCCATGTTTATGGATCCCAAGGCGGGCTACACCACGGGGCAGGTTCTTTATGTTTGTGGTGGTCTGTCAGTCGGGTTAACGGGATAGCTTGACTGACTGCACCCAAAAGAAAAGCCCCTTTCGGGGCTTTTCTTTTGGGTGCCCGGGTAAGGGACTCAATCAGTCGCGATCACCACCAAAAATGCCTAGCAGCATCAAAAGGTTAGCAAACACGTTATAGATGCTCAGGTAGATTGCCAGCGTCGCGCTCACATAGTTGGTCTCACCACCATTGATCACGCGCTGTAGATCAACCAGCATGAATGCCGAAAAAATACCAACCGCCAGAACCGAGACAGTCAACATCAAGGCGGGCATTTGCAAAAAGATGTTGGCAACGGCTGCCAAGAGAATGACCACCGCACCGATAAAGAGCCAGCGTTGCATGCCGGAGAGATCACGTTTGATGGTGCTCGCCAGTGTTGCCATGGTGGCAAACACCGCCGCTGTGCCACCGAAGGCGACCATCACCAACTGCGCACCGTTGCCCATTCCCAAGACAAATCCCAAGAGTCGCGAGAGCATGATGCCCATGAAGAAAGTGAACAACAGCAACAGTCCAACACCCAGTGAACTGTTTTTATTTTTCTCGACCGCAAACATCAAACCGAAGGCACCGGCCAAAAAGATGATGGTGGTCATGCCAGGGCTTGTGGCCATGATTTCATTAAGGCCAGAATACAATCCCACTGCCGACCCGATGACTGTTGGAATCAGTGATAGGGCGAGCAACCAATACGTGTTGCGCAAGACCTGATTGCGAACAGCTTGACCGTTGGCACCTGCACCAGCATATCCGCGTGGCAATGAAGGACGAAAATCACTCATGTTTTTACTCTCCGAACATCAAAGTAGGGGTTGATCTCATGGTTGTCGAGCAACCATTCAATTCACTATGACAGCCAGATTAACCGATCGTTCACACATTGTGATGAGAATTCACTGTTAACCAACGGATTTTTAAAAGTTTTTAAGGTTTTTTTGGGATTTATTCAAGTCAGACGGTGTGAGTGCAGATCAGCACCCAACTGCTGATATTGACGCCAGCGTTTGCGGGCTTTCTCACGATCGTCATCCTCAGGGCCAACAACCTCGAGAATACGCGACAGCGCTTGTGGTTCGGGAGGCAGTTGGTCGGCCAAGTTTAGCAACCAAGCCGATTGGTAGGCTGCGGTTGCCAGCTTGGCCGACAGCAGGGGCCAAGACACCGTGTCGATGAGGTAGACCTTTAGGCCTTCGAGCGCATGGGGCGTGAGTCGTTCATGCGCCACGAAGGCCGTGTCTTCGAGTGCCCACAGTTGTTGATCATACCGTTCAAGGCGTTGCTCGTCATCACAAAACACCATCAAGGGCGTGCCTTTGCTGACATGACGCTCAGTCGTGCGCACAGCCTGTGCAATACGGTCGTGGGCCCCGAAGGCAAAGTCAACCCTTAACAACGGTTAGGCTCCACCTTGGGTTTTGTTTAAAAGGAACTCCAGCAATAGGGGAACAGGGCGACCGCTTGCCCCCTTTTGTGGGCCGCTGAGCCACGACGTACCGGCAATATCCAAGTGTGCCCAGCGATAGGCTTTGGCAAAGCGTGCTAAGAAGCAGGCCGCTGTCACGGCGCCGCCCTTGGGTCCAGCGTTACCAATATTGGCCATGTCGGCAAAGTTTGATTTCAGTGCGTCCTGATATTCGTCTTCGACGGGTAAGCGCCAGGCGGGATCGAGTGCGCGGCGTGAGGCGGTCACGAGTTCGTCGGCAAGCGCGTCATCGGGCGAGAAAAGACCGGTGTTGACCGAGCCAAGCGCCACGATGCAAGCGCCAGTCAACGTGGCAATATCAATCACGGTGGATGGCTTGAAACGCTCGGCATAGGTCAGGGCGTCACACAGAATCAAACGGCCTTCGGCATCGGTATTGAGAATCTCAATGGTTTGGCCAGACATGCTAGTAACCACATCCCCTGGTTTGATCGCATTGCCACTGGGCATGTTTTCGCAGGCTGGCACCAAGCCGATTAACTCACCTGGCCACTCTAATTTGGCAACAGCTAGCATGACGCCAAACACCGAAGCGGCACCACACATGTCATATTTCATCTCGTCCATGGCAGCTGACGGTTTGATTGAAATGCCGCCAGTGTCAAACGTGATGCCCTTGCCTACCAGAACGATCGGCCCATTGGCTTGGCCTGTTTTGGACTTGGCAGAGGCTTTGGCCATGCCACTGCCTTTGTAGTGCATCACAATAAATCTAGGGGCTTGGGCGCTGCCTTGGCCAACCGATAAAAAGGAGCCCATACCTAAGGCTTCAATCTGTTTTTTCTCTAGGACGGAAACCTTCAGGGTTTTGAATTGACGACCCAGCGCGCGCGCTTGATTGCCCAAATAGGTGGGTGTGCAGATGTTGGAGGGCAGGTTACCCAAGGTACGCGTCAACGACATGCCTTGTCCCAGCGCATCGCCTTCGGAAAGGCCCAAAGCAACGGCTTTGTCTTCTGCTTTGTCACAAAGCACGGTTATTTTGCGTAATTTTGGTTTGCGCGCAGGATCAGGCTTGCCAATGGTGGCGTCATAAAAATAGGCGGCTTGCCAGTGCGCTTGGGCGCTAAGGCGAGCGCGTTGGCGTGTATCGCTGCCCGGGCAGGCCAGTGACAACAACGCGCTGCAAGCGTCAGCGACCCTAAGGCTGATGCATTGACGCGCGGCAGCTTGTTCGGCTTTGGCAAAAGTTTTGACGTTAAAGTCAGCTTGTTTACCAAGACCGACCAACACCACTCGAAGGGCGCGTACACCTGAAAGATGGCGCAGCACCAACGTCTCACCGACGGCCCCTAAGAAGTCTTGGCCCACCACCGCTTTGATGGCGCCGTCACTGGCGCGGTTAATAATGTCAGCGGCCGCTGACAGTTGTCCATCTGAAAAAACGCCAACCACCAGCGCAGAGGTCTTGACTTGGTGAATGGCTTGAGTGCTCTGTGTGCTAAATTCCATGTGCTTAACTCTCTCTTTGAGTGACGTTTGGCTGTCGTGAATACGTGGGTCATGCCTGACAGTGACAGCCCCATTTCATATTGTTCCATTATCCCGCATTTATTCGGCTCATGTCTCTATTCAAACGAGCGGTGATTTCAGAAGTGGCCAGCAACGCCAGCGTGGTCTTCTCCACAGTGATTGTTGTGTGGCTCAGTATCGTGCTCGTGCGCTTGTTGGGTCAAGCGGCCAAAGGCGCCATTGGCGCTGATGTGGTCATGGGTTTAGCGGCGCTGACAACCATCGCCGCACTGCCTACGATTATTGCGTTGTCGCTTTTTATCGGTGTGTTGACCACGGTTTCTCGTAGCTATAGAGAGTCTGAGATGGTCGTCTGGTTTGCCAGCGGACTGTCTTTGACGGCTTGGATCTCGCCGATTTTAAAGTTGTCGATCCCGATTTCACTGGTGGTGGCCTCGCTCACCCTTTTTGCCTCGCCTTGGTCGCACCAACAAATTGAGGATTACCGCGCGCGCTTTGACTTGCGATCAGACATTTCACAAGTCACGGCTGGTGATTTTATTGAGCTAGATGCGGGTAACCGAGTGGTTTTTGTTGAGCCTTCAGCAACCAATCCAGACGAATTGGGACGCGTTTTTGCGCGCCTGCTTAATGATGATTGGCATTCAGTAATCAACGCCCAAGGGGCAAGGACTGAGGTTGCCCCCAACGGCGATCGCTTTTTGGTTTTAGAAGATGGCACCCGATTTGATTTGATTCCAGGCGGTGGGCAATCGCGTTTGTCTGAATTTGATGCGTTCGGTATTCGTTTGCAAACGGACAATGCCGATGAGACGCTTGCCCAAGCCCGAGAAAGAGCGCTGAGCAACCGCAAGGCCCGGCCGACTTTTTTGCTTTTAGACGATGATGCGAACAATTCAAGTGGTCAGTTGATGTGGCGTTTGGCGATTCCGTTGGCGGCCATCAATTTGGCGTTATTGGCAATTCCGCTTGGAGCAGTAAACCCAAGGGTGGGGCGCTCTTTTGATTTGCTAATCGCCGGTATGGTGGCTTTGCTCTACATGAACTTAATCAACGCCTCGCACGGTTGGATTAACAACGCTATCTTGCCGTTTGATGTTGGGGTTTGGTTGGTTCACGGCCTATTTTTATTGTTAACCGTTGCGCTATTTTGGTGGCGTTTGCGCATCAAAGCCCCCAAACAGTCTGGGCCTATTGCGCCAGCAAACACCAGCGCTTCAACCACCGTCACTTAACTGACCGTTCCAGTAAGCTTTTGCGCAGCGACTGTTCTGTTTCATCCAATGAGGCAGACACTAGCTTATGTAAAAAAGTAATTTTGATTATGTTGTTTATTACTTATAATCGTGAAAATACTTTTTTGAGTGAGTAAACATGAATTTGCAGCAATTTCGATTTGTGCGCGAAACG
>JAFMCG010000151.1 GCA_017857895.1 Burkholderiaceae bacterium | reverse complement strand
TTCACGTATTGGACGATGTCGGGCGAGGCCGTGTTCATGGTTTTGATGGGCGGTGTAAACACCTTCATTGGACCGGTTTTAGGTGCCGCCTTGTTACTGGGTTTCAACGACGTTATCACTCGCGTGACCGAACACCATGGCTTGGCGTTGGGCGCGATCATTTTATTGTTTGCGTTGGTTTTCAAGCACGGCATCACCGACTTTATTGTCCAAGGTTGGCAACGAATCACTGGGAAAAAGGTGCAATCATGAAACGTAAACAAGTGATGGTTGTTACCGGTGGCTCAAGTGGTATCGGATTAGCCACGGTGAAGAAACTGCATGAGCAGGGGCATCAAGTCATCAGTCTGGACTTGCCAGGTAAGTGCGATCTGCCACTTTTTATAACGCTTGGTATTCAGTCTTTGCCGATTGATGTGAATGACGAAGTGTCGGTGCGCGCTGCGCACGCGGCCATAATCAAGGAACACGGCGCTGTCGACGGTTTGGTCAATAGTGCGGGTGTTATTCAAAAGCGAGAGTCGCCTGATATATTGGCCATGAAAGACTGGGATTTTGTGGTTGACACGAACATGCGTGGTACTTATCTGTGCTGTGCCGTATTTGGCACACACATGGTTGAAAAAAAGAGTGGCGCGATCGTTAACATCGCCTCAGTCACTTCAACCAGTGGTGTGCCATTGCATGCGTATGCACCGGCGAAAGCTGGCGTTCTTTCTATTACGCAGTGTTTGGCCGGTGAGTGGGGCCACGCCGGTGTCCGCGTGAATGCGGTAGCACCTGGCTATACCGAGACGCCAGCCTTGCAAGCCGCCATCGATCGAGGAGATCGCGACCGAACACAGCTGGTTAAACAGGCCGCGTTGGGGCGTATGGTTCAAACCGATGAAGTCGCTTGTGGCATCGCCTTTTTACTATCAGATCAAGCCACTGCGATTACTGGTATCAGCCTACCCATTGATTGTGGTTGGCTGGCGAGCGTCGGGTGGGAGACTTATAGTGGCTTGCCGCATACGAAGCAGGGGGCGGTGCCATGCTAAAGGTGGAGAACTTAAACAAATCATTTGGTGGGGTAATCGCAACCAGCGACGTCTCTATGAATTTTCCGACTGAATCGCTGAGTGCCGTTATTGGCCCAAACGGTGCCGGCAAGACGACATTCTTTAATCTGATATCAGGCGCATTGCAGCCCGATTCAGGCCAAATTTTGCTTGATGGCCACGACATCGTTGGCAAATCAAGCGCTGAGATCGTGCACATGGGCATCGGTCGTGCCTTTCAGGTGGCGAAGCTTTTTAAAAGTTTGACAGTCGAGCAATCGCTACGAGGTGCGCTGCTTTCGCCGCTTGGTAAATCGATAAGCTTGTCTGGTCGATTCCCCTTAGCCAGCACACGTGACCGTGCCTATGAGGTGATGGATCAATTGGGTTTGACCTCCAAAGCCAACATCGTCAGTGGCGTGTTGTCTCATGGCGATCAAAAGTTATTGGACATGGCGCTGGCCTTGGTGCTGTCACCCAAAGTGCTCTTGCTTGACGAGCCCGTGGCGGGCATGGGACCCGAAGAGCGCGAAAAGATGATGGACACCGTCCATAAGTTATGGAAAAAAGGTGGTCTGACGATCGTGCTGATCGAACATGACATGGATATCGTTTTTAAAGTTTCACAAAATATTCATGTACTGTCCTACGGTAAGGTACTGGCCGAAGGCACACCTGAGCAAATCCGTACCAATCCGCAGGTCATTGAGGCTTATCTGGGATCGGCCAAAAAGGATGCAGCATGAGCGAGACCATTCTTACAGTTGCGAACATCAATGTTTTTTATGGCTCTAGTCAGGCCTTGTTTGACGCATCTTTGAGTGTGCCAGCGGGCCAAACGCTTGCCTTGCTTGGACGCAACGGCGCCGGTAAGAGCACCACCATGAAAGCGATCGCTGGGGTGATTCCAACCCGTGATGGCAAAGTGACCTTCATGGGGAAAAATATAACGGGTGTGCCGGCCTACAAAATTGCACGAAGCGGGATTGGTTACGTACCTGAGGACCGACAAATCTTCCCGACCCTAACCGTACAAGATAACCTCATCATTGCCCACAAACTTGGTCCCAATGGTGAAGACGTTTGGCCAATCGAGCGGGTCTATGACATGCTACCGCTGCTAGCGCCATTGAAAGACCGAATGGGCGGACAACTGTCTGGTGGTGAGCAACAAATGCTGACAGTGGGTCGTTCACTCATGGGCAATCCAACAGTTTTGCTGCTTGACGAGCCAAGTGAAGGCTTGGCGCCGATCATGGTTGAAAAAATAGGCACGCTAATCGAAACGCTTAAGTCACTCGGCAATACGATCGTCCTGGCCGAGCAAAACCTACACTTTTGTCTGGGTTTGGCAGACCGAGCGGTTGTGATCGACAAGGGTGTCGATGTGTTTCACGGGTCGATTGCTGAATTAAACGCTGATGACGACATCAAGCAGCGTTATCTTTCAGTCTAATGTTTAAAGGGTGGTAAAGCAGACTGACTGCTTCACCACCGTAGGTCTCAGCGTCAAACCCCCGCCGTCAGTTACGAGAAGCGCATACCACGGTAACCATCTGCGGCAACGTCATTACAAATTGAACGATAGTGGCTCAAGCCGCCCGCATACGGCATGAAGACCCGTGGCTTGCCAGGAACATTGGCGCCCAGATACCAAGAGTGTTTGACCTGTGGCAACAACGTCGCGTTAGCGGCCCGATCAACTTCTTGCTGCCATTGATCACAGGCTCGGTCAGAGGTTTGTACGGTTTCAAGTTGATGCGTGCGCATGTGTTTGATGCAATCGGTAATCCACTCGACGTGCTGTTCAATCGCCGGTGGCAGATTGCAGAGTACTGATGGGCTGCCTGGCCCGGTGATGGTGAAAAGGTTGGGATAACCCGGGATCTGTAAACCGAGGTAAGTACGAGGGCCAGCCTGCCAATCGTCGTTGAGTTTGCGACCACCCAAGCCTTCGATATTGAGCTTCAGCAGCGAGCCTGTCATCGCGTCAAACCCTGTTGCAAACACAATGATGTCTAGGGGGTAGACTTTTTCGGTGGTTTTGATACCAGCGGGAACGATCTCTTGCATCGGTGCATCGCGCAGGCTAACCAACGAAACGTTGTCTCGGTTAAAGGTGTCGAAGTAGTTTGAGTCGATGGGGGGGCGCTTAGCAGCAAAGGGGTGATCAATGTCCGCCAGAATTTCGGCCTTAACGGGGTCTTTGATCAGCTGACGTATTTTCCGCTGAATAAATTCAGCGGCAGTCTTGTTGGCATCATTGCTTACTAGTAAGTCCTCAAAGGTCGCTCTAAATTGCAGCCCACCCTTCTGCCAAGCCGCTTCATAGATCTGTTCGATCTCATCGGCGGGTGTTTCAACGGCCTTGCGCTTTTCAATGTGAAACGGGTGTCCGTTACCATTGGTGGTCATGATTTCGTAGATTTCATCAGCGTGGGCTTTGGCGTACTGCTTAAAATCCTCAGTTAGCGGTGCGTTATTGGCCGGCAAGCTGTAGTTGGCCGTGCGTTGAAACACGGTGACGTGGTCGGCTTCTTTGGCAATCATCGGGATTGCTTGAATGCCGGTCGATCCGGTCCCAATAACGCCGACATGTTTGCCTTTGAAGTCCACGCCCTCATGTGGCCACGCGCCAGTGTGAAACCATTGACCGGCGAAGCGATCAAGACCTGGGGTATTGGGTACATTTGCCGAAGATAGGCAACCCACGGCGGTAATTAAGAACTGAGCGCGCAGTGTTTCACCGGCTTCTGTTTTAACGACCCATTGATTCTTGGCTTCATCAAAATTTGCACCGGTGACGCGGGTGTCAAAAGAGATGTCGCGTCGTAAATCAAACTTGTCAGCAACGTGATTGAGGTAGCGTAGGATTTCAGGCTGTTGTGGATAGCGCTCTGACCATTCCCACTCTTGGACCAGTTCTTTTGAGAAGTAGTACATGTAAGAGTGGCTCTCTGAGTCGCAGCGGGCGCCCGGGTAGCGGTTCCAAAACCAAGTGCCCCCAACACCGGAGCCCGCCTCGAGGACTCGCGTGCGCAGCCCAAGTTTGTCGCGCAGACTGATCAATTGGTACATACCGGCAAATCCAGCGCCAATAACGATAGCGTCAAGCGTATTTGTGTTCTGCATGGTTAACCTACTATTCCAAGGTGAAAAGTGTTCGTTTCAAGTGGTTTTTATTTTTATAAAATGCGGTACTGATTTTTGTTGGGCATGTGATGCTCAGCAGCATCAAAATTTCTCTCTCAGGTGTACTTTTTATGCGCACCTGTGTCAACGGGCGCGGCTGGCCGAAGGGTTCTATTGATGAGGCATTGCAGTGATTGTGGCCAATCTGCAAAAACATTACCCCATGTAGACACCGCCGTTCACGTCAAGCGTGGCGCCCGCCATGTAATCTGAGCCCTTGCTGAGTAAAAAGGCGATTGGTAGGGCTATTTCATTAACCGTGGCCATTCGTCCCAGCGGAATAGAACTGAGATCAAAGGGTTGACCATTGGTCATGGCAGTGTCGGTTGCACCAGGGCAGACCGCATTGATTTGTACGCCTGCCGGTGCCCCTTTTCTGGCCAACCATTTCACCATGGCACTGACCCCACCCTTGGCGGCGACGTAGTGTGGGCTTGCCCGCAAGCCACCGCTGCGCGCGGCCACTGAACTGACAATCACAATTTTGCCTGAACCGCGTTGGATCATACCGGGTAAGAGCGCGCGCGTGAGATGCACCACGCTTTTGACATTGATGTCGATAACCGTGTCGAACACAGCATCCCAGTTGTCGTCGTCCCAACTATCCCAAGGACAAAAACCGGCATTGACCACCACCCCGTCGGGGGTTCCGACCTCTTGAATCAAACGTTCGG
>JAFMCG010000150.1 GCA_017857895.1 Burkholderiaceae bacterium | reverse complement strand
ACCACCTCGCCGTGGCCGCTACCGAGCACCTCAGGTAGTTTGGCGAAGCGCCAAGGGGTGATGTCATTAAACTCGCCTTCCAGAATCAGTCGCTCAGTTAGATACCCGTCGTTGTTTAAGACAATAACAATCGGGTCATAGCCGTAGCGCACGGCAACCGATAATTCCATGCCTGTCATTTGAAAAGCGCCGTCGCCCACCAGCACAATCGGGCGTAAAGTGTGGTCTGCAGCAGCCACACCAATGGCAGCTGGCACAGCAAATCCTAGTGAAGCGTAGTAACCGCACGCCACAAAATCCTTACCATCTTTAATCGGCAGGTCAATGGCGCCAAACAAAGCATCACCGGGGTCAGCAATCACCACCGTCTTGGTGGTGATCTCAGGCGCCAATCGGGCAAACAGGGTTGAAACCGTTAGCTTGTCAGTGTCAGTGCCCGCGGTAGCACCCGGCAAAGTCGCGATGCGCGGGTAGTTCGATTCAAAGGTGGTCTCGGGTTTGAGATCAGTGATGGCTTCGATAAAGTCTTTAAAGCCGACCTTTTCGTAGATGTGCCGACTGATGCGCAAGCTATCGTCAGTGGCATGCACCACCTTGGTCTGGTCCACTTGTGCTGAATAAACACCCGTGTCCATGTCACTAATGTGGGCGCCGAGCACCAGCAGGCAGTCACTGCTTTCAACGTAACTTGATATTTCCTCGCGACTCATGCGACCGGCAAATACGCCCATGAACTGAGGGTGTGTTTCATCGATGGCTGACTTGGACAGTAAGGTGGTGACCAAGGGAATGTTGTGGGTTTGGGCGAACTGCACGATCTTGTCCAGAAGACCGTGCCGTACGAGCTGAATACCAAGTGCAATGATGGGTCGCTTGGCAGTTTGCAGCATCTGGTCGACTTCGCGAATCGAGGCAGCGAGGTTCTCGGGTAGCGTCGGCAACATGTGCGGCATGTAGGGATTTGGCAGACAGTGGTCTGGCACCTCGACCTCAACGGCCTCAAGGTCTCGTGGCAGCTCAATGTAGCCGGGGCGCTTGTGCAGCAAGATCTGGGCAATGACGGCATCGATTTGCTGGCAGGCCGTCAGTGGATTGTCGATCATGGCTTGTGCGCAGGTCAATTCCTGAAACACCTTGAGCTGCGAATCAAATGAACGGACTTTGTGATGGATCATTGCATGCGTTTGGCTCTCGAGGATTCCGGGTGCACCGCTGATGATCAAGACCGGCGATTGTTCGGCATACGCCTGGCCGGTACTGTTGGCTACTTTTAATCCGCCCACGCCGTAGGTGATGGCCACCACGCCAAAGCCACGTCGACGGGCATAAGCGTCAGCCGCAAATCCCGCACCTTGTTCGTCGCTTGTTGTGATGAGTTTTAAGGGCGACTTTTCAACGCGTGACATCCAGCTGATAATGAAGTCACCCGGGACACCAAAGAGGTGATCAGTGCCCGTGGCAAGCAGGCGATCGATGAGATATTGGCCGATAGAAGTTTTCATGGGGGAGAGGGGCGTGAGTTAAGGTAAGTGACATTGCCCCGTCAGCTCATTTTTCTAATAAGCCAAAAGAGACACGTGCGCCAAAGCGTTGCTTTATTCGATTTGAGTGTAATCGGGAGAATTATTACGCGGTGAGTTTTTTAAGATAAGTCATTTTTTGTTTAAGAAATCGACTTTTCTGTTAGTTCAACGTCTTGCCTAGCCTTAAGCAAAGCGTCCAATAACTCACCCTCTTCATGTTCGATTCGATCGAGCTCAACCCGTCTTTTTGATCGGTTGCGTGGACCGCGCAACCGATCAAAGCCGAACATCAATCACTGATCAAGCGCCCTAGGCGGACCATGGTGGTACCAACCTTCCACTGCTTGGCCACGGCCGGCATGATCAAGACCGTGTTGTCATAAGGCGTGAGTACGGGGTTGCCGTCATTGTGTGCAATGACGGTGCCTTTCTTCTCGATGACTTCCAAGCCTTTGTAGGGCTCTGCAAACGTGAAGGTGGCGCCTTGAGCCACGATGGCGGTGGTGACTTCGATGACTTTGAAGTCGGAGGTGTGCAGACTTGGATTCAAGAACGATTTAACCGTTGCCTCATGGATCGTGCCCATTTCAACCAAGAACCGCAACATGGTTTCTCGTGCGACATCGACTGCCGACTTTTCCCAGTGCTGGCCACACTCAATGAGGATGGCTGTTTTGGGGTTTTTGGGGTCGGCAAACTGTGGGCGCTCAATCATGCGCAGGCCCGCGGGATGACCGGTGTCATACATCAAGTATTCGGGCAAGCCCAAGCGCTTTGACATGGCCACGGCCTTGTCGGCACCTTTGTCAGTCACACCACAAACCATCAGGGCCGCGCATGGCTCACGCATCGAGTGGATATCAAGCAAGAAGTCGGCTTGTTCGACAAATGGCAACAGTTGGCGTGCACGCACCACTTCATAGGTGCTTTTGTCACTGTTCAAGTAGTCGTCAGCCCAAACGCGATTCATGTCTTCGTCGGTGTAGCGACTGATTTCTGGATTGTCCGGATCCCATCGACCAAAGGCGGCCAAGTTACCGAATGACAGGGTTAAGACACCAACCTCAGGCTTATAACCTTGAGCCAAAAACCAGTCCATGATGATGGCACCACAGATTTCATTACCATGAGTCAGTGCCTGAACCATCACATTGGGGCCTGGCTTTCCCGAATCAAATTGCCACACATAGTCAACACCAGTGTTGCCCTCTTTCCAGCGGGATATGTCGGGGGCTGTGATCTCAACGCCGAATTTGTTCATGTGCTTTTCCATAAAAACGTTAAATAATTGGGATGGTTTTTTTCTTGCTCAATGCTTAACTGGTTTTGTAAGTGACTCGTCTGAAAGGCGGCTAAGTCTAAGCCGTACCCCCATCATTCAAATGACAAGCACTCAAATGTCCTGGCGAGAGCTCTCGTAACGCGGGTACCTGTACTTGGCAGCGTGGCCCAGCGTTGGGGCACCGAGGATGAAAATGACAGCCACTTGGCGGGTTTAATGGCGATGGGATCTCACCCTTGATGCTTGAGAACCGCTTGTTGCGATTGCTTAAGCTCGGTACGTTGTCTAGCAGCGCCTGCGCATAAGGATGATTGGGTCCTGCAAAAATGACGTTTGCTGGCGCTGACTCAACCACGCGTCCCAAGTACATGATCACCACACGATCTGACAGGTACTTCACCACACCCAAATCATGACTGATAAAGAGATAGGTCAAGTTCAGATCTTGGCGCAGTTTCATAAAAAGGTTCAGGACCTGCGCTTGAATGGAGACATCAAGCGCAGCGACGCTCTCGTCGCAGACCAGGAACTCTGGATTAACGGCCAGTGCTCGGGCAATACCGATACGGGCACGTTGCCCACCTGAGAACTGGTGAGCGTATCGACGCATAAAAACAGGATCCAACCCAACACGTTCGAGAACCGCGGCCACGTGCTCATCGAGTTGCGCACGCGGCACAATGCCATGGTAGACCGGGGCTTCACCCACGATGTCACGCACGCGCATACGTGGATTCAAGGAGGCCATCGGATCTTGAAAGATCATCTGCACAGACAAAGTAGCGCGAGCCAGTTCTGCAGTGGTCATGGCTTTGAGATCTTTGCCTTGATAAAGAATCTGTCCTTCAGTGGGCTCATAAATACCCGCCACCATACGACCCAAGGTGGATTTGCCGCAGCCTGATTCGCCAACCAATCCCACCACTTCGCCTGGTTCAATGCCAAGTTTGACCTGATCAACCGCATGAACAACTTCAGGGCGATTTCGAGCACCAAGCAAATTAGCGATCTTGCCAGCGGTATCGACCGGTTTGGTAAACCGCTTCGAGACTGCCTTCATTTCAATAATCGAGGTCTGGGTCATGGCAGCTTAAATATTGGATGGTGTGGCCACAAGGGCAATCGTTGACAATGGGTGATGACAACGCGCCTGACGCCCATTGCTGAAATAACGGTTCACTGGCGCTTCTTGGCGGCAAAGCTCTGTGGCATCACGGCAGCGCGGTGAAAACGCACAGCCCGGCGGCAAGCGACCTAAAGATGGGGTTGAGCCTGGAATCTGATCAAGTGGCTGGCCTGGAATAGCCGCGGATGGCAGTGAGCCCAAAAGGCCTCGAGTATAGGGGTGAAGGGGGTCATCAAGGACTTCATTGACGAGCCCAGTTTCAACCACTCGTCCGGCATACATGACCGCAATCCGTTGCGCCAAACCGGCAACCACGGTTAGGTCATGGGTGATCCAAATGAGGGCAGTGCCCATTTCCCGACAGAGCTGTTGAATCTCGGCCAGAATTTGGCTTTGAATGGTGACATCCAAAGCGGTGGTTGGCTCATCAGCAATAATGACAGCCGGTTGATTCAACAAAGCGGTGGCAATCGCGACGCGCTGACGCATGCCGCCCGAAAACTGGTGCGGATAGGCTTTTAAGCGTTCGGCCGCTGCCGGTATACCAACCCTTTCTAAGGCTTGTTGCGCACGCGCCAGTGCAGCCTTTTTAGAGACGTTTTCATGGGCGAGAATGGCCTCTGTCATTTGCGTGTCGATTCGCAAAACTGGGTTAAGCGTCATCATCGGATCTTGAAAAATCATGGCGATTTTTTTGCCGCGCACGTGACGCAAGCTGTCGTCATCCATGCCCACCAATTCTTCGCCTTCGAGCTTAATTGAACCACCCACCACACGCCCTGGCGGATCGACCAAACCCATGATCGAGTAACCCGTCACCGACTTACCCGAACCCGACTCCCCCACCAAACCCAATACTTCGCCTCGACCGACCGTTAATGACACGCCATCGACTGCTTTGACCACGCCGGCACGGGTCATGAAATGGGTGGCCAAATCGCGGATTTCTAAAACGTGACTCACCACTATTTCTCCAGCCG
>JAFMCG010000024.1 GCA_017857895.1 Burkholderiaceae bacterium | reverse complement strand
CGCGTCATGCTGATGCTGGCAAGCGCACCGTCAAGACCGGTTTGGACACTGGCTTGGTCGTTGACAGAAAGCTGCTCGCGCAGCCGACGTGCCGCCATCAGCAAGTGTCTTTGTTGTTGTGGCTGCTCAGAGAAATTGAGGCCAGCTTGCTGACAAACCGTTTGCACAATGGCCGCATCGAAATCATCGCCACCGAGCGCAGTGTCACCGCCCGTTGAAACAACTTCAAAAACCCCCTGGGTCAAACGCAACAAAGACAGGTCAAACGTACCACCACCAAGATCATAAACCGCGTAGACGCCCTCAGAGGAATTATCCAAGCCGTAAGCGATGGCTGCCGCTGTCGGTTCATTCAGTAGTCGCAACACATTCAATCCAGCCAATCGAGCCGCATCGCGTGTGGCTTGTCGCTGGGCATCATCGAAGTACGCTGGCACAGTAATCACAGCCCCAACCAAGTCATCACCGAGCGTTTCTTGCGCTCTTTCACGCAAAGACAATAAAATTTGTGCCGCCACTTTAACAGGCGTCACTGTCGCATTTTTTGTGGCAATGGCCACGCTATTGCCCATGTCTTCAAAGTGGTAGGGCATGCCCGTGATCAACGCGTCGGCGCGAGATTTACCCATGAGACGTTTGATCGACACCAAGGTGTCTAGCGGCTTAGATTCCTGCATCGCGAGAGCGTCGTGACCGACCACCACTTCATCTGCCGAGTGATAGTAAACGGCTGAAGGCATCAAGGCGCGACCTTGGGCATCAGGCAGCACCTCGGCCACGCTATGGCGTACAGCAGCAACCAATGAGTGAGTCGTACCCAAATCGATACCAACCGCAACTTTGCGGTGATGGGGAATGGGACTTGCGTCCGGCTCTGAAATCTGAAGCAATGCCATATGGTCTATTCCGTTGCTGCTTGCGCGCGTTTGACTGCCTGTACTTCTTTTAAAAATTTCTCTATGAACATCCACTCGTTCAAACACTTAACAGCCTGAACCCAATCCCGTTGTTCGATCAGTTGACTCGTTTGTGTTTGGCACTGTGTGCGATCGGCCTGAACTTGTGTCAACAACGCCGCCAGTCCAACCCCATCGTGAGCGGCTTCTAGGTTTTCGAGTGCCTCGCGCCATTCCATTTGTTGGCTCAAAAATGCCATGCCTAGCGTGCGTGAGGCAGACTCAGCAACATCTTGGCCAGCCAGTTCACACAAGTATTTGGCGCGCTGTAAAGGATCGCGCAACACGCGGTAGGCCTCATTTAATTGAGTGCTCCACTGCATGGCCACCCGCTTTTCGGGTGCGCTGGCGTTGACAAACCGATCGGGGTGAACTTGGGCTGCCCGCGCCTTCCACTGTGCATCTAACGCTGATGCGTCAATAGAAAAACTCGGGGCCAAGCCAAACAGCTCGAAAAAGTTGGCTTGCGTCAAATCGTCAAACCGTAAATGATTCGCCGCAACCGCACGTGGCTTTCTCGTTAGGGTTACTGAACTTGAACCCTTCGTTTAAACCTTCGCGTGCATAGTCAAGTTGAGTGCCCTCGAGGTAAACCAAGCTTTTGGGGTCAATAAAGACCTTAACGCCGTGACTCTCAAAGACTTGATCCTCTGACAAGGGATCATCAACGTATTCCAACTTATAGGCCATACCCGAGCAGCCTGTGGTTCGAACACCAAGGCGCAAACCCACACCTTTTCCTCTCTTTTCGAGATACTTTTCAATGTGGTCTGCTGCTTGTGTTGTCAGTGTTACACCCATGATATCTGCTCCCGTTCAACTACCGTGCTTGTCCTTGTAATCCTTAACCGCCGCCTTAATGGCATCTTCGGCAAGAATTGAACAGTGTATCTTGACTGGCGGTAAGGCCAACTCTTTGGCGATCTGAGTGTTGCGAATCGTCATCGCCTCATCAAGGGTCTTGCCCTTGACCCACTCAGTGACCAGCGAGCTCGAAGCGATCGCTGAACCACAGCCATAGGTCTTAAACCGAGCGTCTTCAATAATGCCGTTCTCATTGACACGAATCTGTAGCTTCATGACGTCACCACAGGCAGGCGCACCAACCATGCCGGTGCCCACTTGATCGTCGCCCTTTTCAAACGAACCCACGTTGCGGGGGTTTTCGTAGTGGTCTAGTACTTTTTCACTGTAAGCCATGATGTATTCCTCCTTCAGATAACTGCATTTCAAGCGTTAGTGGGCCGCCCACTGGACAGATTCGAGATCAATGCCGTCTTTGGCCATTTCCCACAGCGGTGACATGTCACGGAGTTTTTCAACCCGCTGCTTTAACAAACCAACCGCAAAATCAATGTCTGCTTCGGTCGTAAAGCGGCCCAAGGTGAATCGTATCGAACTGTGTGCCAACTCATCGTTACGACCTAGGGCGCGCAAGACATAAGAAGGTTCAAGGCTTGCCGAGGTACAGGCCGAACCGCTCGAGACAGCCAGCTCTTTGAGCGCCATAATCAGTGACTCACCCTCAACATAATTGAAACTAATGTTTAGGTTGTGTGGAACTCGTCTCTCAAAGTCACCGTTCAAATAGACTTCCTCAATTTCTTGAGCACCCTGCCACAGGCGATCCCGCAACATGCGGATACGCTCATTTTCAGTGGCCATTTCTAATTTGGCCAAACGAAAGGATTCGCCCATCCCGATAATCTGGTGAGTGGCCAAGGTACCTGAGCGAAATCCTCGCTCGTGACCGCCACCATGCATTTGGGACTCAATGCGGATTCGGGGCTTGCGTCGAATGTAAAGCGCACCAATGCCCTTGGGGCCGTAGGTCTTGTGTGCACAGAAAGACATCAAATCGACTTTCAGGTGCTGAAGATCGATGACAACCTTACCTGTGGCTTGGGCCGCATCGACGTGCAAAACAATCCCTTTTTCACGACACATCTCACCGATGGCTTCGATATCTTGAATCACACCGATTTCATTGTTGACGAACATGATTGAGATCAAAACGGTGTCTGGCCGCGTTGCCGCTTTGAGTGCTTCCAAATCAACTAGCCCGTTTTCCATCACATCAAGGTAAGTGACCTCATAGCCTTCGCGTTCAAGTTCACGGCATGGATCCAAAACGGCTTTGTGTTCGGTTTTGACGGTGATCACATGCTTGCCGCGCTCGGCATAAAAATGTGCCGCTCCTTTGATGGCCAAGTTGTTAGACTCCGTTGCACCAGAAGTCCAAACGATCTCACGGGGGTCCGCATTAACCAGCGAGGCCACATCGGCACGGGCCAGCTCAACGGCTTCTTCTGCTGCCCAACCAAAGGAATGGCTGCGGGAAGCAGGATTACCGTAATTCTCGTAAAGCCAAGGCACCATCTTGTCGACCACTCGTGGGTCGACCGGCGTGGTCGAAGAATAATCCAAATAAACGGGATGAACAGCCATGACTTCTACTCCTGAATCTTGTGTTTCAAACAGCGATTAAACCGTCACTGATTCGCCGGCCTTGCGTGCAAACGGATCGGCTGCTGGATCAATGCTGGTTGGAAACTTGACCGATGTTTCGGTGCGTGTCTGACCGCTTTCTTGCAACTGGCGCATACGCTGCTGGTCAACCAAGTCTTGCAATGAGACTGAGTCTAGAAAATCGACCATGGTGCGATTCAGCGCGGCCCAAAGTTCATGGGTCATACAGGCGCTTGGGCGACCATCGACACTGGCGCAATCGGTTTTACCGCCGCAATTGGTAGCATCAATTGGCTCGTCAACCGCAAAAATGATGTCTGCGACCGTGATGTTACGGGCCAAGCGAGCCAGCGTGTAACCACCGCCCGGACCTCGGACGCTGTCCACAAGTTCGTGGCGACGCAACTTACCGTAAAGCTGCTCTAAGTAAGAGAGCGAAATACTTTGTCTTTGACTGATTGCTGATAAGGTGACTGGGCCGCTATGCTGCCGAAGCGCCAAATCGATCATTGCTGTTACAGCAAATCGTCCTTTTGTGGTGAGCCGCATGTTAAGTCCCTCTACATAAAAATTGATCGAAAATAAAGCAACCAAGGTTTTGAAGAAACTGCCTTAGACTTGCTTTTAAATGACTTACGCACTTGCCGAAGCTGACTGACTAAAAT
The DNA here is from genome assembly GCA_017857895.1 of Burkholderiaceae bacterium. Lineage (GTDB taxonomy): Bacteria > Pseudomonadota > Gammaproteobacteria > Burkholderiales > Burkholderiaceae_B > Algicoccus. The sequence continues at coordinate 21,057 of JAFMCG010000024.1, read as the reverse complement.
CTACTAACCTGACTAAACAACTCAAGTATAGATCATTTCCGACAATATTACTCGGGTAAATACTTATTTCTTTTCAGTGATGCAAAAAAACCGCGCAAGGCGCGGTTTTTTTGTCTGAAATGACGGGGTCAAAAAAAAGCCCCCATCAGGGTAATTGAGGTTAGGCCGCCTGATACTGAGTTGCCCGTTTACGGACCAATTCGAGAACGCCTTGGCAGGCATCTTCAATGTAATCCATGACCTTACTAAAGCCATCGGGTCCGCCATAGTAAGGATCCGGTACCGTGGCCTCCTCGAACTCATTGGCAAAACGCATCAAAAGCATCAGTTTATGGTGGTGAATCTTGGGGCATTGCTGCTGTAATGCAGACAAGTTTTCCCAATCCATTGCCAAGATCAAGTCAAAATCTTGGAAATCAGTGGCCTCAACCTGCCTGGCTGTCCTCTCTGCGATGGAATAACCGCGCTTACTTGCCGCCGTTAACGCCCTCGCATCTGGTGCCTCACCAATGTGAAATCCATGGGTTCCAGCAGAATCCGTTCCAACGACGTCTGCTAGCCCCGCCTCATTAAGCAAATGGCGAAATACACCCTCCGCACTTGGCGAACGGCAAATATTACCCATGCATACGAAAAGTACTTTTGTCATCATGATGAAATTTTGAGGGATAACCCGTAATTTGTCTAGAGATTTTTTAAAAAGTTGCAAATGCGTGACAGATCAGAAAATCCTATTTTAATCAATAAAAATAAGTGGTTACAAGTTTTTATTAAAGTACTTAATAGTTTAAACTCAAAGGTACTTTATCCACTAGCCATGTTGTTAACGTGGGGAAACGACAACCCCGATTGCAGTACGCGCGTTTTTAGTGAGTTAAGGGCATCACGTGTGGCTGCGGCCTGCTCAAACTCCAGGTTTCGCGCGTGATCGAGCATTTTCTTTTCCAGCGATCTCAGCGCTTTGGCCACTGATTTCTCGTCATCTAGGCGTACTGGCTCTGTTAAAAACCCATCAGCTGTTTCTTCTGGGGCTGCTTGCAACACCCCATCGATCATCTCTTTGACTGCCTTTTTAATGCTTTTTGCCTCAATGCCGTGGGTCTTGTTAAAAGCCAACTGTTTGTTTCGCCGACGGTCAGTCTCATCGATTGCGCGCTGCATGGAGTCGGTGATTCGGTCACCGTAAAGAATGGCATGGCCCGCTAAGTTCCTTGCCGCACGGCCAATGGTTTGAATCAAGCTTCGCTCAGAGCGCAAAAACCCCTCTTTATCGGCATCTAGAATCGCCACCAGCGAAACCTCAGGGATGTCGAGCCCCTCACGCAGTAAGTTGATGCCCACCAAAATGTCGAAGGTCCCCAAACGCAGGTCTCGGATAATCTCAACCCGCTCAACGGTGTCAATGTCCGAGTGCAGGTAGCGAACCTTGAGTCCTTGCTCAGTTAAAAAGTCTGTTAGATCCTCGGCCATCCGCTTGGTCAGCGTGGTCACCAGAATCCGCTCTTGTTTGGCAATACGTGGCCTGACTTGGTCGAGCAGGTCATCAATTTGTGTGCGTGCCGGACGCACTTCGATAATGGGATCAACAAGACCCGTGGGACGAACGACCTGTTCGGCCACTTGATCAGACTTTTCAGCCTCATATTTTGCCGGGGTCGCTGACACAAAAACCGTTTGCCGCATCCGCTGCTCGAACTCCTCCATCTTTAACGGACGGTTATCAAGGGCTGAAGGCAGTCGAAAACCGTACAACACCAGCGTTTCTTTACGCGAGCGGTCACCGCGATACATGCCTCCGAGCTGACCAATCGTGACATGGCTCTCGTCAATAAACATCAACGCATCGGCAGGTAAATAGTCAATCAACGTGGGCGGTGGCTCACCTGGCGCGGCACCCGACAAATGCCGAGAGTAATTTTCAATGCCTTTGCAAAACCCGAGCTCAGCCAACATCTCCAAATCAAAACGGGTGCGTTGCTCTAGTCGCTGTGCCTCAACAAGTTGTCCGCCGTCAACATATTGCTTGAGTCGGTCTCGCAACTCCTCTTTGATGGTCTCAATGGCACGCAACACGGTTTGTCGGGGGGTCACATAGTGCGAACCGGGATACACCGTGAAACGCGGCACCGCCTGACGCACCTTGCCTGTCAACGGATCGAACAATGATAGCGATTCGACTTCGTCATCAAACATGGTGATCCGAACCGCTAAGTCAGCGCTTTCTGCGGGGTAAACATCAATGACTTCGCCTCGCGCGCGAAACACGCCGCGGGTGAAATCCGTGTCATTACGGGTGTATTGCATCGCAACCAAGCGGGCCAACATTTCGCGACGCGACAAACGATCGCCAACGCGCAAAATCAACACCATGGCGTGGTAATCAGAAGGATTGCCGATACCGTAAATGCATGAAACGGTGCCAACGATGATGGTGTCACGTCGCTCAAGCAGACTTTTTGTGGCAGAAAGTCGCATTTGCTCAATGTGCTCGTTTATTGACGAGTCTTTTTCAATAAACAGGTCACGCGATGGCACATAGGCCTCTGGCTGATAGTAGTCGTAATAAGAAACGAAATATTCAACCGCATTGCGTGGGAAAAACTCGCGCATCTCAGAATACAGCTGGGCGGCAAGGGTTTTATTTGGCGCGAGCACCAGTGCTGGACGACCTGTACGCGCGATCACATTGGCCATCGTGAAAGTCTTACCTGACCCAGTCACACCCAGAAGCGTCTGGTACATCAATCCATCGGTTACACCTTGAGTGAGCTTGTCAATAGCAGCTGGCTGATCTCCGGCGGGTGCATAAGGGTGAAAAAGAGAAAACGGGCTGTCTGGAAACTCAATAAACTGACCTTGCGCCATGCTAGACTTTATCCTAGGGAAATCCCCGAACGAGGGTACCATTGAATGGTAAGAGATGATCATTATCAAGCTTGCCAACCGCCTCGTCTAGCCTTAACCCTACACGCTTAACTAATCTCACCTTCTACACAGGCCATGAGCACACTATTCTCAAACGTCGAATTAGCCCCCCGTGACCCTATTCTTGGGCTTAACGAACAATACAACGCGGACGCTCGGTCCGATAAGGTCAATCTCGGCGTCGGTGTTTATTACGACGATGCGGGCCGTGTACCCCTTTTGCGATGCGTACACGAGGTTGAGATTGAGCGCGTACACGCTGCTGCAGCACACAGTTATTTGCCCATTGAGGGTTTGAAGACACTGAACGATGGCGCGCGCGCTTTGGTCTTGGGCAAGTCATCAGAAGCCATCGCATCGGGGCGCGCCTTTACAGTGCAATCCGTGGGTGGTACGGGTGCCCTAAAAATTGGCGCTGATTACCTGAAACAATTACTACCAACGGCCAAAGTTGCCATCAGTAATCCCAGTTGGGAAAACCACCGAGCCCTCTTTGAGAGAGCTGGTTTTGAGGTGCTCGAGTACCCTTATTACGATCCCGCGACGCGCGGGCTGAACTTTGAAGCCATGCTGTCTGGCTTGCGTGCACTGCCTGCACAAAGCATCGTGGTTCTGCATGCCTGCTGCCATAACCCAACCGGCGCAGATCCCACACCGGCGCAGTGGCAGCTAATTGCCCAGGTGGTTCAAGAGAGATCATTGGTACCCTTTTTAGACATCGCCTACCAAGGCTTCGGTGACGGCTTAGAAGCTGATGGCCAGGCTGTTCGTCTGTTCGCTGAAATGGGCCTGACGTGTTTTATCAGCACTTCGTTTTCAAAGTCTTTCTCGCTTTACGGAGAACGGATCGGGGCACTGACTGTGGTCACGGGCAGCGCTGACGAGGCCAAGCGCGTGCTCAGTCAAGTCAAACGCGTTATTCGCACCAACTACTCTAATCCCCCCACTTTTGGGGCGGCCATCGTTGCCGAAGTACTAAACAACGAAAAACTCTTTGCAATGTGGGATAGCGAGTTAACTGAAATGCGTGACCGCATCAAGCTCATGCGATCTGCCCTCGTTAACAAAATCAAAGCAAATGGCGCAACCACTGACTTTTCTTTTGTGCTCGAACAAAAGGGCATGTTCTCCTACTCTGGCCTGACCAGTGCTCAGGTTGACGTCCTGCGAGACACACACGGCATTTATGCTGTTTCAAGTGGCCGCATTTGCGTCGCGGCACTAAATAGCCGCAACATCGACGTTGTTGCCAGTGCGGTCGCTGACGTGATTAAAACAGCTTAAGCTTTTGTCTTTGCCTTTCCCTTTGCTTGTGTTTTGATTGCATGTCACCACTGAGTCGTTGGAACTACCAAGGCTCAGTGCTCAAACGGTCAGCAATGCCAAGCCACTATTGACTCTATGTTGCAATTTCAACGGCTTTGGGTGACAATACTGTATGTACATACAGCATGGGGCGCCCAATGGCTACCAAACTGACCGCTCGACAGTCTGAAATCCTTTCTTTGATTCAACAAGCGATTTCGCAAACAGGCTTCCCCCCAACACGTGCGGAGATTGCTCAAACGCTGGGCTTCAAATCCGCCAACGCCGCAGAAGATCACTTGCGTGCCCTGGAAAAAAAGGGCTTTATCACCCTCACGCCTGGCGCATCAAGAGGCATTCGCTTAACCCAAGCCGCCGATCTATCATCGGACAAAGCCTCAGCGAGCGGTCTGATAGAGAAAGCCATTTCTGCACTAACACTGCCCCTGATTGGTCGGGTCGCTGCCGGCACGCCCATTCTCGCGACAGAAAACATCTCTCGCGAACTGAGTGTTGACACCAATATGTTCAGTAAACAACCAGACTACTTACTGGAAGTTCGTGGCTTGAGTATGCGTGATGCTGGCATTTTGGATGCGGATCTTCTGGCCGTTAAAAAAGTGCAAGAAGCTCGCTCGGGACAGATCGTCGTGGCCAGAATCGGGGAAGAAGTGACTGTTAAACGATTGAACGTTCAAAAAGGCAGGATTCAGTTAGATCCAGAGAATCCAGATTTCGAACCGATCGTTATTTCAGACACGGATAACTTTGCCATTGAAGGGTTGGTGGTTGGACTCATCCGAGCAACACCACTGCAATAGAGGGGCGACTAACTTTCGTCTTGTGAGAACCTTTCAATCGCCCGACGATTGCGTTTGGTCGGTCGACCGGCAAGATTTCGGGTTGGCTCAGAATAAAACCGCCGACTTTCAGCCGCCAACTGCCTAGCCGTTTGGCTTTCAGCCGTCTCGTCATACAGGGCTTGCGCTAACGATGCTGAACGTCTAACACCGCTTAAAAACCGCACAAAAACCTCAATTCGATCCGTACCCCGATAAACCTGCACCTTGTCATCGAGCTTGACGTGACGGGCCGGTTTGACCCGCTCACCGTTGATGTGAACACGTCCCAACTCGATGGCCTCTGAAGCGAGCGAACGCGATTTAAAAAATCGCGCTGCCCAAAGCCATTTGTCTATGCGAAGGATCTGATCAGACTCTTCCAAAGCCGCCATGACTATTAATGCTTAATAACAGGATCCACAACACCCGTGACTTGCGTGCCGCTCACAACCGCGTCTGAGGGAGCGTCTTCAGACAACGCTTCAGGCATACGCTCAAGGGCAACTTCAAGGGCTTGATCAATCCATTTAACGGGAATGATCTCTAAGTGGTTTTTAACGTTATCAGGGATTTCTGCCAGGTCTTTGACGTTCTCGGAAGGAATCAGCACCGTCTTGATACCGCCACGACGAGCAGCCAACAGCTTCTCTTTCAATCCCCCAATCGCCAATACCTCACCACGTAGCGTGATCTCACCAGTCATCGCCACATCAGCACGCACAGGAATCCGAGTTAGTGCTGAAATAATCGCGATGGTAATCGCCACACCCGCTGAGGGTCCGTCTTTTGGCGTCGCACCCTCTGGCACGTGAACGTGGATATCACGCTTCTCAAACACAGCATCGCTGATACCAACCCGTCGTGCTCGAGCCCGAACCACACTGCGCGCAGCCTCAACAGACTCCTTCATCACATCACCAAGCGAACCGGTGCGCAAAATCACACCCTTGCCTGGCATGTCAGCGACTTCAATGGTCAGCAAGTCGCCACCGACTTCCGTCCAAGCCAAGCCAGTCACCTGACCGATTTGGTTTTCTTTCTCGGCCATGCCATAGCTGTAGCGCCGTACACCCAAGTAATCAGACAAGTTCCCGCTGTTCACAACCACTGTCGTCGCTGTGGCCATGGCCTTTGAAGCCTTACGAGCAGCCGATTTAGAACTGCCGGCTGGCACATGGGCGACAAGCTGCTTGACCACTTTGCGACAAATCTTGCTGATTTCACGCTCTAAAGAACGCACACCGGCTTCGCTTGTGTAGTAGCGAACCATATCCTGCAGGGCGCTGTCCTCAACGGTCAGTTCCTCTGGACTCAATCCGTTGTTTTTGACCAACTTGGGCAACAAATGATCCTTGGCAATGCGGATCTTTTCGTCTTCCGTGTAGCCTGACAACCGAATGACTTCCATGCGATCCAAGAGCGCAGGCGGAATATTTAAGGTGTTGCTCGTGGCCACAAACATCACATCGGAAAGATCAAAGTCGACTTCGACATAATGATCCTGGAATGTGTGGTTTTGTTCTGGGTCTAGCACCTCAAGCAACGCTGAGGCTGGGTCACCACGAAAATCCATGCCAAGCTTGTCGATTTCATCGAGTAAAAATAGCGGATTTCTCACGCCGACCTTAGACATGTTTTGTAAGATCTTGCCAGGCATGGAACCGATGTAAGTCCGGCGATGGCCACGAATCTCAGCCTCGTCACGAACGCCACCGAGAGCCATGCGGATGAACTGGCGATTGGTTGCTTTGGCAATCGACTGCCCAAGTGAAGTCTTACCCACACCGGGTGGACCTACCAGACACAAAATCGGGGCTTTTAGCTTGTCCACTCTTTGCTGAACCGCAAGATACTCAACGATTCGCTCTTTGACTTTTTCTAACCCGCAGTGGTCGTTATCGAGCACCGTTTCAGCGTGAGGCACTGAGTAATTGACAGTGCTTTTCTTACGCCACGGCAAACCGATGACCGTCTCGATGTAGGTACGAACCACAGTTGCCTCAGCAGACATCGGTGACATGAGCTTGAGCTTTTTAAGCTCGCCATCGACCTTCTTACGTGCTTCTTTTGGCAGCTGCGCGGCTTGAATGCGCTTTTCAAGCTCCTCAATGTCAGCACCATCTTCCCCTTCGCCGAGTTCTTTTTGAATGGCCTTCACTTGCTCATTGAGGTAGTAGTCGCGCTGACTCTTTTCCATTTGTTTTTTTACGCGGCCACGGATCCGTTTCTCAACTTGGAGAATATCAATTTCCGTTTCAAGCTGCGCCAACAGGCTTTCCAAACGCTGAGCCGTATCCATGACTTCTAGCATCTGCTGCTTTTGCTCTAACTTTAAGGGCAAATGAGCAGCAATGGTGTCAGCCAATCGACTCGCATTATCAATCCCTGCCAAGGATGTCAGTATCTCTGGCGGGATCTTTTTATTCAGTTTGACATAGGTCTCAAACTGACCCACGATGGCACGGCGCAAGGCCTCGACTTCTGAGCCACTGGCCTCATCTGGCAGGACAGGCATGACATCTGACAAAAAATGACTCTCTACATCTTCAATCGACAAAACGCGGGCGCGCTGAGTGCCTTCAACCAGAACCTTAACCGTGCCATCAGGCAACTTTAGCATTTGCAAAATGGTTGCCAGGCAACCAATTTCATACACGTCTTCAGGTGTAGGATCATCTTTGCTAGCCGATTTTTGAGCGGCCAGCATGATGTTCTTGCCACCTTCCATGGCGGCTTCGAGCGCACGAATAGAACGAGGACGGCCCACAAACAGTGGAATCACCATATGTGGAAACACGACGACGTCGCGCAGGGGCAGCAAGGGCAGCGTTAAACGCTGTGCGGGCAGTAAGTTTTGACCAGACATAGAAAATTGTCCTGTTTAAATGTCGCCTCGACTTAAACGACCGAGGCGCTTTCGCTAACGATGTTAGTGATATAGGGACAATAGCTTAAAAATCAAGTTCAAGCAGCAGCGTCACGAACTTTTTTAGGGCTTCTGGTTTTGCCCTCGACGGGGGACTTGCTTGATTCTTCAAAGACAAGCAGAGGCTCACCCTCACCTTCAATAGCCGCCTCATCAAGCACAACTCGCGTGACATTGGTTTGTGAAGGCAGGTCGAACATCACGTTGAGTAAACATGATTCAAGAATAGAGCGCAACCCACGGGCGCCGGTTTTGCGGCGTATCGCCTTGCGTGCAATGGCGTGCAAGGCCTGTTCACGGATCTCGAGCTCAACACCCTCCATCTCAAACAGTTTTTGAAACTGTTTGACCAAAGCGTTAGCCGGCTCCGTTAGCACTTTAACCAGCGTTTGCTCATCGAGCTCAGACAGTGTTGCTACCACAGGCAAACGACCCACAAGCTCAGGAATCAGGCCAAATTTAATCAAGTCTTCTGGCTCAACCGAAAGAAAGGTCTCACCAGAACTCTTGGCGCTCTTGGCAGCCACTGAGGCCCCAAAACCGATACCGCTGCGCTCAGTCCGATCAAGAATGACTTTCTCTAAGCCATCAAAGGCACCACCAACGATAAACAAAACGTTGGTCGTATCGACTTGAACAAAATCTTGATTCGGATGCTTTCGACCGCCTTGCGGTGGAACCGAAGCAACAGTGCCCTCAATCAGCTTTAGCAATGCTTGCTGAACACCCTCGCCCGAAACATCACGCGTAATCGAGGGGTTGTCTGATTTGCGAGAAATCTTGTCGATCTCGTCGATATAAACAATGGCGCGCTGTGCTTTCTCAACATCGTATGCACAGTTTTGAAGCAGTTTTTGAATGATGTTTTCGACATCCTCACCCACGTAACCCGCTTCGGTTAGGGTGGTGGCGTCAGCCATCACGAAAGGCACGTCAAGTTGACGGGCTAGCGTCTGGGCCAATAAAGTCTTACCCGAACCGGTAGGCCCAACCAAGAGAATGTTGCTTTTGCTCAACTCGACGTCATCGCCCTTAACAGCCCCATGACGCAATCGTTTGTAATGGTTGTAAACAGCAACTGCCAAAACACGCTTTGGCGAATCTTGACCAATCACATAGCGATCAAGAAAAGCTTTGATTTCCGCCGGCGTGGGCAACTCTGTTTTGATTGCAGTACGCGTGCTCGCTTCGATCTCGTCGCGAATGATGTCGTTGCACAGATCAACGCATTCATCACAGATAAAAACAGACGGCCCAGCAATGAGTTTACGGACTTCGTTTTGCGTCTTGTTGCAAAACGAACAATGTAGTGTCTTGGCTGTCGTCGGTGTGTTTTTTTCTGTCATGGGTGTCTTGAAGGTGGTCAGCCGGCATCGGCACGAGTGGTCAACATCTTATCGATGATGCCGTAGGTCACGGCCTCTTCTGAAGACATAAAATTATCGCGCTCGGTATCGAGCTCGATTTGGCTAATTGATCGACCCGTGTTTTCAGAAAGAATACGGTTCAGTCGCTCGCGCAAGCTCAGGATTTCCTTGGCTTGGATTTGAATATCCGTGGCCTGCCCCTGAGCACCGCCAGAGGGCTGATGAATCATGATTCTAGAATTAGGCAAGGCGAAACGCTTGCCTTTGGCACCCGCTGCCAACAAAAACGCACCCATGCTGGCTGCGATGCCAGTACACAAGGTTGACACGTCAGGCTTAATGAAGCGAATCGTGTCGTACATCGCCATGCCCGCATAAACGGAACCGCCAGGTGAGTTGATGTAGAGTGAAATGTCTTTGTCTGGGTTTTCAGACTCCAGAAAGAGCATTTGCGCCACAACCAGGTTAGCTGACTGATCATTAACGGGACCAACCAAAAAAATCACACGTTCTTTCAACAAACGCGAGTAAATGTCGTACGACCTTTCACCCCGGCCGGATTGCTCGACAACCATTGGAATATATCCAAGGCCGGTCGGGGTCACTGAATCACCGCCATGCATCGATGCATAGAAATCTGTAAATCCACTCGTACTCATTTGCTCTGACCTCAATGTGCTGCGACAGTTAAGCCGCTTGTGCAGAAGTACCCATCAGCTCATCGAATACAACCGTCTCATCGGTAACTTTGGCCTTAGCCAAAACGTGATCAACCACATTGTCTTCGAGAACGATAGCCTCGATTTCGGCCCGACGCTGTCGGTCTGACAAGTAGTAGCTCACAACTTGAGCAGGTTGTTCGTAATTCTGTGCGAACTTCTCGATTTTCTCTCTGACCTGCTCAGGCTTTGCTTGCAAGCCAACCTGACGAATCAACTCACCGATCATCAGCCCAAGCTTAACGCGGCGTTTTGCCTCATCAGCGAAGGTTTCAGGGGGAATTGGAATGGTTTCAGCGTTAGGCAAACCGCGCTGCTTCAGCTCTTCGCGAGCAGCCGCGACACGGCTTTCTGACTCCGTTGCAACCAATGCCTTAGGCACATCGAAATCAGCCGCAGCCAACAACGCATCCATCACACTGGCTTTGGTGCGCGAAGACGTGCGCGACTGAACTTCACGCTCAAGGTTTTGGCGGATATCCGTGGTCAATTTTTCAACACTGCCCTCTGCCTGACCCAGCGACTTGGCAAAAGCTTCGTCAATGACTGGCAACTCAGGACGCGCGACCTCTTTCACTTTAATGGTGAATTGAGCGGTTTTGCCAGCCACTTCTTTACCACCATAATCGGCAGGAAACGACAGTGGGAACGTTTTCTCGTCGCCAGCTTTCAGGCCACTAACGGCGGCTTCAAACTCGGGCAACATGCGACCCTTACCGAGGACAAAGGCAAAATCCTCCGCCGTGCCACCATCAAAAGCAATGTCATCAATTTTGCCAACGAAATCAATTTTGACTTGGTCGTTATCGCCCGCCGAACGGCCTTCTTCAGCCACGTATTCGGCACGTTGCTCACGAAGAACGGTCAGTGTCTTTTCGACTTCAGCTTCTGTGACAGCGCAACTGGCACGATTGACGGTCATGACGCTTAAGTCTGGCACCGTGATTTCAGGGTAAACCTCAAAAGTCGCGAAAAAAGCGAGTGTGTCATCTGGCACACCCTCTTGCTTGGGCTCCAGTGACGGTGAACCAGCCACTTTTAAGCCTGACTGTTGCAGGGACTCGTCTAGCGCTTGACCGACCTTTTGATTGATGACGTCGTATCGGATACCAGGCGCGTGTGAACGCTCAAGAATAGACATGGGCACCTTGCCTGGCCTGAATCCCGGCGACTTCGCAGTGCGAGCCGCTTTTTTCAGCTCGCTTTTAACCGCTAGCTCAACATCAGCTAGGGCGACGGAGATTACAATTCGGCGCTCGAGGCCTTCTAACGTTTCAACCACGGGTTGCATAGATTTTTCACCAACTCGATCAAGTCGGGGCTAAGCACATCCACCAGCCCCGGGGGTTGTAAAAAATGGTGCGAAGGGCGGGACTCGAACCCGCACACCTGTGAGGGCGTCAGGACCTAAACCTGGTGCGTCTACCAATTTCGCCACCTTCGCAGTAAACGTGATTGTAGCGCACAGACACAAACTATTTTTTGGATACCCATAACGGGCTCGCTAAGGCTAAAATCCATCCCATGAACAAACGCCTAAATCTGCTGCAGCCCTACCCTTTTGAGAAGCTTCGAGGATTACTCGCGAGCGCCAACCCGCAGGCCACAGGCTTGCCTCTCATCGATTTGTCGATCGGTGAGCCCAAACACGACGCCCCTTTACTGGCCAAACAAGCCATCACTGAGTCACTTGCTGGACTGTCGGGCTACCCACCAACCAAAGGCAGCGATGGTTTGCGTCAAGCCATCGCCAAATGGTTAGAAAAGCGATACGGCTTGCCTTTCATTGACCCCCAAACACAGGTCTTACCGGCGCTAGGTTCGCGCGAAGCGCTGTTTGCCTTCGCTCAAGTGGTCATCGATGACAGCCGAGGCGGCTGGGTTGTTTGCCCCAACCCTTTCTATCAAATCTATGAAGGTGCTGCGCTTTTGGCTGGCGCGCGCCCGTATTACGTCAACAGCCAAGCTGATAAAAACTTCTTGTCAGACTGGCGAAGTGTTCCTGCCGAAATCTGGCAAGAAACGCAACTGATGTTTGTTTGCAGCCCAGGCAACCCTGCTGGAAGCGTTATGGGCCTTGAAGACTGGCGCTACCTGTTTGAGCTTGCTGACCGCCATGATTTTGTGATCGCCTCTGATGAGTGTTATAGCGAAATCTATCTTGACGAAGACAATCCACCGATGGGTGGCTTACAGGCTGCCCATGCACTTGGTCGCACGAGCTTTGACAAACTGGTCAGTTTTTCGAGTTTATCCAAACGATCGAACCTACCGGGGCTACGGTCTGGTTTCGTGGCGGGTAACGCCGATCTGATTAAGCAGTTCTTACTCTATCGAACCTACCACGGCAGCGCCATGTCCCCTCTTGTTGCCGCCACCAGCATGGCCGTTTGGCAAGACGAAGTTCATGTCAAAGCAAACCGCCAAGCCTACCGCGATAAATTTGAGGCCGTGTTGCCCATTCTTGCCCCCGTGCTAGACGTCAAACGACCCGATGCTTCTTTTTACCTTTGGGCTGCTACTGCCTCTGATGACGCCAAATTCACCCATGACTTGCTGGACCAACAGGCCGTCAAAGTCCTGCCTGGCAGTTACGTGTCACGTGAGGCCAGTGGCATTAATCCTGGCACTAACCGAATAAGAATTGCATTGGTTGCGCCAATCGAACAATGTGTCGAAGGTGCCAAACGCATTGCTGCTTTTGTCAGGAACCAACGCCTGACAGGCTGATAGGCAATTGCGCCCTTGATCCCTAATATTGGCTACACTGCCGGTCATCCGTGATGATGACCCATAATCCTAAGGAGCGATTGAACCATGACCCTTGACCTGCAAACCACTATCGAACAAGCTTGGGAAGAGCGCGCCTCTTTATCTCCACAGACTGTTGACGCTACAGTGCGCGAAGCCATTGAACACGCAATTGACTCACTTGACCAAGGCACCTTGCGGGTCGCTGAGAAAATCGGCGCTGATTGGGTGGTCCATCAATGGTTAAAAAAAGCGGTCTTACTGTCGTTTCGTATTAATGACAACGAGGTGATGGGACAAGCACCGTTACAGTTTTTTGACAAAGTACCGCTTAAGTTTTCTGGGTTTGGTCAAAATGCGTTCAACGCTGGCGGCTATCGCGTTGTGCCACCCGCTGTCGCCAGACGCGGCGCCTTTATCGGTAAAAACGTTGTGTTGATGCCGTCATACGTCAATATTGGTGCCTACGTTGATGAAGGCACCATGGTCGATACGTGGGCCACCGTCGGCAGTTGCGCCCAGATTGGTAAAAACGTACACCTGTCGGGTGGCGTCGGGATTGGTGGCGTGCTCGAGCCCCTGCAAGCAAACCCAACCATCATTGAAGACAACTGCTTCATCGGTGCCCGTTCAGAGGTCGTCGAAGGGGTCATCGTTGAATCAAACTCAGTGCTCGCAATGGGTGTTTTTCTGTCACAAAGCACTCGTATTTTTGATCGAGAAACAGGCGAAATCATTTATGGTCGTGTGCCTTCAGGCTCTGTGGTTGTGCCAGGCTCACTGCCAGCTGCCGATGGCTCACACAGCTTAGCTTGCGCCGTGATTGTGAAGAAAGTGGATGCCCAAACCCGTGCCAAAACCAGTATCAATGACCTTCTGAGAGCATAACTGCCGTGACTGAGACCATTGTCTTAAACCGAGTCAAAACCTTAATTGAACGCGCGTCTGTGACGCCAGAAGATGCGGGTTGCCAAGAGCTCCTGATGGAGATCTTGGAGCCCATGGGATTTGTTGCCGAAATATTCGAACAAGGTGGCGTAAAGAATCTTTGGGCCAGGCGCGGTACTCAATCGCCTTTGGTGGTTTTTGCAGGCCACACCGATGTGGTGCCAACAGGTCCTCTTGAGCGGTGGAATAGCAATCCGTTTGTGCCAACCATTGTTGACGGAAAGCTCTATGGTCGTGGGGCTGCTGACATGAAAAGCTCGATTGCGGCTTTTGCGACAGCGGCTGAAGAATTTGTGCTGGCCCACGCCGATCACCAAGGATCGATTGCCATGCTGATCACGTCTGACGAAGAAGGACCGGCTACGGATGGTACGGTTATCGTTTGCGACGCGCTTAAGGCCCGTGGTCAAACCCCTGACTTCTGTATCGTGGGTGAACCCACCTCGGTGGATCGCCTGGGTGACACGATCAAAAACGGGCGTCGTGGCTCCATGTCAGGCAAACTAAAAGTGCAAGGCAAGCAAGGTCACATCGCCTACCCGCACTTGGCCCGTAACCCCATTCATGAAGCCAATCTAGCACTCAACCGCTTGATCGCTGAAGTTTGGGATAACGGTAACGAATACTTTCCCGCCACCAGTTTTCAGATATCGAACATCCATGGCGGCACGGGTGCGAGCAACATCATCCCAGGCGAAGTCGTGATTGATTTCAATTTTCGGTTTTCCACCGAAAACACCGTTCAAACCTTGCAAACACGGGTACGAGACATTCTCGACGCCCACCAGCTGACCTATACGCTTGAATGGTCTGTCAGTGGCTTACCTTTTCTGACGCCCAAAGGCACGTTAAGCGATGCCCTGTCTCACGCCATCAAAGCCGAGACCGGTCATGAGACCACGCTTTCAACGACTGGCGGCACATCCGATGGTCGCTTCATTGCGCAGATATGCCCCCAAGTGGTTGAGTTTGGTCCTTTAAATGCCTCGATTCATCAGATCAATGAACACATTGATATCGCTGAACTCGAACCTTTAAAAAATATTTACCGCCGTACGCTTGAACAGCTTTTGTTGAAATGACAGTTTCGGGTACAAAAAACGATCATCTGCTACAACTGGTTACCGTTCGTGATTGGTTGCGATTTGCCGTCAGCCAAATGAACCGACATCACGTTCATTTTGGCCAAGGCACTGACAATGCATGGGATGACGCTGTCTTTCTGGTGCTCAGAAGTCTTGACCTACCCATTGAGCAACTCAATCCGTTTCTTGATGCCACGCTACTGCCATCGGAGCGCCAACAGCTTCTGAGTGCCATCGAACAACGCTGTGAGCAGCATGTTCCGACGGCTTACATCGTCTCGGAGGCCTGGCTTCAAGGCTTTAAATTCAGGGTCTCACCCGACGTCCTGATTCCCCGTTCACCGATTGCCGAACTGCTGTTGACATCATTGGAACCGTGGGTGAGCGATGCCCACGCGATTAACTGCGTTGCGGACATCTGCACAGGATCGGGGTGCTTGGCCATCATGGCGGCCCTTCATTTCCCGAATGCGACAGTCGATGCCACTGATATTTCGCCGGCGGCCTTGGCTATCGCCCAACAAAACATTGATGACTACGGACTCAATGATCAGGTTCATTTGCATGAAGGTAACTTGCTTGATGCCTTGCCTCGCGGCTGTGCTTACGACCTGATTATTTGCAATCCGCCTTACGTTAATCAGACCTCTATGGACGCCCTGCCAGCTGAATTCTTAAAAGAACCCAACATGGCGCTGGCAGGTGGCGATGACGGCATGTTTTTGGTTAAACAGTTGCTCGAAAAACTCTCGTCATACTTGAATGACGACGGTTTTTTACTTCTAGAAATTGGCCATGAACGGGCCCATTTTGAGGCGGCCTTCCCCTTACTAAACCCTCTCTGGATCGACACCATGGCCACCGAACAAAACCTTCTTCTGATCCGTGCGGATCAACTGTCATCGTGATTAGAGCCAGTGAACTAAACATCATGCGCGGGACCCTCGTTCTCTTTGAGGGGGCTGAATTTGTGGTGCATCCTGGTGAGAGAGTGGGTCTGGTCGGACGCAATGGCAGTGGCAAATCCACCCTATTTTCTGTCATCAAAGGTCATATCGACCTTGATGGTGGCGACATTCACTACCCTGATAGTTGGCGCTTGGCCTGGGTTGAACAAACCGTTGACGACATGGATCGGTCAGCGCGTGAGCATGTCATTGACGGCGATCGCCATTTACGCGCACTACAAGCACAACGCGCGTTGGCCGAAACCTCAACGGCCAGCGGTGAATTGATTGGTGAGCTCGAAGCGGCTTTAAACGAGGCAGGGGCTTGGCAGGCGAATGCAAGGGCAGAATCTCTGCTGGCCGGACTTGGCTTTAGCGCTGAGCAGTGGAGCCACCCAGTGGGCTCGTTTTCTGGCGGCTGGCAGATGCGTATCAGCCTAGCCAAAGCCCTGATGGCACCCTCCGATTTATTGCTGTTAGACGAGCCAACCAACCACTTAGACCTTGATGCCATGCTCTGGCTTGAGCGGTGGTTGGCCAGCTACGAGGGCTCGGTGATCGTCATTTCTCACGACACTGAATTTCTGGATGCGGTCTCTCAAGTGATCTTGCACGTCGATCACCGCAAACTGGTTCGATACAAGGGCGGCTATGACTCCTTTCTCAACCAACGGGCTGAGCGTTTGCGCCAAACCCGAGTGGCCTGGGACAAACAAACCCAAGAAACCGCTCGACTGCAGTCATTTATTGATCGCTTTAAAGCCAAAGCATCGAAAGCGAAACAAGCACAAAGCCGTGTGAAAGCAATGGCACGCATGCAAGCCCTTGCACCGCTTCAGGCCGAGGCAAACATTGACATCCGCATCCCTCAGCCAGATAACACCCCCGACACACTCGTGCAGTTAAAAGACGCCAGCGTGGGGTATTCGGTCAACGGTAAGCCGCACACCATTTTGTCAAAAGTGACCCAACGCGTTGAGGCGGGTGACCGCATAGGCGTGCTCGGCGTCAACGGCGCGGGCAAATCCACGCTGATCAAACTCATCGCTGGTGAACTCGAGTCCATGGCTGGCGATAGGCTGGCTGCCAATACACTCAAAATCGGCTATTTTGCGCAACACCAAATGGACGTGCTTGATGCCACCGCCACGCCACTGCTGCATTTGGCTCGCATTTCCCCTGGCGTGAGGGAGCAGCAACACCGCAACTATTTGGCCCAATTCGGTTTTACTGGTAGCCGGGTCAATGAAGTCATTGCACCATTTTCTGGTGGAGAAAAGGCCCGGCTGGCATTGGCATTGGTGGTTTGGCACAAACCAAACTTACTGGTCCTCGATGAGCCGAGCAACCACCTCGATGTTGAGACCCGTGAAGCACTAACCACGGCGCTTGCCGAGTACGAGGGCAGCCTGTTACTGGTCTCTCACGACCGACACTTGCTAAGAACCACCGTTGATCAATTTTGGTTGGTTGCCGATGGATCAGTGCAAAAATTTGACGGCGATCTTGATGACTATCGTCAGCTGGTTTCAGGCAGTGCAGCGCTTTCGCCGGCGGCTAGAGCCGAGCAAGCCGCTGACAGAAAACAACAACGCCGAGATCAAGCGCAAGCACGACAGCAGTTGGCCAATGCAAAAAAACCGTTGGATAAGAAAATCGCCTCAATTGACGCACGTTTAGAGGCCATCCGCAAACAGGTGGATACATTGGACGTGAAGTTGGCCGACGAGTCTTTTTATGCTGATGCCAATACTGAGGCAAGACAAAAGGTGCTCTTAGAGCATGGGCAACTGATCCAAGAAAAAGCCCGTCTGGAAGAGGACTGGCTGTTAACGATGGGACAGATTGAGGCGCTGAAAGAAACAACAACGGCCTTTTAAAATGGAATGGCCTAGCCCTCGATGATATCGAGCTTGGCGATGCCAAGCGCGAGTGTCTTGGTGCCAACATCCAGAAAGTGGATCTGTGCTTGGGCATCGAGCCCGAGGCCTGACAAAGACAATATTGTTCCATCTCCGAAGCGAGGGTGTCTGACCCCCTGCCCGACTCTGAAGCGCACCCCAGCGATCTCAAGGCCCGTTGTCAAGCTACTGATGGCCTTGTTAGCAGCAGTCATGCTGTTCAACATGGGTTGGTCGGCCCAGGCTTGCTTGGCGCGCGGTGACAACCACTTGGCATGAGCCTCTGGCACCTCTTCAAGAAAACGTGACCGTATGCTGTAGCGGGTTTGACCATGGAGCATTCGGCTTTGTGCCAAGCTTAGGTAAAGGCGTTTTCTAGCCCGCGTTATCGCCACATACATTAATCGGCGCTCTTCCTCGAGGCCGCTGGGTTCGTAAATACTGTTTTCGTGCGGAAAAAGACCGTCCTCAAGCCCTGAAATGAAGACGGCGTCAAACTCCAGGCCTTTTGCTGCATGCACGGTCATGAGCTGCACCGCTTGCTCACCGGCTTGGGCTTGAGTGTCACCCGACTCAAGCGCCGCATGCGACAAAAAAGAATCGAGCGGCGACATCGGAATGATTTCAGTACCGTCTATGTTTTCTGTGCCAGACACCGGTTCGCGTGCGACCCCGCAAGGCACGCCCGCCAAATCTTCCTCAAGCTCAAAAACTTTGGCTGCGTTGACCAATTCGTCCAAGTTTTCCACCCGTTCGGCACCATCGCGTTGAGCACGGTAATGCGCACGCAACCCAGATGCTTCGATAATCTGATCAACTGTCTCTGCCAGTGGCAACTTCAAGGTGTCTTGTTGCATCTGTTGGAGCAGCGTAAAAAACTGAGCCAAATGACTACCGGCTTTACCAGCCACGCGAGGCACAGCCTGCGCGAGGCTGGTCCCGTTGGCACGAGCCTGATCGGTCAATGACTCAAGGCTGCGTGCACCAATACCACGGGCTGGGAAATTCACCACACGTAGCCACGATGTGTCATCGTCAATCCGGCTGGCCAAACGCAGATATGCCAGTGCGTGCTTGACTTCTTGTCGCTCAAAAAAGCGCAATCCACCATAAACCCGATAAGCGATGCCTGTTGAAAAAAGGGCGTGCTCCAAGACGCGGGACTGCGCATTACTGCGATACAGAATCGCAATGTCATCGCGCTTGAAATCATCACGCGTGAGCGCACGAATTTCATCGACCACCCACTGCGCCTCGGCAAAGTCAGTTGGCTGCTCGATGACACGGATTTGTTCGCCTTCACCGGCATCGGTCCACAAGGTTTTACCCAAGCGTGAGCTGTTATGCGCAATCAATGCGTTCGCCGCGTCAAGAATATGTCCGTGCGAACGATAGTTTTGCTCTAGTCGAACCACAGTGCCCTGTGCATACTCACGCTCAAAATCAGCCATGTTGCCAACATTGGCCCCACGAAAAGCATAGATTGACTGGTCATCATCACCCACTGCAAAAATATTGGCACCGCCGTCACCGAGCAATCTCAACCATTGATATTGCATTTTGTTGGTGTCTTGAAACTCATCAACTAATATGTGTTTGAACCGCTGCTGATAATGGCTGCGAATGGGTTCGTGGCGCTGCAACAGCTCTAAAGCACGCAATAGCAGCTCGGGGAAGTCAACCACCCCATCGCGCTGGCATTGCGCTTCGTATAGCGCATAGATTTCGCGCATACGACGGCTAAAAGGGTCATCAACAATCACCGCATCAGCACGAAGACCCTCTTCCTTTGACGCGTTGATATAGCGTTGCACATCACGCGCAGGAAATTTTTCATCGTCTATGCCGTTTGCTTTCAAAAGGCGTTTAATCGCGGCCAATTGATCCGTGGTGTCGAGGATTTGAAAGGACTGTGGCAACCCCGCGTCGCGGCTGTGCGCGCGAAGGAGCCGGTGGCAGAGCCCGTGGAAGGTACCGATCCACATGCCACGGGTGTTGATGGGCAACAAAGCCGCCACGCGAGTTTGCATCTCGCGAGCTGCTTTGTTTGTAAAGGTAACGGCTAAGATGGCTAGCGGGCTGGCAAACCGGTTTTGGATGAGCCAAGCGATTCGCGTGGTCAGAACCTTTGTTTTGCCGCTACCTGCACCAGCCAGAATAAGTGCGTGCTCCTGCGAGGACGTGACAGCCGCTCGCTGGGGGTCGTTGAGCTGTTCAATCATGCCGCGTAACGGCGTAATCGCAGAGCGAACTCCTGTAAGCTGACGATGCCGCTTTGTTGGGCGCGATGGCACCATTCTTGAAGATCATGTAACAGTTGCTCACTGCTGGCGCTGGAGCTATCCCAAAGCTTGACCAAATCATGCCGCATTTGAACCATCACAGACAATGATTCGGTTTGCGAAAGCGTTTGATGAATGCGCTCACGCTCTTCAGGGGCCAGCGTTTCATCACCACGACCCAACCAATGCGCAGCTGACTTCAAGGCCTCAGCGTTGACCAAGGTGTCATTTTTTTGGGTCAGTTTGCTCACTTCTTCCTGGCATGCCTGTTTCATCAGGCCGGTGTAGCGAGCCAAAACTTCATAACGATGCGCAATAACGCCCTGCAAAGTCTGTAAGTCAACAACCGGCTTACCGTGCGAACCCAACTTTAACTTGGGTGCCACTTTACGGATCTTGGCCAGACCAAGCCAGCTAAGCAGCGTCAAGTAGCCCCAGCCAATGTCAATTTCAAACCAACGGCTCGAAAACTTGGCTGATGTACCGTAAGCGTGGTGATTGTTGTGCAACTCTTCGCCGCCAATCAAGATGCCAATTGGAAACACATTGGTACTGGTATCTGGTGACGCGAAGTTACGATAGCCCCAAAAGTGACCGATCCCGTTGACAACGCCCGCTGCCCAAAACGGAATCCAAGCCATTTGAACAGCCCAAACAGCCAAGCCCAGTGAGCCAAACAACAAAACATCAATCACCAACATCACCACGATGCCCGAGGCTGAGTGGCGCGAGTAGAGGTTTTTTTCGAGCCAATCATTGGGTGTGCCGTGACCATACTTATTGGTGGTCTCTGCGTTCTTTGACTCGTCGCGGTACAACTCGGCGCCACGAAACATGACCCGGCCAATGCCGTAAATCATTGGCGAATGGGGATCGCCGTCGCGTTCGCAGCGCGCATGGTGTTTACGATGGATCGAAACCCACTCTTTGGTCACCATGCCCGTTGTTAGCCATAGCCAAAACCGGAAGAAATGCGATATCACAGGATGCAAGTCAACACCACGATGCGCTTGCGAACGATGCAAAAAGAGCGTAACGGCAACGATGGTAATGTGCGTC
>JAFMCG010000149.1 GCA_017857895.1 Burkholderiaceae bacterium | reverse complement strand
CCAAAGACTTTAAGTCGTCAAACCACATCCGCTGGCAAGCGATCCCTTTTCTTTCTCAACCCGAATTCGATCGCCTACTTTGGAGCATGGACTTAAATATCGTTAGAGGCGAGGACTCATTTATACGTGCCATATGGGCCAAACGCCCATTTATATGGCATGTCTATCCCCAGATCGAACAAACACATCAGATCAAACTGAATGCCTGGCTGGCTAGGACAAGCCTACCCAGCCAGGTTCAAACGGCCCTACGACTTTGGGTCACCAAACCATCACTTGACTACACCGCTGATGATGCAACACCACAGCTGGCACACATTCTCAGCCAAACCCTTAAAGCTCCCCTTTGGTTTGACTGGCAGTTCGCTAGCGAGAACTTAAGCCAGACCTTGGCTCAAGCACCTGATCTGGCTAGCCAATTGGATGAATTGAGCCGTCAAAGGCAATCAGACCACCGATTGGCCTAAGAAAATGTAAACTAGCGGGTCTGCAACATCTGCCTGCACCTGTCGACGGGCAGGTCCTCTAACGTCGGAGTTTTTATATGAAAACAGCGCACGAATTACGCGTTGGTAATGTCATTATGGTCAACGGGGAACCCCTCGTTGTGCAGCGCGCGGAATACAACAAATCTGGCCGAAGCTCAGCTGTCGTTAAGTTGAAGTTCAAGAACCTTTTGAGCGGCTCAGGTAGCGAATCGGTTTACAAAGCTGATGAGAAGTTTGAAGTTGTTGTTCTTGATCGCAAAGAATGCACCTACTCTTACTTTGCTGACCCCATGTATGCTTTCATGGACGAGGAATACAATCAGTATGAAGTGGAAGCCGACAGCATGGGCGACGCCCTGCACTACATTGAAGATGCCATGAAAGTCGAAGTGGTGTTCTATGAAGGCCGTGCGATCTCAGTTGAAATGCCCACTTTGGTTGTGCGTGAAATCACTTACACTGAACCCGCTGTTCGTGGTGACACTTCTGGAAAAGTCATGAAGCCTGCCACCATCAACACCGGCTACCAATTGCCAGTTCCGCTTTTTTGTGACATCGGTGACAAAATTGAAATCGACACTCGCACGGGTGAATACCGCAGCCGCGTGATGTGATTTCTTTAAGGCATTAAGTTGAATTTCTAGATTTATCCAGCCTCAAATTTCAGCGGGGGCTGGGTAAATCTTAGACAGATCATTTCATACCGAATCTAACCGTTCGCTTATTGCAACTGTTCGCCCGTCAAAAACTCGGGTAATGCCACCACCGCAATGCCCTCTTCAATCAACTCAGCACGCTCTTGATGCGTGGCTGTTCCGCGGATGGCTCTCTGGTCGGCCTCTCCTTCGTGAATTCGTCTGGCCTCATCAGCGAAACGAGGGCCCACGTTCTCAGTTGCTGTAATTAAGGCACGAATCTGTTGCAAAGCAATGGCTTGCCGTTGAAATTGTTCGTTTTGGGTGACTGTTGCGCTTACCGTGGATGCAGCAGCGGCACTAGGCGCCACGGCTTTACCAAAATTCAATCGTGGTGCCGACGGCATTTTTTGAATCGATGCGCTTTGACACATTGGGCACGCCAATAAACCTCGACTAGTCTGATCGTCGTAATCATCATGCGAAGCAAACCACCCTTCAAAAAGGTGACCCGACTCGCATTGGAGGTTAAAGACTTTGTACGCCATGTTCTATATCTAGGGTCATCTGTGACAATTTCAAGACATAGTCTGAGTATAGGCCAACCTTTCTAGCCAAAGGTCAGACGTGGCACCGCCTCAAGCAGTCTTTGGGTCACCGGATGGCTGGCGTGGTTAAGCACTTGCTCGGCCGTGCCTTGCTCAACAATCTCACCGGCATCCATGATGGCCACCTCATCAGCAAAATACTCCACCACCCCGAAGTTGTGCGTGATGAACAGGTAAGCCATGCCGGTCTCACGCTGTAAGTCATGCAGCAAATCGAGAATCTGCGCTTGAACCGATACATCAAGCGCCGAGGTTGGCTCATCAAGAATCAACACACGGGGCTCGACGGCCAAGGCCCGCGCGATCGCAATGCGTTGACGTTGCCCACCAGAGAACTCATGTGGGTATCGCGTGGCCGTATCGAGCGGCAGCCCCACGCGGATCAAGAGTTTGGCAACGCGTCCCTGGCGTTCAATTGACGATAGGCTGGGTATAAGTGCCGCAACCCCCTCTTCTAAAATCTCACCGACGCGCATCCGCGGATCCAGTGATGCGAATGGATCCTGAAACACGATCTGAATATTTGCACGCAGTGCCATCAAAGCTTGTCTGTTTGCACCGAGTAAATCCACGCCTAAAAGTTTGACCAAACCAGAGGCGACAGCAGTGCCGTCAAGAAGCCGTAACAACGTTTTGGCGACAGTTGTTTTGCCGCACCCCGACCCACCAAGCAAAGCCAAGGTCTGACCCCGTCGCAATTCAAACGAAACCCCCGACACAACTTGGCTGACACCCACTTGGCGCCTTAGCCATCCTTGACGGATGGGGTAGCCTACCCGAAGACCTTGCACTGACAACACTACTTCTGAGAAGGGTAAGTCCTCTGATTCACTTCTTTCGTGCTGCCGTTTCTGCCCTTCAGCCGACAATGGACGACCGCGCTTTTCAAAGGTCGGGATAGCATCAAACAATTCACGTGCATAGGGGTGCTTGGGCGCGGTAAAGAAAGTCTCGGCCGGTGCGGTTTCAACAATCTCGCCATGACGCATCAACGCCACGGTATCAGCCACTTTACGAACCACAGCCAAATCGTGAGTAATAATCAGCACCGCCATGCCGAACTCTTTTTGAATATCAGCCAACAAATCCAAGATTTGAGCCTGCACCGTCACGTCCAACGCCGTGGTCGGTTCGTCAGCAACGAGCAGATCCGGTTCAGCGGCCAAAGCCATGGCAATCATGATGCGTTGCTTTTGGCCCCCAGAGAACTGGAACGAAAAGTCGTCAATGCGCACATCAGGCTCAGGAATACCGACACGTTTAAGCCACTCAATGGCTTTGTCACGCGCAGGCTTAGCGCGTAAAGACGTATGCGCTCGAATGGCTTCTAACAATTGATCGCCCACGCGCATCACTGGATTTAAACTGGTGCCCGGTTCTTGAAAAATCATCGCCGCCCGACCACCCCGAATACGCTGCATCGCCGACTCGGGCAATGCATTGACATCAACGCCATCGAGAAAGATTTTCCCATCAACCACCTCAAGCGCATCAGGTAGCAGCCTCAATAGCGACATGGCTGTCATGCTTTTGCCTGAGCCCGATTCACCCACCAACGCGAACGTCTCGCCGCGCTTGACTGTCAAAGCCAGCGATTGAACCGCATAGCGCAAGCCCCCATCATGATCGATGGCAATGGTCAGGTCCTCAACTCGCAAAACATCTGTTTTTTCAATGCTCATCAGTTGCTCTCCCGCTTGAGCACGGCTAGCAGTCGGTTGCGACGCGTCGGTCTGAAACCGCGGCTGCGCGGATCAAAGGCATCTCGCACACCATCGGCAAACAGATTAGCAGCCAGCACCATGGTCAACATAAACACGAAGGCGGCTAATAACGTCCACCAAATCATCGGATCGCGCGACATCTCTAAGCGTGATTTGTCAATCATGGTGCCAAATGAATTCATCGTTGGATCCACCCCGATCCCGAGATAGGACAACACCGCCTCATAAAGAACCAAACCGGAGAACTCCAACACAATGGTAATGAGCACGATGTGCATCACATTGGGCAGCAAATGGCGGGCAATGATTTTCAGGTGCGAAATCCCAAAAGCACGCGATGCCTGAACATACTCAAGTTCACGTAATTTAAGCGCCTCGGCACGCAGCAGTCGGCAAAGTCCAGCCCAGCCTGTCAAGCCAAGAATCATGCACAACAAAAACAAACGCAAGTCAGCGCGTTGCGCCGCCGTTGGAAACAACTCAGGGTTGGTATCAATATAGACCTGCATCATCAATACCGCCGCTGCTATCAGCAAGACGCCTGGAATCGCCGTAAGCGTGGTGTAGATATATTGAATGACATCGTCGACCCAGCCCTTAAAGTAACCCGCAGTCAAACCAAAAATGATGGCGGGTGGCAACATTGCCACTGTCGTTAAACTACCAATGACCCAGGCTGTTCTAATGCTTTTTAGCGCTTGCCAAAGGACATCATTACCCGTGCGATCCGTGCCAAACACGTGGTACCCACTGGCCAAGCCAAATGTGACCCCGAGCAAAAGACAAACCATAAACATGGTGATCATCACTGGGCGCCAAGCCACCTCACTATGGCCACGCCAAATTTCACGCAAGACGCTAACCCAACCAAAATCTGACTGGATGTCTGATCCGTTTTTGGTGTCCTGTTTGGCTGCCTTCCGACGGCGCGCACGACTGATTAGAGCGATCAGCAATCTAGCCAGAACGAGCGCGGCCAATAAACCAGCACCACCACCAACACTGGCGCGATAAAGCACATCCGAGAGCCACTGCTCTTCTGGGTTGTCCAAGTGTTTGCCACCAAACTTCAATCGTGGGAAGTCACGAACGGGCTCACCACCGTCTTGCAAAATGGTTTCCTTGGTGAATTGCAACCAACCCAAGGGCGCAGAAAATGTTTTTTCTTTGTGTAGCAAAGCGGTGTCCGACAAAAGCGTGTCGAGCAATGACACCACTTGGGGCGAATAGACCACCGCCGCACCGGGTGGCGCATTAGGGGCAGGCGGTAATCGAGGTTGGAAATGAACCGAATCCAACAACCCAACCAACACAAAAAACAACAACACCACGCCCGCACTCATTGATGAACCACTGCGAGCCACGCGCGACCACGTGGCTTTGGCCGTCTCAGAACGGCTGATCTGCCAGGCGTACAGCGCAACTGTGGCTACTAGCGCAAACAGTGCGATATCCGTCCACAAGAAAACGAAGTTTGGCATGTTATTCAAACCTAGATCGGAAGAGCACA
>JAFMCG010000023.1 GCA_017857895.1 Burkholderiaceae bacterium | reverse complement strand
TGGCGTGCCATTGATTAGCCTGCTCTTCATGTCTTCGGTCATGTTGCCTTTTTTTTGCCTGAGGGCGTGACCATCGACAAATTGCTGCGAGCGCTGGTTGCAATTGTGTTGTTTGCCGCCGCCTACGTGGCTGAAACGGTCCGCGTGGGTTTGCAAGCCATCTCAAAAGGTCAGTATGAGGGCGCTGATTCTTTGGGTTTGTCTTACTGGCAGAAGACCCAGCTCATCATTTTGCCGCAAGCGCTAAAAATCGTGATTGCGCCTTTGGTCGGAATTTTTATTTCGTTGTTCAACGACACATCTCTAGTCGTGATTATTGGTATTTTTGATTTGACGCTTGCGGCCAAGGCCGCGCTGACAGACCCAACATGGCAGGGTTTCAGTTTGGAAGTCTATGTTTTTATTGCCGCGATTTATTTCATCTTTTGTTACTCGATGTCCAAGTATAGTCAGGCGCTAGAAAAGCGTTTGGCAGTGGGTCAACGACACTAGCCAAGAGCGTCGCAGTATTTTTTGGAGAGTTGGCATGGCAGACGCATTGATTCAAATGCATCACGTCAATAAGTGGTACGGCAAATTCCACGTGTTGCGCGACATCAATCTCGAAGTGGCCGCGGGTGAAAGGATCGTGATTTGTGGTCCGTCGGGTTCGGGTAAGTCCACTTTGATCCGCTGCTTGAATCGGCTCGAGGAGCACCAGCAAGGCGATATCATCATTGATGGCATGGCCTTAACAGGTGACATTAAAGGCGTTGAAGCCATACGGCGCGAAGTCGGCATGGTGTTTCAGCACTTTAATTTGTTTCCGCATTTGACGGTTCTGGAAAACCTCACATTGGGTCCCATCTGGGTGCTCAAAACACCTAAGGCACAGGCTGAACAAGAGGCGATGATTTACCTGGAGCGTGTGAAGATTCCTGAGCAGGCGAATAAATTTCCTGGCCAGCTTTCGGGTGGCCAACAGCAACGGGTAGCGATTGCACGCTCCTTGTGTATGAACCCCAAAATCATGTTGTTTGATGAACCAACGTCTGCACTGGATCCCGAGATGGTCAAAGAAGTCCTTGACGTGATGGTGGGGTTGGCTGAACAAGGTGGTATGACCATGCTGGTTGTGACGCACGAAATGGGTTTTGCGTGCAAAGTCGCGAACCGAGTCATTTTCATGGATCAGGGCGAGATCATCGAAGAAAACGATCCTGTGTCGTTCTTTGACAATCCGCAGTCAGAGCGCACCAAGCTTTTTTTGAGTCAGGTTCTGCACTGATTCGGGGTGTCGCTTAACCACTTGAAGCGCTGGCGAATGACCCTATGGGGTTCGGCTTTGCAGCGACTCGCCAGCTGTTGGCGCCAAGCGCCGAAATGAGAACACTGACAAGGCGCAAAATAGGCCGATCGTGACAAAACCGGCGACCAAATCAACCGATGTTAGCGTGGCAGCACCGCGAACGGTCATGCTGACGTTGATCGCACTCGCAGCGATTCCAACGCCCAAACTGATGCTGAGTTGCTGAGCCATGGCACTAAAGCCACTGGCGCTACTCATCCGGTCTGCAGGAATATCGGCAAAGCCAAGGGTGTTGACGGCGGTGAACTGTAAAGACCTAAAAAAGCCACCAATCAAAAGCACCCCAATCATGATGGCCACTGGGGTTTGCGCACTAAAAGTAGCGCATACGGCCAGAGCCGCCCCGGTCAGCACGGCATTACTCATGAGTACGCGTCGGTAGCCCCAACGTTGCAAGATGGGTCGGGCAGTGAACTTCATCAACAAAGCACCAGCCGCGCTGGCAAAGGTAATCAAACCGGCCGACAGGGGCGTCATGCCAAAGCCGACTTGTAAGAGAATCGCCAGTAAAAAAGGGGTGGCGCCGATGGCAAAGCGGCACAAATTGCCGCCAATGACTGACTCACGAAAAGACGAGATACGCATGAGTTCAAGGTCGATGATGGGGTTGGCGCAGCGTGCGCTATGCCACTTGTATAGCCAGCCAGAGGCCAAACCGATCATCAAAAGGCCAGCCACCCAATGCAACCCCAAGCGACCTTGGCCAAGCATCTCGAAGGCAGCAACAAGCGTGGCCAAGCAAATCGCACTGAGAAAGAAGCCAATGGCGTCAAGCGGGCGGCGGGTAATTTGGTTGCTGCTCAAGGGCACGTAGCGCAAGGTCATATAAACGCCCAGCAACCCGATTGGCAGGTTCATCAGGAAAATCCAATGCCAAGAGGCAAAGGTCACTAAAAACCCACCCACCGGCGGGCCAAGCATCGGACCAAGCAAGGCCGGCATCGACAAAAATGCCATGGCTCGCAGCAGTTCGTGCTTGGCTGTGGTTCTGAGCAAAATCAGGCGCCCGACAGGCACCATCATGGCCCCACCGATGCCTTGCATCACCCGCCAAGCCACCAAGTCGTTCATTGAGTTGGCGAGTGCACAACCGGCCGAGCTCGTGGTGAAGACAACAATGGCTGCCACAAACACTCGCCGGGCACCCCAGCGGTCTGCGGCCCAACCGGAAATGGGTACAAAGACTGCTGCTGCCAGTAGATACGCGGTAATGGCCAAATTAAGTTGAACCACAGGCACGTCAAACGACAGGGCCATGGCTGGTAAGGCGATGGCCAGCACCGTGGCGTCTAGCATCTGCATAAAAAGGGCGCAGCCCACAATAAAGGGCACCATCAGACCTTTAAAGCGTCGGTGAAGGCGTTCTTTTGTGAGTAAAAAAGCGTTTAGGCGTTCCTGCCCCATGCAAATGGCCACCGCTACAGTAGAATTGAAGCATTGAGTCTAATACTTTTACTGACTTTATCGCCTTATCCATAGGTCTTGCCATGTCCAAGAACTACGAATCTGAATTTACTCAGTTTCTAAAAAGCTACAAGAAAGCGCATCCTGATGTTGAAAAACGTCAGCGTGAGGGGCGTGCCCGTTTGTGGGACAAAACCCAAGACCCTGAACTGATTGATAGCTTTAAACAAGCGCATGTGGCCCAACGGCCCTATGTTTATCAAAACGATTAAGCAACTGTGATGATGTCTGGCGGGTCGAATGACGATCCGAACGCTTCTTTGCAGGCGCTGGTGCAGCCGACAATCGATTCCACGCCTGACGTGGTCGACTCGGTGGCGCTCGCTCGGCTTTACGGCGAACCCTTGTTTGCCATGCCGCAAGACCTTTACATCCCACCGGATGCACTCGAAGTTTTTCTCGAGACATTTGAGGGGCCACTGGATCTTTTGCTTTACCTCATTCGCAAACAAAACTTCAATGTCCTCGATATCCCGATGGCTGAAGTTACCCGTCAGTACCTGTCGTACGTTGAGCAGATTCGAGGCACCAATTTAGAGCTCGCGGCTGAGTATCTTTTAATGGCTGCCATGCTCATTGAGATCAAAGCACGCATGCTCTTGCCTATTAAGCCCCGCGGTGATGGCCAAGAGCCAGAAGACCCTCGGGCAGAGTTGGTGCGTCGCCTGCTCGAATATGAGCAGATGAAGTTGGCTTCGCAAAAGCTCGACGAACTGCCTCGATTGGGACGTGACTTTTACAATGCGCAAGCCACCGCAGACTTTGAACTTGAGAAAATGCTACCTAGCGTGCAACTCGATGACTTGACGTCGGCTTGGGCAGACATTCTGCGGCGGGCCAATTTGAATGCACATCACCACATCACCCGCGAACAGCTGTCCGTGCGCGAGCACATGACACATATTCTGCGACAGTTAAACAATGTCCGGTTTGTTGAGTTCGGCGAGTTATTCATGGCGCGCATCAAAGAAGGTGCAACCGTTGCTGTTGTGGTGGTGTACTTTTTGGCATTGCTTGAGTTGGCTCGCGAATCATTGCTCGATATCACCCAAGCCGAACCTTACGCACCCATTTACGTCCGTTTGGCTTATGCCAGTGCCCAGGCCTAATTAAAGCAAGCAGAGACTTGTCAGGAGAAGTGTTTGAAAGTAGTGCACACCATTGAAGCCCTGCGTGACCAGCTCCGCGGCCAGACCAGGGCGGCCTTTGTGCCCACGATGGGTAACTTGCATGCGGGCCATTTGGCGCTTATGAAAACAGCGCGTCAGCACGGTGATCCAGTGGTGGCCAGCATTTTTGTGAATCGTTTGCAGTTCGGCCCGAATGAAGATTTCGAAAAGTATCCTCGCACCCTGCTCGATGATATTGAAAAGCTCGAGAAAGGGCGTGACGTTTACGTTTTGTTTGCGCCTGATGAGCGCGAGCTTTATCCCGAGCCACAAACCTTTAGAGTCCAACCGCCTGACGATCTTGGTGGCATTTTAGAGGGCGAGCATCGGCCAGGATTTTTCGATGGCGTTTGCACGGTAGTGCTTAAATTGTTTTCATGCGTGCAGCCTCGGGTGGCTGTGTTTGGTAAAAAAGACTATCAACAGTTGATGTTGATTCGAAGCATGTGCCGCCAGTTTCAGCTACCGGTTGAAATCTTGGCGCACGAAACGGTCAGGGCCGATGATGGTTTGGCCCTTTCGTCGCGCAATGTTTATTTAAGTGCAGAACACCGATCACAAGCCACTGAGCTCTACACCACAATTGGCGGCGTACGTGATGCATTGCTCAACGGGGCAACGGATATCGGTTCGCTTCAGACGCTGGCGAGCCACTTTTTAAAGTCGCGCGGCTGGCAGGTTGATTACATTGCCATTCGACGACAGCGTGATTTGTTACTTCCGACGAGCTCAGAAGTGGCAAGCGGTGAGCGCCTAGTTATATTGGCGGCGGCTAAGTTGGGTCAAACACGATTGATCGACAATCTGGAAGTTTGAAACTTTTAAGGTGGCATTTTTTCGGCTTGTACGCAAGGGAAACCCCGCCCTATTAGATTTGTCAGCTTGGCGTACCAAGCCACCTCTGCCAGACTTTCGTTTCTGAAAGTTGGAGGCATAAATTCGATGGAAGGTGAGTCCTTAAAAGCCAGTAGCCCGGTGTGGCCAGATTTAACGACGCGAGAGCGTCAAATCCTTTATCCGGTCCTCGAAGGCAAGCCAAATAAGCTCATTGCTTGCGAGCTTGGCATCTCGATGCGAACCGTCGAGTCGCATCGAGCAAGCTTGTTTCAAAAGATGGGTGTGAAAAACGCCGTTCAACTCGCATTCACGCTTTTCTCGCAACACGGCCAAGCCGACCTTGAGGCCAGCATCAGCAACCCGAGGCCCGGTCCGACCACGCAGCTTGCCGACGCGGACGATTAGCGGCAAACTGGTGCTGGGGTCTGGTCTAGTTCTGAGATTGGGTCCAAATCAGGTTGACGACTCAGGGTGTAGGTCAGGCTTGGGCTATTACCATCAATGGTGACAACCTGCAGGACATTGTTGGCTGTCATGCGCAATTCGGTTCGCACGTTTTTTTGCGAGTCTAATAAAAGCAGACTTGGTGGTGTGCTGAGCGTGCTGCGCCAGCAGCCCTGTGCCACGGATGGCTTGCCGCTCTGTTGCTGCTGCTGGTCTAAATAGGTGATACGTGAGCGCCAACGGCCATTGGGCGCGAGCGTGACCACCACGCGCTGTGTCGCGCAATTCATCCCCGCCCCAAAACACGGCAAGTTACCCAAGAAGGTTTCGGGTTTCGTGATGAGACCAGGTGGCGGCTCATCGGCCGCCACATCGCCTTCGATCGCGGCCTGACCCTTCGGCGTTAATTGATCAACGCCGCTGCCGGTTTTCCAGCCCACTTGAATTTGCGATGGCGCCACCACGACCTGTCGCATACCGGCGCCTTCAGCGTTCATGATGGCATCTTGCGTTGAGCTTGGTTTGGGCGGGTCGTAATAACCGGGCGCCGTCATGTTGACGCAACCAGTCGCTAAGACGCTCACGAAAACAAGAGCAGTGATTCGGTGCGCGGCGTTTAAATCAGGAAACAGAAACATGGGTATTTACCAAGCGATGACAACGGTTTTAGATGGCCTCATTCTACGCATTTTTAATGTTTTTGCCTTCTTTACGCCATGACAGGGGCCATTTTTTTGCAAGGATTGGGGGCGTTGACCGTGATGCTAATGGTCACTTTTGCCTTGGCGCAGGCTGCCCAACGGGGTGCCCAGCGCCTGACCGCACGAATTCGAGCAGAGCTCGTTGGTGAACAATCAAGAGGGTGTTTGATGGCATTGCCAGTCTGTTGGTTGAATCGTTATTTTGTGTGCTGGTTGGTACTGAATGCCCTGTGGTTGGTCAAAGTCTTGGCGTTGCCCTATTCGCAATCCCTAGCCACTGTGCTGGTGCTGGCTGTACTGGGTATGCTGGCATTAGTCGACGCCGAGACGGGCATCTTGCCCAACGAGCTGGTATTGCTTTTGATGTTGCTGGCATGGGGGTATTCTTGGGTGATCAAGGGTGACGGCCTCCCCGCGCTGGATCGGTTGTGGGGTATGAGCCTGGGTTATGCGTTGCCGATGCTTTTTAATATGGCTTATCGTAGGGTAAGGGCGCGAGACGCATTGGGCCAAGGTGATGCAAAGTTGCTCGCGGCAATCGGACTTTGGGTTGGTCTGACAGCTTTGGCCGATGTTTGGATCATTGCGAGCGCCTTATTGCTTGTTTATAGTGTTGGCTTGATGTTTGCCAACCGCGCGGTGATGCGTTTGAACGTGGGCATACCGTTTGGCCCTTTTTTGGTGTTATCGACTAACGCCCTCGTCATTTGTGAGGCTTTTTAAGTATGCTGAAAATCGGACTGACTGGCGGTATTGGATCTGGCAAAAGCTATGTTGCGGAGATCTTGGGTCAGGCCGGAGCGGCCATTATTGATACGGATGAGATCGCACACACCCTAACGGCCCCAGGTGGGGCGGCGATTGCGGCTATTAAAGCGTCTTTCGGCGCTTCTTTCATTACCAATGAGGGCGCGCTGGACCGAGCGCGTATGCGAGCGCACGTTTTTGGTGATGAGGCCGCGCGCGAGCAACTGCAAGCGATTCTGCATCCTCTGATTGGTGAAGAAACGAGACGCCAAGCTGGCTTGGCGATGGGCCACTACACCGTTTTTGTGGTCCCTTTATTGGTTGAATCAGGTCGCTGGTTAAATCAAGTCGATCGGGTTTGTGTGGTCGATTGTGATCGAGACACACAAATTTCTCGGGTGCAGGCTCGCAATGGTTTGAGTCAGGCGCAAGTTGAACAAATTTTGAAAGCACAAGTCAGCCGCGAGA
Organism: Burkholderiaceae bacterium; assembly: GCA_017857895.1. GTDB lineage: Bacteria > Pseudomonadota > Gammaproteobacteria > Burkholderiales > Burkholderiaceae_B > Algicoccus. The sequence continues at coordinate 18,251 of JAFMCG010000023.1, read as the reverse complement.
AACGACTCGCGGTGGCCCACGATGTGATTCTGAATGATGGCACCGTGTCACATGAATTCCTGAGGCAACAAGTATTGGGTTTGCATCAGCAGTGGTGTAACCTAGCGTCATGAAATTAAGCCAGATCCGTCGAGTGTCATCGTGATGCGCTTTGAGTACCCATTCAACGAAAGGGTACGGGCTTGGATGCGCTTGGAATATCTCCTTGATCGTTTGGTATTTTTTTCCGCACCTGGTGATCCAAGGATGCACCAGGTAGCGGTCAGTACCCTTTTTGATGTTCTAGATGTCACTGAGCGCACCGACGTTAAAGGCGGTGTTCTACAGGATCTTGAGCGTCAGCGCGTGACATTGTCAGCGTTACAAGACCATCCTGGTGTTGATGCAAAGGCTTTAAAGTTGGTTATCGATGAGATCGATCAGACCCACGCCAGCATGTCTAGTCAGGGCAGAACTGGTCAAGCCTTACGAGAAAACGACTGGTTGACCAGCTTGCGCGGTCGTCTGGCTGTGCCCGGTGGCGGCACTCAAGTGGATATGCCCTCGTTTCATGCTTGGCAGTGCCGTGATGAAGCGCGCCGTTGTCAGGATTTGCAGCAATGGATTGCGCCTTTGATGCCGTTACATCAAGGCATTGGTTTGGTCATGCGGCTGCTACGCAGTGCAGGCGAAAGGGAAGATGTGGTGGCGGTCAATGGCGCCTATCAAAAAATGCTCGGGGGCAAGTCTTACCAGCTACTGCGCGTGTGGTTGGATCCTGAATGGGGGGTTTTTCCTGAGATGAGTGCCAACAAATACATGGTTTGGGTTCGCTTCTCGGAACAAGACGGTGAAATTAAGCCCCAACCGGCTAACAAAGACGTGCCGTTTCGATACTCGCTCTGCTCGCTCTAATACTCATTTCTAACGCCTTTTGCGGCGATGTTATTGTTCCCAATCTAACAACCCACGAATACCTGCCACGCCGTGCGCACCCTGCTGTTGCGCCACATTAAGTGTGGCCAGCGTTTGACCGCCGAGGGCGTAAACTGGAAGGCCAGCGTGCTGGTTCAATGATTCAAACCCAGCCCAACCCAAGGTTGGTTCGCCCGGGTGAGATTTGGTCGGCAGCACGGGCCCTAGAACCGCAAAATCAGCTTTTAATGCCCGCGCCAGTTCGAGTTCGGCAGTATTGTGGGTCGACACGGCCAGTAATTTGTTTTTAAGCATCTCGGGGCGCACGCCCAATGCGTGGGCGTCTTGAGTGCGCAAATGGACCCCGTCGGCCACCAACCACCAGTCCTGCGGATGGATGCTGTTGACCAATAGTTTCGCGCCGTGGGCGCGGCAGCGCTGCAAAACGCTCTCAAAGGCGATTTTTAGCATCTGTGTGTCACCGTGGGCCTGCCAAGCCGGTTCGCGCCACTGTATCAAGCGCAATCCGCTCTGCAAGGCCGTTTCGAGGCGCGCAAGGTAAAGGGGCCATTTTGCAGCATCCCCCACCCCTGAAATCAAATAACGGTCGGGCAGTTGCAACCAACGCAGGGGTGGATAGGTGGCCGGTAATAAATCAGGTAAAACCAGCGCCTCGGTGGGCGTCACCCATTTGAGCTGTTGAGACTCCAAAGACTTCGGTTGGCCATCCCATCGGGTCACGCGACAAAAGTGCAGCCGCACGGTGGTGGTCGGGTAGTGGTGAACGTAGGTCACCCAGGGCGTTGCGTCGGTGGGTGTTAAGCCCAGCTCTTCTTGCAATTCGCGCGAAAGTGCCTCGAGCACCGTTTCATTGGGCTCCAGTTTGCCACCGGGGAGCTCCCACCAACCCGCCCAAGGTTTGCCTTCGGGTCGGTCACCCAAAAGAACTGTACCATCGGCGCGCAGAATGACGCCAACGGCAACATCAATGATTGGGCGATCACTCGGTTCATTTGAGGTGCCAGCGGGTACTTCAGTCGGCATGGCGGGCGGCCCAGTCGCGGGCAAAATGCCAGGCAATACGGCCAGATCGTGAGCCGCGTTCTAGGGTCCATTGCAGTGCTTCAGTTCGAGCCTGAGCAATCGATTCATCACTGCACCCGAGTTCACGCAGCCAGTGCGCGACGATGTCAAGGTAGTCGTCTTGGCGGAAAGGATAGAAGGACAACCAAAGGCCAAAGCGTTCGGACAATGAAATTTTTTCTTCGACTGTCTCGCCTGGATGGACCTCACCGTCCGATTGATGCTGGGCCGCCAGGTTTTCCCGCATGTACTCGGGCATCAGGTGACGCCGGTTGGAGGTCGCATAAATGAGGACGTTCTCGCCGGTTGAAGCCGCAGAGCCGTCGAGTACTGACTTCAAGGCTTTGTAGCCTGACTCACCTTCTTCGAAGGACAGGTCATCACAAAACACGATGAATTTTTCTGGGCGGGCTGCAACCACATCGACGATGTCTGACAAGTCACCTAAGTCACCTTTGTCGACCTCAATCAAGCGCAGACCTTGGCCTGCAAAGCGAGCCAGCATGGCTTTGACCAGAGAGCTTTTACCGGTGCCGCGAGAGCCAGTCATCAACACATGATTGGCCGGCTTACCTTGCACGAAGTGCAGGGTGTTGCGCTCAATGACCGCCTTTTGTCGCTCGATATGCTGCAGGTCTTCGGTGGTGATGCGGTGTGGGTGTTGAATCGCATCGAGCCAGCCGTGAGCCGTGCCACGCTTGCGCCAGCGAAAGGCCAAAGCATTCCAGTCGGTGGGCGGTGGCGCTGGCGGCAGCCAGGCTTGTAATTGCGCCAATACTTGGTCGGCACGCGCTATCAAAGTGCTCAGGTCAGGGGTCGGTTTCATGTCACTCATTTGCGATTAAGAACGGTAGTCGGCGTTGATGGTGACGTACTCGTGAGAAAAGTCACAGGTGTAGACCGTTTCAGACACTTGACCACGACCTAGCGACACGCGCACCAAAATCTCTGCCTCACTCATCACGGCTTGGCCTTGTGCTTCTTGGTAATCAGGATGGCGTCCACCGTCTTGGGCTACCAAAACGTCACCTAACCAAAGCTTGACTTGGTCAACATCAAGATCTTCAATGCCGGCATAACCAATGGCCGCCAAAATCCGTCCCAGATTAGGGTCGCTGGCAAAAAAGGCGGTTTTAACCAAGGGTGAATGCGCAATTGCATAGGCCACTTTCAAAGCTTCGGCTTGCGTGCTGGCGTTTTCCACGCGGATGGTCATGAATTTAGTCGCACCTTCGGCATCACGTACGATCTTGCAGGCCAAGTCGGTTGCCGCTGCCATCAAGGCAGCGCGCAAAGGCATGAAGCGTCGATCGTCCTCGGACTCAATCACAGCGCCGCTGCGACCGGTTGCCATGAGGATGAACGAGTCGTTGGTTGACGTATCACCATCAACGGTAATTCGATTAAACGAGTGATTGGCCAAGTCAGTGACCAAGCGCTGCAGCAGTGGCTGGCTTAAGCCGGCATCAGTGGCGAGATAACCCAGCATGGTCGCCATGTTGGGACGAATCATCCCCGCGCCCTTGCTGATGCCGGTAATGGTCACCGTGTGACCTTCGAGGGTGAGCTGACTGGAGTGGATTTTGGGTTGTGTGTCCGTGGTCATGATGCTGTGAGCCGCCTCATACCAGTGGTCGGTAGCAAGATCGGCGACGGCATCTGGCATGGCACTTTCTATTTTTTCAACCGGTAGTGGCTCCAAAATCACACCAGTCGAAAAGGGCAGCACGGCTTGAGCGGCTAGCCCTAGTGCTTGCGCGGTGGCCTCACACATGCGTTGAGCAGCCTCATCGCCGGGTTGGCCTGTGCCGGCATTGGCGTTGCCCGTGTTGATGACCAGCGCTTGGATGGGCATGTTGCTGGCCAAATTGATTTCGCTGCGCTTGACCGGCGCTGCTTTAAAGCGGTTTTTGGTGAAAACGCCAGCCACCGTGGTGCCTGGCGCCAATCGGAACACTGTCAGGTCTTTTTTACCGGGCTTTCGGATGCCAGCACTGGCAATCCCTATCTCAACACCATCGACGGGGTAAACGGCTGAGCGATCTGGAATAACAAGGTTGACTGCCATGGCGCTAGGCTCCGAATCAGTTCAAGGTTTTAAAAACATGATCAGCGGCCTTGAGGGTCGCTTCGATGATCGCATCGTCGTGCATACAGGAAACAAACCCTGCCTCGTAGGCTGAGGGTGCAAAGTACACCCCTTGATCAAGCATGCCGTGAAAGAAGGTTTTGAAGTGCTCAATATTGCCTGCGGATACGTCGTTTAGTCCCTTGGGCACTTGCTCGCGGAAGTACATGCCGAACATGCCGCCCTCGCTGTCGGCGCTGAAAGGCACGCCATGGGCTCGAGCGCATTGCATCAAGCCCTCAGTGAGTTTGCGTGTCTGAACACCCAGGCGATCGTAAAAGCCGGGTTCGCCAAGCAATCGAAGCGTGGTGATGCCAGCAGCCACGGCCACGGGGTTGCCCGACAGGGTACCGGCTTGGTAGACCGCACCCATCGGTGCGATGTTTTGCATGATGTCGGTTCTGCCGCCAAAGGCGCCAATCGGCATGCCACCGCCGATAACTTTCGCCAGCGTTGTCAGGTCAGGTGTCACACCGGTGATGCCTTGTACGCCTTGCGGTCCGACTCGAAAGCCTGTCATCACTTCATCAAAAATCAATACTGCACCGTGCGCCGTGCATTCACTGCGTAATGTTTCCAAGAAACCGGGCACTGGCTTCACCAGATTCATGTTGCCAGCCATGGGCTCGACAATCACACAGGCAATGTCTTTGCCATGCGCGGCAAATGCTTCTTGCACGCCTTGAGCATCATTGAAGTCAATCACAATGGTGTGGGCCACAAATTCGGGTGGCACACCTGCTGAAGTTGGATTGCCAAATGTTAGTAACCCCGAACCGGCTTTGACTAACAGGCTGTCGGCATGGCCGTGATAACAGCCTTCAAATTTGATGATTTTGTTGCGGCCGGTGGCACCACGGGCTAAACGGATGGCGCTCATAGTGGCTTCTGTGCCAGAGCTGGTCAAGCGCACTTGTTCAATGCTGGGGATGCGCTCGATCAATAACTCGGCAATTTCAATTTCCGCTTCGGTTGGTGCGCCGTAAGACAGGCCGTGTACGGCGGCTTCTTGCACCGCTTTAACCACTTCAGGATGGGCATGGCCCAAGATGGCTGGGCCCCAAGAGCCGATGTAGTCGATATAACGTTTGTCTTCAGCATCCCAAAAATGGGGACCTTTGGCGCGCGCCACAAATCGAGGGGTGCCACCAACCGAGCGAAAGGCTCGAACGGGTGAATTAACGCCACCAGGGATGCTGCGGCTGGCTCGTTCAAAAAGTTCTGCATTACGGGACATGTTGCTAGGTCCTCCAGTGTCGAAAAGACTAATTGATGTTTTTAACCAAAGGCGTGCGTTAAAGCACGAGCTGAGGCTTCAATATCAGGTGCCAAAAAGAGGCCACCAACCACTGCTAGGCTGTCTGCGCCGGCAGCAACCAGTGGTTCAGCGTTTTGGGCCGTGATGCCACCAATGGCCACCACTTTGGCGTTAGAACCAGTCTGGGCAACCAAAGCTCGGGCTTGGGTCAGGATTTGGTGGTCAGTGGGTATGGCGTGTGGTTTGGTTGCTGAGGCAAACATGGTGCCAAAGGCTATGTAATCTACGCCTTGTGCCAGCATCTCTTTGGCATGATTTATGTCACCGTAGCATGACACACCGATCAAAGCATCGGGTCCCAATGCCAAGCGAACCGCATTTGGGCTGTCGTCATCACGCCCGACGTGTACGCCATCTGCGCCCACGGCTTCAGCCACGCGCCAATGGTCGTTGATCATCAGCAGTACGCCGTTGGCTTGACAGGTACGTTTAACTTCTCGCGCCATGCCGATCATGCGGGGTGCTGGACATGTTTTATGGCGCCATTGAAGAACCTTCATGCCGCCTCGGGCAGCAGCTTCGATGGCTTGTGACAGTTGATCAAGATCATCCCAATCGGGGGTAACGCCGTAAAGACCGCTCGGAAACACGGGACGGGTTGTCATGGGGTGGATGGCGCCTTAGTGGGTAATCGTGAGACCAGTCGTTGCCCCATCCCTGCTTGAAACGCGGTAGTAGCAACGAGGCTGGCATAAGCGCAGGCTTGTTTGGCAGCCTCGGGAACCGAGAGGCCTGCGGCGAGGTGGTTGGCGATTGCCGTGGCAATCAGGCCGTTTAGATCTTGTACCCGGGCGCCAACGGGTTGCCAAGGCCAGGCAATGGTTTCGCCTTCAGGACCGAGCAAAAGGTTAATCAGCTGGCCAGGCCGCTGGGCAAAGGCGGTTACCAGGACCCAGTCGGCGCCAAGCGCCAAAATCGCTTGCGGGCCGCCGTTACCGTCTAAATGCGCCAAAACCTCGTCATTGAGCCAGCGTTCAATCGCGTTGGCACCCATGACTACCACCTTTGTTTGTGGCAAGATGAGCTCGAGCACTGCGCCGACACTCGGCTCAGAGTCCTGATCCTCGTCATCGCTGTCAGTCGGTGCTTGAGAGGCTGGCAGATGAAGGACGAGCGGCGCGTGGCTGTAGTCGGCGGCAATGCCGGCGATCATGCTCGCGATCTCTGGGGTGGGCACGTTACCGACTTTGATCGCGTGGATGGGCATGTCTTCCAAAAGACCACGTGCTTGGTCATCCACTGACTCGGGAAGAGGGGCATCCACGTTAAAAAGACCAGTGGTGTCGGCGACCGCGACGCCCGTCAATACGCAGACCCCATGGCTGCCGTGCACCGCACACGTGATGGTGTCAGCAGGGAGATCTTGCTGACCAGAGGGGTCAAACAAGCCAAACAAAAGCGTCACGGAAGGGGTTGTCAAAGGCACTTGTCGATACTTTAGGTAAGATTGAGTCTACATTGTAAAAGAACCGACGGAATAACCATGCAAACTTGGATGTGCTTAATTTGTGGCTGGATTTATGACGAGGCGCAAGGGTGCCCCGAAGAGGGTATCGCACCGGGTACCAAATGGGCGGATGTCCCGCCAAATTGGGTTTGTCCCGAGTGCGGTGCCCGTAAAGAGGACTTTGAGATGATGGAAGTCTGAACCAATGAGCGCCTCAATGGATTTGTCGGGGCATTTTTTGATGGCCATGCCAGGCTCGGTCGATGGTGACTTAGCGGGCACGGTCATTTACGTCTGCGAGCACTCTGACCGTGGGGCCTTGGGTTTGGTGATTAATCGGCCTACAGACTTAACTGTTGCGCATTTGCTGCAAAAAGTTGATCTTCAGGGTGCTGATGTGGCCGACCCACCCCTTGAAGAATCATCCGAACAGCCGGTTTTTTACGGCGGCCCCGTGCAAACAGACCGAGGTTTTGTGTTGCACAAACCAGCTGGCGAATACACCTCGAGCATTCATTTGTGTGAATCCATGGCGCTCACCACATCGCGTGACGTGCTTCAGGCTGTGGCCAGTGGCCAAGGCCCGACACAGATCCTGGTGACGTTGGGATATGCCGGTTGGGGGGCGGGTCAGCTCGAGCAAGAGCTCGCCCAAAATGCTTGGTTGAGTGTGGCCGCCGAGTCATCGATTATTTTTGATGAGCCCCCGCAGTCGCGTTACCCTGCTGCCATTAGGCTGTTGGGATTTGACCCAGCCATGCTTGCCGGATCGGCTGGCCATGCCTGACGAGCGAACCTTGCTCGCGTTTGACTACGGCATGGCACGTATTGGGGTGGCTTTGGGCAATACGATTCTGGGTACTGCCAGGCCCCTAGAAATCATCAACTCACCTGAGAAAGCCAAGCGATTTGCCCGGATTGAAGAGTTGGTGGTGCAGTGGCAGCCCCAAGCCATTGTGGTGGGTTTGCCATTAACACCAGATGGTGGCGAGCAGATCGCTAGCCGGCAGGCGCGCCGCTTTGCCAATCAATTGATCGGTCGATTGGGTTTGCCTGTTTTTTTGGTGGATGAAAGAGATTCAAGCATGGAGGCGCAAGCCGTGGTTGGAAACGCGCCCGATGATGCGGTCGCAGCGGCTATTATTCTGCAAAGGTACTTCGATGATTTGCCATCTGATAGGCAACCAGGAAACGCACCATGACCCAATCACTTGATCGACTGGCTGACATGCCAACCGCGGAGGACCTTTATTTAAGGTTGCTAGAGGGTGTTCGAACCCTAATTAAGGATTTGCCCCAAGAACAGGTGCATTTGGTTGGCATTTTGTCTGGCGGGGCATGGTTAGCAGAGCGCTTGCAACACGACCTCAAGTTGCCAGGTGCCATGGGCAGCTTAAACATCAGCTTTTACCGCGACGACTTTGACCGGATCGGGCTGCACAACCAAGTCACACCCTCTAACATCGCCTTTGACGTGGTTGACCGTCACTTGATCGTGGTCGATGACGTTTTGTATACCGGGCGCACCATTCGAGCGGCGATGAATGAATTGTTTGACTACGGGCGTCCCGCTAGTGTCAAACTGGTGGTCTTGATTGATCGCCAAGAGCGTCAATTGCCCATTTGTGCTGATTTTTCAGCTTGGCAGACAGCCGAGGCATCAACGGGCAGTGTGGTGCTCGCCAAAACCGAACAAGGCACGTTTTCTTTACATATCGAACCAGAGACGCCGGATGCGTAACCCTCAGTTAAATAAACATGGCGAGCTGACGCACTTAATCAGCACCGAAGGACTGTCGCGCGACATCTTGCAGCACATTTTGGACACCGCGCAGACTTTCGTTCCCTTGGCTGAGCGCGACGTGAAGAAAGTACCGTTGTTGCGTGGCAAAAGCGTTTTCAACCTTTTCTTTGAAAACTCGACCCGCACACGCACCACTTTTGAGATCGCAGCAACCCGTTTGTCAGCAGACGTTTTTAATTTAAATATCAATGTATCGTCGGCGGCCAAAGGTGAAACCCTGTTGGACACGATTGCCAACCTATCGGCCATGCAAGCTGACATCTTCGTGGTGCGCCATGAATCGAGTGGCGCGCCTTACCTGATTGCTCGCCACGTATCGCCCGATGTGCATGTGATCAATGCGGGCGACGGTCGTCATGCGCACCCCACGCAAGCGTTGTTAGACATGTACACGATCCGACATTTTAAAAAGTCGTTTTCCAATCTGACGGTGGCAATCGTTGGCGATGTGTTGCATTCGCGAGTGGCGCGATCAAACATTCATGCTTTAACCACCTTGGGTGTGGCTGAGGTCAGGGTCATTGCCCCGTTGACCCTCTTGCCCAGCGGATTAGCCGAAATGGGTGTAAAGACATACACCGACATGGCTCAGGGCTTAAAGGATGTGGATGTGATCATCATGCTTCGGCTACAAAATGAGCGAATGCGTGGTGCTTTGTTGCCCTCATCACACGAGTACTTTAAGCACTTCGGCTTGACACAAGAAAAGTTGGCGTACGCCAAGCCCGATGCCTTGGTCATGCATCCAGGACCGATGAATCGCGGAGTGGAAATTGAGTCTGCGGTGGCCGATGGTCCGCAGTCGGTGATCCTGAATCAAGTGACCTTTGGCATTGCGGTGCGCATGGCGGTTATGAGTATTGTTGCGGGGGCTTCATCGTGAGATTGCATCTAAAGAATGCGCGTTTGATGGATCCAGCGGCCAGTGTTGACCGCGTGACTGACATCTGGATGGCAGGTGGTCGAGTGGCCGCGATTGGTCAAGCACCAGACGCTTTTGCGGCTGACCGTGTGTTTGATGTGGCTGGCAAGGTGGTGATGCCCGGCTTAGTGGATTTGTCAGCCCAATTGCGTGAGCCTGGCTTTGAGTATCGCGCCACATTGGAGTCTGAGCTTCGCGCGGCCATGGCTGGTGGAATTACGAGTCTTGTTTTGCCGCCCGATACGGATCCACCGCTTGATGAGCCCGGTTTGGTTGAGATGCTCAAGCATCGTGCGCGACAGCTCGATCAAGTCAACATTTACCCGCTGGGCGCGATGACTGTGGGCTTGAAGGGAGAGATCATCACCGAAATGGCTGAGTTGACCGAAGCCGGGTGCATTGGATTTGCGCAGGCCGATCGGCCAGTCTCAGACACGCGGGTGCTATTGCGTGCCATGCAGTACGCCAAATCGTTTGGTTATACCTTGTGGCTTAGGCCGCTAGACCCTTGGTTGGCACGCAGTGGCGTGGCCGCGAGTGGCGCCTACGCCTCACGCTTGGGTCTGTCTGGTGTCCCACAACAGTCTGAAACCATCGCACTGCACACGTTGTTCGAGCTGCAGCGCGCTGTGGGTGTGGGGCTACACATTTGCCGTGTTTCTTCAGCCGCTGGGTTGGCTTTGATCCAGCAAGCCAAAGCAGAAGGGTTACCGGTTACGTGTGATGTGTCGATCAATCATGCACACTTAACAGACGTCGATATTGGGTACTATGACACGCACCACCGACTTGACCCGCCTTTACGCGGCCAGCGAGACCGAGAGGCGCTGCGAATGGGGCTTGCGCAAGGCACGATCGACGCGCTGTGTTCAGATCACACGCCCGTCGATGATGATGGCAAGCAACTGCCTTTTGCCGAGGCTGAGGCAGGGGCAACAGGCTTGGAGCTGTTGTTGTCTTTGGCCGTTAAATGGGCTTTGGAAGACAAGGTGCCGCTGCTGGATGCCTTGGCACGTGTCACGCAAGGGCCTGCCAGAGTCTTGGCGCTATCGGCGCCCGCGATGCCACCTATTGGTGGCTTGTCGGTGGGATCACCGGCTGACTTTTGTGTGGTTGATTTGGATGCTTACTGGACTGTTGAACGTCAGAGTCTGTTGAGCCAGAGTCAACACACCCCATTTTTAGGGATGGAGCTACCCGCCAAAGTGCTGGCCACTGGTGTGCGTGGACGCATCATCTGGGAGTTAGCGCGTTGAGTTTGATTCGGTTTGTGCCACGTGCGATTGCGATCTCACTGTGGGTATTGGGTGGCCTTTTGACGATCGCGACTTGCTTCTGGTGGGTTGGATTGAATACTCGGTTATGGCTTAAGCAGCAGTGGTCCAAAGGGCTCTTGTGGCTCTGCGGGGTGAGTGTGCGCGTGCATGGCGAACCAGAGCTAAAGGGGCCAGTCCTGTGGGCGGTTAACCATGTTTCATGGTTAGACATCTTTGTGCTTAATGTGGTGCGATCCACCACGTTTGTGGCCAAGCAAGAAATCCGTCGATGGCCGCTCTTGGGGTGGTTAGCTGCAGGCGCTGACACCATTTTTATTGAGCGTGGGTTTCGTCATGCGGTGCAGCGCGTGGGGCATGCCATTCAGAAACGATTTGCACGCGGTCAAGTGGTGGGGTTATTTCCTGAGGGCACCACCTCTGAAGGGTTTGACGTGCTTTCTTTTTATGGCAATTTATTTGAACCCGGTAGGCGTATCGAAGTCACCATTCAGCCTGTGGCGCTGACGTATTTTTATTTGGGTCAGCGTAGCGCCATGCCCGCCTTTGTTGGTGAGGAATCATTAATCCGTAACCTTTGGCGCATATTGGGAGCTAATGGCGTGAGCGTGGGGCTGACTTTCTTGCCACCTGTGGCTTTGGCCGGACAAGAGAAGCCATTAAGGGCGGCCTTGGCGGCCCAAACCCGCGAGGCCATCCGTGCGGTGGTGACACGCGGCTTACAGGCCAATTAATGGGTGTGAAGCGGGTCCATAATTTGATGGCAGGCGACCTGTACGACTTTCTTGTCGCGCAATCGAACCGCAGTTAAGCGGCCACCCCAAACACAACCCGTGTCCAAGCAAACCAAGTCTGGCCTGATCGTGAGCCCGAGCGTTGACCAGTGACCAAACACCACGGTTGTGTCGGCTGTGGCACGACCGGGTACGTCAAACCACGGCATCAGGCCTTCGTGGCGCTGGATAGGGGATGACTTGGTGGACAGAGCCATGTGGCCTTTGTCGGTGCACATTCGAAGTCGCGTTAAGGCGTTCACGATGACACGCAAACGCTTACCGCCCTTGTGTTGTTCTTTCCACTGCACGGGCTCATTGCCATACATTTTGTGGATGGCCTTTTGCCATTGCTTGCTGCGCAATTGCTCTTGAACTTCGTTGGCCAGTGACAAGGTTTTTTTGACGGTCCACTTGGGTAAGACGCCAGCGTGAACCAAGAGGTGATCATGCTCAAAGTGAGCGAGTTTTCTGTGACGGACCCAGTCAATGATGTCGCCCGCATCGGGTGCGGTCAGGATCTCATGCAGGGTATCGTTTTTGTTGGGGGCCCGAACGCCTGCGGCCACGGCCAATAAATGCAAGTCATGGTTACCCAAGAGCACGACTGTTTTGTCGTCCATGGTCATCAAGCGACGCAAGGTGTGCAGGGATTGTGGACCGCGATTCACCAAATCCCCAGCCAGCCAGAACTGGGCGTTCGGACCCTCGGCAATCTCGGGGTGGTTGATTAACGCGTTGAATGAATCGCAACAGCCTTGTATGTCGCCAATCATCCAGATGTCGGATTCTTTCATGCGATTGACTTCTCAACTTGTCGTTCTGTGGGTCTATGCTCTTTTGGGCCGCGCCGGCGCTCCATCAATAAAACGGTGCCAAGCGCCAGTAAGAAGACGATGGTGCTCGGTAGCAGTGCGGTCACAATGGGTGGCCATCGATAAAGCGTGCCCACGTTTAGCGTTAGCTGACTGATCATAAAAAAGCTTGTGCCCACCAAGATACCGATAAACATTTTGGCACCGACACCGCCCGCACGTGTTTGCATGTAACTGATAGGGGCAGCGATGGTGAGCATCACAATCAAGGTAAAGGGATAGGCGAGCTTGCGCCAGACGGCGACGATTTGACGATCGGCATCGAGTTGATTACTTTGTAGGTAACCGATGTAATCCCACAGGGCAAGCAGCGACATGCGTTCGGGCGTGGCAATCTTGGCGGCAATGCGCCCAGGCGTCAGCGAGGTTTGCATGCGTTGCTCAGGATCTTCGCGCACGGTGATAAGCGCTTGCGTGGGTCGCTGTCCATCTGTTAAAGCACCGACGGCACCCTCTGGCACGATCGTGTCAGTGACACCCGACAAAACCATTTGACCGCCCTCAAACGTTCCGCGTTTGGCTTGCCTCAGAAAGGAAAGTGATGCGTTGGCATCAAGCTCATAAATGGAGATATCAGCGACTTCACCAGAGCTCAGTAATTTACCCACATTGATCACACGCGACCCACCGCGCTCTGTCGGTTCTTTGAACCAGTAGCCACTGACCAGCCGCCCGCCTTGAACTTTGCCGCGCATCACCATGTTGGCTTCGCTGTATCGAATTTCGGCCACAGGGGTGACAAATTCGGACAAAACGACGGCCAAAGCCATCACGGGTATCGCAATCGCCCACAACATGCCAAGCAAGCGAATGGATCCCACACCAGACACACGCAAAATTACCAACTCGTTGCGTTGCGCAAGACCGGCTAGCGCCACGATCGAGCCAATTAATAGGCCAATTGGTAGCAAGTCGTATAGGCGAGTGGGTAAGGCAAGTGCTTCAATGTAAAAAAGTGCACTGAGCGGAAATCGGTCGTTGACCGCATCGAGCTGATCGACCAACGTAAAAAAAGAAAACAAACCCATCAAAGCCAACATCACGACCAAGGTCGAGCGGTAGATTTCGCGGGCGAGGTAGTTGCGGGCTGTGGACATGAGAATCAGTTTACCGGACAGCCACCTGCATCTGACGACGTATCGCTTCAATCACAGGGGTTGTTGTTGGTAAAACGCCATGCCAAATCCAGAAACTCTCTGCCGCCTGCTCAACCAGCATGCCGAGCCCATCAGCTGATTGGGTGACCCCATGCGCTTGCGCTTGCTGGAGAAAGGCGGTGGGGTTCGAGCCATACATCATGTCATAGGCTCGGGTGTGCCCGCGATACACGCCTTCAGGCAGATCAGGTGCCTCACCCTGAAGGCTGCTGGCCGTGGCGTTAATCACCAAATCCCAATGCATGTTGGGCAGGTCTGTTAAACCGCTCGCTGAAAGTCGCGCTTGATCGTCTGGGCGCTGGGTGAGCCAGGCCTGACGCAGATCTTGGGCGCGTGCCGCCGTGCGATTGGCAACGTGCAAATGTTCACAGGCCACATCAAGTAAGGGTCCAATCACGCCTTTGGCAGCACCGCCGGCGCCTAGCAGCAAGACGCGCGGTGCTGAACCAAGCAATGCTAGCCGTTGCAGGTCCCTTACCAATCCCACGCCGTCAGTGTTGCAACCATGCAAGCCGCTCGGTGAGGACCAAAGCGTGTTGACCGCGCCAGCTAACAGCGCACGTGTGCTTAAGTTGGCTTGGGCGAGCTGCCATGCGCGTTCTTTGAATGGGACTGTCACGTTAAGGCCCTGACCGCCGTTCGCAAAGAAATCGGCGACAGTCGTCTCAAATGATGCTGGCGCTGCATCCAGACGATCGTATTGCAAGGTGATGCCCGTTTGTTGGGCAAAAGCACTGTGAATGGCTGGTGACCGGCTGTGGTCAACAGGATGGCCAATCACAGCGAAAGAGGGCTTAATCGTGTTTGCAGTCATCATGGCGATCCGGTGGTGAGTGAGCCAGGGGTAAAGACCCAAGTTCGCGTGATGACCAACTGATCGGCTTGTTGTGCCAGTGCTGTTGGAAAGGGCGCAAAGGGTTGGGCCAGCTCGATGATTCGTCTGACAGCTTGATTCAGGCGCGGGTCAGCAGCTGGCCGATCAATTTCGACGGCAATGACTTGGCCGTTGGCGTTAATGGTGACGGTGGCTTGCAGCTTGCCAACCGGACGTTGACCGCCAGCGCTCGGGTAGTGCTGGCTACCGGTTTGCTCGACGCGGGCACGCCAAGCATCAACATAAGCGGCAAACGGGTTGGCGATGGCCGATGGCGCATCAAAGTATTTGCGTGGGCGACTATTGGATTGCTCGACTTGGTCTCGAATGGCAGCTAGACGAGCATTGCGCTCGAGGGCTCTTTGATCGACTTGATCTGGGCCAATCGTGGGTTCTTGATCATTGACTTCTGATTCAAGCTGATTGGGTTGGACGGCCCAAGCGCTCTCGAGCTGCTTCAAAAGCTGTGTTTGCTCGGCTTCGCGCTGCTGACGTTGCTGACTGAGTTCAACCAAGGATAGGTCTTCGGCGGCTTCACCCACACGCGGGCTTGGGTTACTGGCCATGCGTTGTGATTGATCGCCACCTCCTTCGAGGTTTTCTTGGGCGATCAACTGGGGTGCTAGGGGCGCTTGCTCAGAAAACGCATTGACCAGCACGACCTCAAGGTTGGGTAGGTTCGACTTGGGCTGGATCGACACGCTTGGGCGCCAGATCATAAAAGCGGCATGCACGCAAAGCGACAAGGCAATGCCCCAGCGCAAATAGTGTTGCCGGGGTGCGGCAAACCATTGCAAGCAGGCGATCGCGGGGTTGGCGTGTGTCATGGCACCGGTTAGGGGGCGAAGCAAAGGTTTACGGTAACTGGATATGCCATCAAATTCTAGTCGCTTGTGCTCTCAAAATGCGCCACGACCGTTAGTGCGAGTTCATTAAAGTCGCTAAGCGTTAGAGTGACGGCGGCCCCTCTTTGCAGTTCAGGGAGCCCCGCCACGTTGAGAACCAAGGGGATATCGTCCAGCCTGATGAGGTCGTCCCGAATGAGGGTGCCTTGGCATTGGGTGATTTGGTTTTGTTGCAACCAGCGCAAACACCAGAAGCGTTCCATGTGCCGCTGAAAATCAGACCAAATGGCGTATTGCCCTTCAAAGGTGGAAACCACAGCAAACAAATCATCGTCTTTGGGTTGGTAGGGGGCGACCAATGCCGCCGAGACCCCATGTTGGGCGATAGCAATCAGCTGGCGTTGATTCACCATGTCAACGTAACGGCGTAACGGCGATGTGCACCACGCGTAGTAATCCACACCGATGGCTTCGTGTGGACCAGGATAGGTGCTCATGCGCACGCGACCGGCTTGTTGTGATCTAAAAATGCCGGTTATTTGATGGCTGGCCAATTGTTCGGCCCACAAACGATTAGCCAGGATCATGTATTCGGCCACAATGCGGTCCAAAGGCGCGTCGCGCATTCGAGGTTCAATGCGAACTGGGGTCTGCGGGTTGTCGGCTGGGCCATCGAGATAAAAGTTGTAATCAACCCGCTGATTGAATTCCGGTTTGCCGCGGCGTTCATCGCGTTTAGCTGATAGGGCTTTGGATAAGCGCCATAGCGGACGCACCCAAGTGTCATAAGGCAGGTCTTGGGTGGGATCGTCCAGTGCCTCTGCGGTCATGTGCGCGTCAAGTTCGTTGTGGCGCAGGTTGTTTGTGACCGATAGCCGTTCGATGCGGGTTTCAAAATGGCGGATTTCACCGGTGTCGGGATGGGCTTGAACGTAGAGTGACAATGCAGCAACGGCATGACCGGCTGTCAGCGAGTAGTGGTCAATCACCGCATCAGGTTGCATGGGGATTTTCTCGCCAGGGATATAAACCGTCGATAGACGTGCGCGAGCCCATTGATCAAGCGCACTGTCACGAGTCACGCCTAGGGCGGGTGCAGCCACATGAATACCGACACAAAGCCAGCCGTCTTCCAATGCCGTCACCGATAGGGCGTCGTCGATTTCAGTGGTGCTGATGTCATCAACGGAGTAGGCCGTGACGTCTGCTAAAGGCAACTCGTCATGCGCGGCTAAGGGGTCAACATCGGCAAAGCCAGTGCCTTTTGGAAAGTGAGTCCAAAGGAACCTGGCCCTATGCAGCGCCAGCTCATGGGGCCAGGCACCACAGCGAAGCAGCAACTGCTCAGGTGTTTCTCGTGATTGCTCACACGCTTGGGTGAGGGCTTTGAAGGCGGCGCTATTTTTATCAGGTCGCGTGATGAGCGTGGTGGCGATCGCCGCAATCTCTTCAGGCAGCTGTCCGTCGACCATGGTTTGTGCCCAACCGGCCTGAAGATCGAGCGCTTTTTGTTTTTTTGCTTGAGCAGCGAGTGCGGCCTCTAATATCTCTGGTGGCGCGGGCCGATACCTGCCTTTGCCGCGCCGATGAAAATAAATCGGCGAATCGTGTAAGCGCCAAAGCAGTGTGGCTTTTTCCAAAGCATTGGCTTCATGGCCAAAGTAGTCGGTGGCCAGCGTTTGAACGTCAAACTCTTCTTGTGGGGCAACTTCCCACAAAAACGCTGGATCGATGTCCTGCGCTAAGGCTGGGGCTTGTGTGAGCAGCGTCTCGGGTTCAGGGCTGCTGAAGGTAAAGACGCAGTCGCTACGTTTTATTTTGCTGCGCTTGCCAGAGCTCGACTCAATTTGTAAGCTGGTATCGCTTTCGGTTTTTATGAGGGCTGCTTTAAAGCTGCCGCTTTCTTCAAACAAAACAAACATTCATTTAACCTGTGGTGGTGCAAGCTTAGCGCTTGCAAACGCTAAGACCGCTGGGATGTGATTCGCAAAGTCCGACAGTCCGTGGTCGCTGCCTTGAACAATAATTTGAGCACTGCCTGCAAAGAAGTCGCGCATTTCACGCCAATCTAGGATTTCGTCACCAGTTGCCGCAATCAGAAGGTAGCGGTGGGGCTTGGTAATTTGGCTTGGGGCCATGAGCTGTAATTCGTCGACATAGGCCGGTAAAAAATGAAACGGCTCGTCACTATGGTACTGCTGATGAGTGCCTACTTGGGTGGCCAAATCTCGCGGCGCATGAACCGCTGGGTTTAGCAACACGGCTTTGCAGCCCAAGCGTTCGGCCAACACCGTCGCGTAAAAGCCGCCTAGTGAAGAGCCGATGATGGTGAGCGCCGTAATGGGACGTTGCGCTTGAGTGACCAATCGTTGCGCTTGTTCAAGCGCCAATTCAAGCGCCAGTGCGGGGCTAGCCGGTAAGGCCGGGCAGGCCCAATGCTGGCTTAGGTCTGGGTTTGAGGCTGCATTTGAAACCGCTTGAGCCATCAATTGCGCTTTGAACGACGTGGGAGCTGATCGAAAGCCATGCAAATATAAGATCATCACGGGCCTTGCCTAATAGCGGCCAAGAGCTTGTCGTGGATACCACCAAAACCACCGTTACTCATGATGACGATTTGGTCGCCTGATTTTGCGGCTTGTGCAATCGCCACGACCAAGGTGTCGATGGCATCAACGATTTGCACAGGTTTGCCGCTGTCGCTTAATGGGGCAAAAACGTCGCGGGCATTCCAACCGAGGGCGTGTTTGCCTTGGTCGGGCGCATAACAAAACACCAAGTCAGCGCAGGCCAGCGCGGCGGGTAGGCGTGAAGCCATGGCACCAAGTTTCATGGTGTTTGAGCGCGGCTCAAGTAC
>JAFMCG010000148.1 GCA_017857895.1 Burkholderiaceae bacterium | reverse complement strand
CACGGTTCGGTGTTTGTTAACCCCATCATAGTTGCAGGTAATGGTGCCAGCACCGATATTGACCCCTTGCCCCACATCAGCATCACCCACATAGGCGAGGTGATTGGCTTTGCTTGAACGACCGATAACTGAGTTTTTGATTTCAACAAAATTACCCACATGCACCTGATCGGCCAGCACCGTGCCGGGTCGTAATCTGGCGTAAGGGCCGATCTGGGCCTGTGCACCAACCTGCGCCTGTTCAACATGGCTGTAGGCTTTGACGGTGGTGCCATCACCAATCGTGGCATTGCGAATCACGCAATGCGGTTCAATCACCACGTTGTTGCCAAGCACGACGTGACCTTCAAAGACGCAACCCACATCGATAAACACGTCACGACCACACTCGAGCGTGCCACGCACATCAAAGCGCTGAGGGTCGGCCAAGGCCACACCGGCAACCAGTTGCTGACGGGCCAGCTCGCTTTGCCATTGGCGTTCAAGCGAAGCCTGTTGCAAGCGACTGTTAACCCCTTGCGTTTCAAATGCAAACTTTGGCGCCACGGTGTTGATTTCGACTTTGGCTTGGGCTGCTAAACCAATAATGTCGGTTAAGTAGTACTCGCCTTGGGCATTTTGATTGTTGATTTGACCCAACCATTGCTTAAGCGCCGGTGTCGACGCCACCAACATACCGGTATTCACCTCCTGAATAGCGCGTTGCGTCGTACTAGCGTCTTTTTCTTCAACGATTGCCACGACATGGCCTGCTTCATTGCGCACAATACGGCCGTACCCTGTTGGGTCTGTGAGGGTTTCGGTCAAGAGCGCCAAGCCACCGTCACTCGCAGCTAGCAAGGCCTGAAGGGTTGGCACTTGAACCAGCGGCACATCGCCGTAGAGCACCAGGGTTGCACCAGCCTCATCACCGCCAACCAACTGACCAGCGGCTTGCATCACCGCATGGCCGGTACCCAATTGGGGCGTTTGATCAGCAAATAAAATGTCTGGTTGATCGGCAAGCGCCGCTCGGATCTCTTCTTGACCGTGGCCCACAACCACGATCAAGCGATCGGGGTTCAGTGCACGGGCTGTTTTAAGCAGGTGAAATAGCATTGGTTGCCCAGCAATAGTGTGCAACACTTTGGGGCGTTCAGACTGCATCCGCTTGCCCATGCCAGCGGCCAAAATCACAATGTTAAACATAAAAATACCAGTACTCGTTTATTCAAATGGGTTCAACAGCGCATCATCATAATGCGCCTGCGTTGGCTGGGACCTATGGGCGCTTGACAGTTTTTGCGGCGGTCTTTTTAGCGGCAGTTCTGGGTGTTGTTTTGCTAGCCTTTTTAGCCGCGGGAGCCGATTTTTTGGCGCTGGGTTTGACGGTCGTAGCCCGAGCCATGGCGGATTGCGCTGCGGCCTGTGCTGCCGTGTTGGCCTGAGTGGTCGCCTGAGCAATCTGCGCAAACTGACCCTCAATCATTTTCCACCAAGCTTGTGCGGCGGCATTGGTGTTGGCACTACCCGTTTCATCAACTGGGGCTTGTGACTGGGGCGCTGGGCTAGGTTTTGATTCTGGTGGTGTTTCTGTTGCTGATTCAGGTTTTGATGGTGGTGCCGCTTTCTTGGGCGCAGGCTTTAGGCCAAGCACCACTTCGAGTGGCGATGGCTCACCTGCGGTTGAAGCACTTGGATCGCCACCCATGGCAACAAACGAGCGCAACGTTCTAACGGTGGCCAGCTGCACTTCCAAGCCTTGTATTGAACCGCTGAGGATCGACAAATTCAGCTTGAGCCAGTTTTCAACAATTTTGAGTTCACTGATCTTACGTTCCAAGTCTTCTGGGGTCAGTGCGCTAGACATTGAACCCGTTGCCGTCTGGACCGATTGACCAAGCCCTGACATGGCCTGGCGCATCATTTCCATACTGGCAAGAAGCGGATTCTGTCCGGGATTGTTCATCGAAGCGCCCATGTGGGGCAAGCCAAAGGGGTTCATTGGGTCGTGTGCCATGTCAGACTCCAGTCTGTTTCGGATAAAACCGTCAGGTTTCTCTCTGATCATAAGAGATATTCTGACAAAATACGCATATGAATGAAGACATCACCTTGACCGACCTTGAGTCCGCCATCAATTTTTGGCGCCAACAAAGCCCTTCCGTGGGCGATGAGATGCGTCTGTGCCCAGAAGCCTCCGCTTTGGCCACACCCTACGCTTTCATGATTCTTAAAAAACGACAGAGCCTAGCGGTGGGTGATCTCGATCCGACAGCACAAGCGGCCATTGACCACTGGCGCACCAAGAGGGCGAGTTTGTAGCTGAGTGGTTAGTGAGAAGTAGTAGGCGGTGAGTGTTATTTTAGCAGTGCCTTCAAGTCCTGGGCGAGCGCCTCAGGACCGGCTTGGCTGCTTAAAAGCACACGGGCCTTACCCTTCGGGTCAAAAAGATAGAAAGACGCGCTGTGATCCATGGTGTAACTGCCGTCAGGCGTTGGCGATTTGGCATAAAAAGCGCGGAAGGCGCTCGCTGTTTTGCGGAGATCTTCAGGGGAGCCTCGCAACCCCAAAAACTTTGTAGGCAGGCCTTGGTCGAACGCACCAAGGTATTCGCCAAGCAATGGTGGGGTATCACGCTCAGGGTCAACGGTGATCATTAACACCTGAACATCTTTGGCCTGCTCGCCCATCAGTTGCAAAGCAGTGGCCACTTCAGCCAAAGCAGCGGGGCATACGTCGGGGCATTGCGTGAACCCAAAAAACACCACCGAAGCCTTGCCCGGGAAACCATCAGCTTGACGAGCGACACCCTGGTGGTCAGTGAGTGTCCAGCCTTGGCCAATATCGCCCGATGTGATGTCGCTACCGACAAAGTCAGTCGGTTCAGAACAGGCCGTCAGTGCGACAGTCAACAAGCCCAGAAAGAAGAGCTTGGCACGACGCTGTGTGGCTTGAAGGTGTAAGTTACGAAAGCGCATTAGAAGACTCGGTGAAGGCTGCGCCTCACTGAGGCTGCCTTTTAAGCGTTGATCAACCAGTGGTCGATCAGCAGACTGGCAAAGAGAAGTGCCAGGTAAAGAATAGAGAACTTGAACAAGTAGCGCGCCAACTCATCACTGTAGTTTTTGTAAAGCCGCCAACTCAACCACACAAACCGTAAACCCAGCGCTACAGCAGCGATCAGATAGAGCCAACCACTCATACGCACCGCAAACGGCAGCAATGTTGTGCCAAACAGCGCAAAGCTGTAAAGCAAAATATGCAAGCGTGTGAAATTAGCACCGTGCGTAACGGGCAACATGGGCAGACCAGATTTTTCGTAGTCTTTGTTGCGATAAAGCGCTAACGCCCAAAAGTGGGGTGGTGTCCAAATAAAAATAATCAGCACCAAGAGCCATGCTTCGGCTGGCACGCTATCGGCGACAGCTGCCCATCCGAGCGCGGGCGGCATGGCCCCAGAGAGGCCACCAATGACGATATTTTGTGGGGTGAGAGGTTTAAGCAGCATGGTGTAAATAACCGCATAACCAACAAAGGTGGCAAATGTCAGCCACATGGTCAATGCGTTAACCCAGTGGTACAAGACGAACATACCAAGGCCGCCCAAGAGTCCAGAAATCATTAGCACTTGATGCGAAGCGATACTACCTTGAGCCGTGGCACGGCGTGAAGTACGCGCCATGCGGGCATCAATTTGTTGTTCAATCAGGCAATTGACAGCGAATGCGGCAGCGGCCAGCAACCAAATACCGATGGTGCCCGCAACAACTTTTTGCATGTCGGGCAACCCAGGTACCGCTAAAAACATACCAATCACCGCGCAGAACACAGCGAGCTGCGTCACACGCGGCTTGGTTAGCACCAAATATTGGCGCCATAGCGAATCAGAAGGTACCGTCGCAGCTGTCATGGTTGTATTTTAGGCAAACTGAAGGTTTTCTGCTTGAGAAACTTTCGCAGGCCTGATGCCATAGACGCGAACCAGCAAAGTCACCACAGCAATGGTCAAGCCAGCTGCCCCAGCGATATGCAAGACAGAAACCAACAATGGCCACTGGAAGAAGATAGCGGTAAGACCCGTGATCAACTGAGCAAACAATAACGCAAAGATCAAATGACACGGACCACGCAGGCCAGGGTCGCTGCGCAAACGCCAAGCCAGTGTCCCAAGATAAGCAAAAATCACCCATGCAAAGTTGCGGTGTACCCAATGGATACCCACGAGTGCACTTTGGGAAATCGCCTCGCCGCTGGGTAATTCGCCCAGACCACGCACCAGAGAGAAGCCATTGACCAGATCCATTTTGGGAATCCAAGCGCCATTACACGTCGGGAAATCCATGCACGCCAAGGCCGCGTAGTTGGTGCTGACCCAGCCACCTAAGCCAACTTGCATAAAGAGCAGTACCAGCCCAAATCCAACCCAAGGACTATACCGTTTGTTGGCTGGATTGATGGGTGTGTGCTGCTTCTCTCGGGCAGCGAGCCAAGTCATCAGTGCCATGAGCGCCATGCCACCGAGCAAGTGAATGGTCACAATGATTGGCATGAGTTTTAATGTCACGGTCCAGGCACCAAAAGCACCTTGGACACAGACCGCCAACAACGTGAACGTTGGAAGCCAAGGGGTGCGGCCAATGATATTGCGCGAGCGCCAAGCCATCACCGTAAAGCCAATCATCATGAGGCCGAGCAGCGCACCAGCGTAACGGTGAATCATTTCGATCCATGCTTTGGGAATGGTGACTGGGCCATCGGGCATGGCTTGTTCGGCCGCGCGAATGTCGGCTAAGGCACCGATGGGCGTCACCATACCGTAACAGCCGGGCCAATCGGGACAACCCAAGCCTGAGTCTGTCAGGCGCACGAAAGCGCCAAACATGATGAGGTCCAGCGTTAAAAACCACGTCAAAAATATCAAACGGCGATAAGATTTGCGCTTTTTTTCTTCAGGCGACAGCAATTGAGTCGCAGGCATGGTGAGAGTAGATGACATTGCGTACCTAACCAATACGTGAGTTAT
>JAFMCG010000022.1 GCA_017857895.1 Burkholderiaceae bacterium | reverse complement strand
TGTAAGACACGCCCATGGCTTTGTCGATGTCACGCACGACCTGCCAGTAGTCTTTGTAGTTAATGGGCATGAATTTTTCTTGTGGTGGCTGACCCTTACTGAATTCCTTTTGTAGGTTGGCGCCTTCCCAGTTGAAGGTGAAAAAGGCGTCTTTGACCTTGGCAGCGAGCTCTGGCTTTAAGTTATAGACATAGCCGTAGCCGGTTGTGGGGAAGGTCTGTGATTTGTAAATCACTTCAAGCGCTTCGGGCTTAACGACGTCTCTGGCAATCATCCGAGCCTTAACCGAGTTGGCAATCGCAGCGGCCACATAGTCTTTGTTGGCCACACCGAGAATGGAGTTGTCGTGCTTGCCTGAGAACACGGCTTCATAGTCTTGACCTGCTTGAAGATTGAACTGGTCTTTGAGCAAAGCCGAAGGCGCTTTAAAGCCAGAGTTTGATGTCTCTGACGTGAAAGCCATTTTTTTGCCTTTGATGTCTTCGATCTTGGTGATGCCGCTACCAGGGTACGTGATGATTTCCATCTCGTAACCAAAGAGATCGTCTTTTGAGGCCATCATGGTGAAAGGCACAAAACCCACGCAGTTCACAGCCAAGGGGTTTGAGCCGGTGTTAAAGCCAGCCACATGCAAACGCCCAGCGCGCATGGCTTCCAACTGAGCAGCGTTGCTTTGAACAGGGAAGAACTGGACTTTTTTGCCGGTGGTGGTGCTCAGGTGGTTGATGAATTCGTCCCATACTTTGGCATACACCGCGGGGTCTTCAACAGGTGTGTAAGCGAACACCAAAACAGGTGGATCAATCCATTCGGCGGGGTTGGTTGGCGCATCGGCGACCAAATCACCGTTGGCATCGGTAAATCGGGGGTCCATTGCGGACACTGAGAAGGAAACCGCCAAGGCGGCAACACCGGCTAGCAAAGTATTGAGTTTCATAACAAACTCCACAAGGATGAGTAGGAAACGCGGTTAAGATTTCAGGATCATGCCGACCAAATGTGACAGTGAGATGACCGTTAGGTGACCTTAGGGGGGGGGTAAGATGTCAGCATGGAGGTTGTGGTGAGCCGCCGTGAGACAATGCCAGTAGCAAATAAGCCACAAAGACCAAAAATAATCGCTCAAAGCGATAACCCTTTTCGAGTAGACATTGAAAAAATCGCCAGCAATGAAAAATGTGGGTGCCGGTGCCCAGTTCGCCAATGCGATTTTTTGGGTGGCCAGTGCGCTGACGCTTAGCGGTGCGCAACGGCTAGGCCGCGTTTGTGGCGCACTGATGAATCGTTTGCCGGGTAGCTACAAGCGGCGCGCTGAGGTGAACCTATCTTTGGCTTTGCCTGGGGCGGGTGGCGATTACCTGCGTCCGAGTCTCGAACACGTGGCAAGCTTGTTTCTTGAAATGCCGTATTGGCATTCGAGTCGCCATAGTGCCCGACACATCAAAGCGCAATCTGATGACTATGACTGGTCTGAAATTGATGCGCTTTTGGCGCAAGGCAAAGGCCTGATTCTGATTTCACCGCATGTCGGCAACTTTGAGTTGCTCGGACCTGTTTTCGCACAACGCCACCCTTCCACGGTCATGTTTCGGGTCCCCAAAATGCGTTGGTTGCGCGATTGGATCGAGGTGCTGCGCAGCAGAGCGCAATTGCGTTTGGTGCCGGCAGATATGCAAGGTGTACGGGCGCTGGCCAAGACCCTGAAAGCGGGCGAAACCATTGGGATATTGCCCGATCAAGTGCCGATTGAAGGCGAGGGCGTGTGGGCATCCTTTTTTGGGCAACAGGCCTACACCACGACGCTGGTGCAACGCTTGCAGAACATCACTGGTGCACCGGTCGTGGTGCTATGTGCCTATCGCTTGGCACAGGCAAAAGGTTTTGAGATCAAGCATTGGGTGGTTGACTTGCCATGGTCAGCTGACCCTGCAGCGGCTGCGACGCAAATGAACCACGCACTTGAGAAAGCCATCCGGTACGCGCCTGAACAGTATCTTTGGGGCTATGACCGCTTTCGTGAACCCAAGCGCCGTCCCATTAGCCGAAGGGATTAATGACGACGTGACAGTGTTTCAAAGTCTTGGGCGTAGCCCAATAATTTGGACCGCAGTTCGCTGCGTTGCGCTGGCGTCATTTGATTGAGTAAGTCCGCGGTGAGGGTGGCTAAAGCGGTTTTTCTGCCTTCGCGTTGAGTTTGCAGCTCGGCGATCCGGTAACGGCTCAAGCTTTGAAAGTAGTCATGTAAAGCCACAGCCGCTTGTTGGGCAGAGCCACTTTCTTTGGCTTGTGCCAGTAGGCTGAGCAGGGCCGCTTGCCGGGCGATGCGCTCTTGTCCCCACAGTTGTGAGTTGTTGGGTTGGCTCAAGAGCCATTGATCCAGCGTTTGCATCTGCTCGCGCGTTAAGTCACCCAACCAGCGTTCGTACTGTTTGACAAACCGTTCGCGGCGCTCAGCCTCCATTTTTTTCGGGGGGCGCTGATTTTCAAGGGCATAGTCTCTATTGCCATCATCAAAGCGCTCGCGCAACCGTTTTTTTTGCTCGGGACCTAGCGTCAAAACAAGGGAGGCGAGACGAACCGCTGACTCTTGGCCGAGTACCAACAAGGCCGCCTGTAAGCGGTCCTGCTTTTGAAGAATGTCATCGACTGTTAGTGTTCTTTTGACAGATAGCTCTTCGGCCCATAACCGCAACATGGCCGCGTAGTCTGGCAGCGCCTCTTGACGGTGCCAAGATTGAAGTGTCGACAACTCTTGTGCCAAGATTTCTTCTTGGCTATCGCTCAGATCAAGGTAGCTGTCCATCTGGTACTGAAGCAGCGAAGGCGCATTGTTGTACCCAAACTGAATTG
Source organism: Burkholderiaceae bacterium (assembly GCA_017857895.1). Taxonomy (GTDB): domain Bacteria; phylum Pseudomonadota; class Gammaproteobacteria; order Burkholderiales; family Burkholderiaceae_B; genus Algicoccus. The sequence continues at coordinate 22,650 of JAFMCG010000022.1, read as the reverse complement.
AGCTACACGCGCTCACGCTCACAGTACCTAATATCAGTGCCAAACGTTGCCAAACTTGCATCGATAGCCTCCGTTTAAAGCGAGACTTGATTAGGCTTTCGGTCGAGGTGCGGCAATTGCTGACGAGGTCCAAAATGGAGTGACCGCCAAAAGAACGCTCACCATGGAGAATGCAAACCCCAACCGATATGAGCCACTCAAATCATAGAGTAGGCCTGAAGTGTAAGCGCCTAAGGCCGCCCCTATCGACATACACGCATAGATTGTGCCGTAAATGGTGGTTTGGGCTTTGCCGGGGAAGGCGCGTGCTGAAATGGTTGACACGATGGGGCCGCGGGCGCCTTGCGCAATGCCAAACAGCAACACAAACAAAGCCAAAGCCCATTGCGAAGGAAAGTACGACAAAACAAACAACAAGACAATGCCTAGAAAGGTGCAGATAAAGCTTGCCGTAACCGTTGGTCGCGCGCCAAACTTATCGGCCATGAATCCAGCCGTGCTCACGCCGATGACCGACAGCATGCCGGCCATACCAAAGGCCGTTGCGGCTTGTAGCGGTGTGAAACCGGATTCCACCAAAAAGACGATGGTTTGCACCAAAATGATGTAGATGGCGAATGCGGTGAAGAAAAAAACCTGTGCTAACGCCCAAAACGCTCGGGTTTTCATGGCTTGTCGCAAGGGCTCAAGGCTTAGCTGGGCTTTACCGACCGGCAAAACAGGTGCATTGGGGTCTTGGCGACCGGCCTTGATACGTTTCCAGGGCAAGACCAGCACGATGGGCAGAAAGCCCAGAAGAATGCCACCCAGCACAAAGTAAGCGGTACGCCAGCCTTGCCAATCGATCAGGTACTGCGCAAAGGGTACGACCAAGAGGCTACCGGCACCAAATCCAGCATAAGCGATGCCAATGGCAGTGCTGGTGTTGCCACGAAACCACCGGCTGATGAGGCTCGTCGATGGCACCATGCCAAGCGCTGAAATCCCGATGCCACCAGCCAAGCCAATAAAGAAATGGAATTGCCACAATTCGTTTAAGTGACCCGCTGTGACGTAGGCAGAGCCCATGATCAGGATGCCGGTGGTGTAGACCACTCGCGGTCCCCAGCGATCAAACAGCACGCCAATAAATGGGGCTGAAAGGCCGTTTGCCAGCATGTAGATCGAATACACGCTCGAAATGCCCGAGCGGCTCCAGCCAAACTCTGTCTCAAGTGGCAAGAGAAAAGCGACATAGGTATCCGCAATGCCTCGGCCTGCCATGTTGAATGCAAAGCAGATAAACAGAACGAGCATGGCCAATTGACCGTCGGATAGGGTGTTTTTAGTGGGTGGCATTTTTACAGCACTGGTGTCGACCGGATCAAGTCAAACGATCCTTAATCTGTAACGTTATCACATGCGCGCGCCAGTTCGCGCCTGCCCCAATACGTTTTAAGTTTTCCGCTGACAAACTGGGGCTACAGGATGCGCCCTTGGCGAAACAAGCGGATCACCATACCGATTAAAATCAGCAGCAAGCCAAGACCCATGAGTGGCGCCGAAATCTCAATCGGTTGACGATTGTCAAACTGAATGCTGGCGTCAATGGCCTGATAGATGGCGCGCCAATCTTCAGCGGTGGCGCCAAGGTGGGACTGCCCGATCGTGGTTTGCGCGATTTCAGTTAATAACGACTCGTCCAGACGCACACGCTGTGAAATCCCTTCGGCTTTGACGACAGCACCTTGGTTTGTGCCAATGCCCACGGTGTGAATCCTGACGCCGAATTGGGCGGCAAGCGCTGCCATGGCCATCGCACTTGGTCCGACATTGGATTCCCCATCTGAGATCAAGACCATGGCCACCGCCCGGTTTGAGCCTGGGAGCGCTGTTTTTTCAGGGTCCGGTTGCCATTCGGGCGTGCCTGAAGTGTCATTGCGATTGATGCTGGCATTCATGATTTTTTGCACATCAATGCCCGCACTGGGCAGGAGCTCAGACAAGCCAATTAGCAGACCACTGCCCAAAGCCGATCCGGTTTGTAAGGAGATGCCATCGATGGCTGCTTTTAGCGCCTCTCGGTCGGTGGTGGGTGTTTGAACTAGGGTGGCGGTGGCGGCGGTCGTCACCAAGCCGACGCGCAGGTTTGCGGGTTGCTGATCAAGCAATTCATTGATGGTGATTTTGGCGGCATCGAATCGGCTTGGTGCCACATCGTCGGCGCGCATGCTGCCAGAAATGTCGAGCACGACCATCAGTCGATCAGCACGCGAGGGCGTGCTGACTTGAGTTTGTGGTCGGGCAATGGCTGAGATTAATAAGACCAGACCAATGATCACAAACATGCCGCTTGAGAAACCCCAAAATTCAAAGGTGCGGCGCGGACGCATGAGGCGATAGGCCAGCATGCCCATCGGTATCAGTAACAAAAGCCATAACAGGATCGGCCAAATAAAAGTCAGGTCGGCCTCTTGCCACCAGAGTGGTCCACGCCAGTCGTCAAACATGTGCGGGTCCCGTGCTAGCTTGCCGCAAAAAGCGCTGCCGTTGACCGATAAATTGCAACAAGTCCTCGTGAGCGGTGCTGTTGGTACTCAGTTCAAGACAGTCCACACCAGCGCGGGTGAGCGTGCACAGTAAGGCGTTTTCGTGGTCTTGTGTCTGCTGCGCAAAGCGACGCCTAAAGCTGGGATCACCGCTGTCGATAAAGACCTGCTGATTGGTTTCAGCATCGCGTAAAGTCAACATCCCCATGTTGGGTAACTGTTGATCCAATGGGTCGACCAAGCGTATGGCCACCACATCGTGACGACTGGCCAAAGCGATTAGCGCCTTATCCCAGTCTGGCGCGGTTAAAAAGTCCGAAATAACAAAGACCGTCGCCCGGCGTCCCACGATGCGCTGCGCCCCTGTGAGTAAACGCTTTAAGCTTGTAGGGGTTGGTGATTGGTGCAAGGGATGATTTAAAAGTCGATGCAACAAATGCAAAAGGTGATGCTTGCCAGAACGAGCGGGAATGATATCGAGATTTTTTTTTGGATCGGCGCGATCAATCACCGCACCAATACGGTTGCCTCGCCTTTGTAGTAAGTGTCCCAAAAGGGCGACGGCTTCGGCCATGATCGTGCGCTTGGAAACGCTGCCTGAACCAAATCCAATTGATGCGGATAAGTCCACCAAAAACCAGGCCGTTAAGTCGCGGTCTTGTTCGTGCTCGCGAACGTAGGGGGTTTGCATACGCGCTGTCACATTCCAATCCATGTGACGCACATCATCATGAGGCAAGTACTCGCGCAGGTCCGCTAACATCATGCCAGCACCCTTGAACAAAGTGCGATAGTCACCCTGCATTAAGCCATCGAGTCGCTTGGCGCTTGTCCACGCCATGCGCGCCAACAGCGCCTGAGCGTTGATAGGTGTTGGCGTGGGTGTTTGAACCCCTGTGTCGTTAGACTGTTTTGACTTAAGGAATTTGAACATGGCTATGCAGGGGTTTGTCGGGTGCAGGGACGGCTTTGAGGATTTCTTTAATCACAGTGTCGGCACTCATGCTGTCAGATAAGGCTTCGTAAGAAAGCATGATCCGGTGGCGCAACACATCGGGCACGATATCGATTAAATCATCTGGGGTGGTGTAAGCACGCCCGCGTAAAAATGCCAGCGCGCGCGCGCCTTGAACCAAACTGATCGTGGCCCTTGGGCTGGCACCAAACATCACATAGTCCGATAAAGAAGCTAGGCCAACGCTTTGAGGCGCGCGAGTGGCGTTCACGAGGTTGACTGCGTATTGCACGATGGCAGAGTCAACAAAACCACGGTCGCACTGGGTTTGCAAATGGGATAGTTCATCGGTGGTTGCACGAGTGGTCACTTCAATGGCCTGGCCGATGGCGCGTTGCACAATCACAAACTCTTCTTCGGGTTTTGGGTAGCCGACCAGTACCTTCATCATGAAGCGGTCCACCTGAGCCTCGGGCAATGGATAGGTGCCTTCGCTTTCAATCGGGTTTTGTGTGGCCATGACCAGAAAAGGCGCCGGTAGGCGGTGGGTTTGACCTGCGATGGTGACTTGACGCTCTTGCATCACTTCGAGCAATGCGCTTTGTACTTTCGCTGGCGCCCGGTTGATTTCATCAGCCAATAAAAGATTGGTAAAAACCGGCCCAAGTTCGGTGCTGAACTCACCCGTTTTTTGGTTGTAGATGCGTGTTCCTATCAGGTCAGCGGGCAACAGATCAGGCGTGAATTGGATGCGTTTGAAGCCGCCTTGGACCACGCGCGCCAAGGTGTTGACGGTGAGCGTTTTGGCAAGACCTGGCACGCCTTCAATCAAAAGATGGCCTCGGGCCAGCATGGCGATCAGGATGCGCTCAAGAAAAGCGTCTTGACCGACAACGATCTTTTTAACCTCGTATAGAACGCTTTCCATGGTTGCCGCAGCAACTTGCACATCATCGTGGGATGGCTGACCTTGCCAGCGTTGATCTTGACTCATGGGGTTATACGCTCCAATTAGAAGGGTGGAATGCCGGCCGCGTTGGCCGCACTTTCCATGGTGATAGCGAATCCGACACCAGCAAACGTGCCGCCAGGTGAGGGGTTCAAAATAGCGGTGACCACGCCGACCACCTCCCCATCTTGGTTTAACAACGGTCCGCCAGAGCTGCCGGGATTCACCGCAGCATCAAACTGAATCAGGCCGGTTAGCGGCGCACGCCCGGGAAGCGCAAAGCTGCGGTTCAGTCCTGACACCACACCCGCTGACACTGAGGGCCCCATGCCAAACGGAAAACCAACAGCAACCACCAAATCGCCAGGCTTAACCTCGCCACCGGCGGCCAGTGTCGCGGGCTGCAGGTCATCAGGTATTTGAGCGGGTTGCAAAACGGCTAGGTCACGTTCGGGCTGGACTGACACCACGGCCGCCGGAGACGCCAAGCCATCAGCGAAGGTCACCACAATTCGTTCAGAGCCGGCAATGACGTGGTAATTGGTCAAGATGGCGCCATCTTCTTTGATAACAAAGCCAGCGCCTTTGCCATTTTGACTGATGAGGTTGCCTGGTGGCGGTTCACCGTCTAGGGTTTGTATACTCACCACCGATGGCCATGCTGCGGCGGCCACTTGGGCCGCGCGTGCCGGTAGTGATTTGGTTGCCAAGGTCTCTAAAACAATCGCCTCTACATTTGCCTGTGTCATGGCAGGGGCGGCTGGTGTTTTTGGTGCCAGCTGCCAGATGATGGCCCCACCCAAAAAAACACCCAGCCCAAGCACAAACAGGGGCTGTTTGATGATTTTTGAAAATGAAGCGCGTGATTTGCCAGCAGACGCATTTGACGTCTGTTCGTTTACCGATTCAGGCGCGGATTTTTCAGTGTCACCCAGCCCAGTTAAATCACGGGTTTGGGTAGATCGGCTGTACAGCGTGGCACGTTTCATGAAATGACCCTAAGACGGCAAGCGGTGATACAGTAAAGTCATCTTAACGCCGAGCTTTCACTTATGCACTTTATTTGGCCTCACGCGCTATGGGGTTTTCTACTGATACCGTTTTTGGTGGTCGGGTACTTCTGGTTGCTTAAGCGACAGCGCAAACAAGCTTTTGGTTATTCGACCCTGCTGTTGGTCAAACGGGCTTTAAGTCCCGGTCAGGGCTGGCGCCGGCATGTGCCACCGGTGTTGATGCTACTTGCAGTCGTGACTGGGGTGATTGGCTTGGCGCGGCCAAGCGCTGATTTGGTGTTGCCTGCAGACTACCGGACACTCGTTGTTGCGGTTGACGTTTCTTTGAGTATGTTGGCTGAGGATGTACCGCCGAGTCGGTTGCAAGCGGCCCAATCAACGGTCAAAACTTTCATCAGTGACTTGCCCAGAGACATTCGGGTGGGGCTGGTGACCTTTGCTGGCACGGCTCAAATCGCCCAGCGTGTGACCGATGATCGCACTGAACTCTTGGCTGCTGTCGATCGTTTTCGGTTGCAGCGAGCCACCGCCACCGGCAGTGGGCTTTTGCTGGCCATGGCGGTTTTGCGACCAGAACTCGAGCTTGATATTGAGCCTTTGATATACGGCTTTAATCCCTCGCAGCGCGGGCGACGGGCGTCTGAGCCGTCGTTGTTTGACCTCAAACCGGTGGCACCTGGTTCATACCAACCAGGCGCCATTGTTTTGATTTCTGATGGTCGTCGTACCACGGGTCCTGACCCGATCGCCGCTGCACAACTGGCCGCACAGTTGGGCGTACGCGTGTTCACGGTCGCCTTTGGCACCCCCGATGGATTCATTCCGGGCTTTGATGGGCGGGCTTTTTATGCCGCTGTTGATGAACGCACTTTACAGGCCATGGCGCTGTTAACAGAAGGCGAGTTTTTTAAAGCAGAGAATGTTGAGCAAATGGCGAGCATCTATGAGCGGCTTTCCACGCAATTTGCGCTAGAACGCTCGCGCACCGAAGTCTCGGCTTTGTTTGCTGCAGCCAGTGCCTTATTGGTGCTGTTCGCGGCGATGCTGTCGGTGTATTGGTTTCGGCGGCGTGACAGCTGACAACTCTCTTCGCAAGGCCAACCAAGCACCGAGCAAGATGCCGGCAAAAGCAATCATTGAGACGTAAGACAAAGTCGATAAGCCAGTGATTCCTTGGCCCACAGAACAACCCATGGCCAATGCGCCGCCCACACCCATGAAAATACCGCCCGCGATATAGCGCGTCATTGGGGTGTGTTGTTCGAAGCCAATCAAGCGGAACTGACCACCCAAGTGCGCAGCGATGAATGAGCCAATGATGACACCGAGCACCACCACAATGCCAAAGTTCAAATCCATGCCTGTGGCGATCATGCTGTATTGAATGGTTGCGCCGACGGGGCCCACGAATGTTAGTGAGGTTAATGGCGTGGGTTCAAAATCATCAAAGCCAAGCCAACCGGTGGCTAGCCAGCCGGCCACCACCAACGAGCCAATGATCAAACCGCCGAAAATGTCTTTGCGTTGCTTGAGGAATTGTTTGTCACTAAAAACAAAGAAAAGCAGCGAGCCGCAAAAGGCGATGACAAAACCCCAGCGCAAATATTCGCCGACAATGCTTGCTGATCCTAATGTGGCCGAGGTGGCTTGCGCAATATCGGCGCGCAAGGGGCTGAGCACCCCCGTTAAGGCCATAAAAGCGCTGATGCCGATGCACAGTAGCACCACCAGTGATCTTAAGTTACCTTGCCCAAAAAGAACCAATGTGCGTGCGCCGCAGCCCCGCGCCATGATCATGCCGTAGCCAAACAAAATGCCGCCGAGCGGGATTAACAGCCAAGAAAGACCTGTGGTGACATAGATCGACTCGGATAAGTCAATGAGTCCCAAGCCCGAGGCCACTTGCGTGCCGACCATCGCCACCACGATGGCCAACATGAATGATCGCAGCTTATGGCCATTGCCTTGCGTCATTTGATGACGAAGCGCACTGTTCAGGCAAAACCCAGTAAATTGGGCGACACCGCCATAAACAAGTCCGATGGCAAGTGCGGCTGATAGAACCCATTCGTTGGTAGACATTTTTGGTTAACTTGGTTGTGATCGGTTGTTTTTATCGATATAAGTTACGATGATGTTGGGCTATAAATCAAATAACCTTTAGTTATATTTAAATATTGAGGTGGTCGATGATAGACCTGTACTACTGGCCGACACCAAACGGGCACAAAGTCACTTTGCTTTTGCATGAAGCCAAGATCGAGTATCAAATGCACCCGGTTAACATTTCGGCGGGGGCGCAATTTGCGCCAGATTTTTTAAAAATCGCCCCAAACAACCGCATACCGGCCATTGTAGACCGTGCGCCAGTTGATGCCGGTGCGCCGATAAGCGTGTTTGAGTCTGGCGCCATCTTGCTCTATCTCGCTGAAAAAACGGGGCAGTTCGTACCTCAAGCGCCGCGTGCACGGGCGCAGTGCTTGGAGTGGTTGTTTTGGCAGATGGGTGGTTTGGGCCCAATGGCTGGGCAAAACCATCACTTTGTTCAGTACGCACCAGAGCGCATCGCCTACGCCATGGATCGATATGTCAACGAAACCGCACGGCTCTATGGCGTGCTAAACAAGCACCTGTTAGATGGCAGGGACTATATTGTGGGTGACCAATACACCATTTCGGACATGGCCATTTATCCGTGGATCGTGCCGCACAAACGCCAGCAGCAAGTGCTGTCCGATTTTCCAGCACTTGAGTCTTGGTTTGAGCGAGTGGCGGCAAGGCCGGCGACTCAAGCGGCCTATGCTGTGGGCCAGTCCGTGTCCTCAAACCCTGTCGTTAATGAGGCGTCCAAAGCCATACTTTTTGGGCAGAATGCGCGCACGGTGCAATAAAAGAACAGGAGAATGAGTAATGTCGATTCGAGTGGTCGTGTTTGACGCTTACGGCACGTTGTTTGATGTGTATTCAGTGGCGGCACTTTTAGAGCGTCACTATCCCGGTCAGGGTGCAACGCTAGCGGCCGTGTGGCGCGACAAGCAAATAGAGTATACCCGCCTCATCAGTTTATCTGACCCTTTCACGCCAACGGGTAGCCGTTTTTATCGATCGTTTTGGGACATCACACAGCTGGCATTGCGATATGCATTGGCCAAACAGGGTTTGGTCAATGAACAAGCAACTGAGCGTGCGCTGATGGATGCGTACGGGCAACTGCAAGCGTTCGCTGAAAACAAAGCGGTCTTAAGCGAACTGAAAGCGTTGGGCTTAAACACGGCGATCTTGTCCAATGGCAGCCCTGAAATGCTTAACAGTGCCGTGTCGTACGCCGGGTTGGCCCCTTGGATTGATCGAGTGCTGTCAGTGGATGGTTTGCGACAATACAAAACCATGCCAGTGACTTACGCCATGGTCACTGAGGCGTTTTCGGTTGAGCCTGAATCGGTCTTGTTTGTTTCAGGCAACGGTTGGGACATCATGGGGGCTAACTGGTTTGGATTCCAGACGTGCTGGATTAACCGCTCCGGTTTACCGGTGGAGACACTCGGACCACCACCGCATCACCAGGGTTCAGATTTAACGGCTGTTTTAGAGGCAATCAGCCAGCATTGATCACACGCGCGCGATATCAAGTGTGGTCACCCGCGTGAGTTCGCGCTTGTACTTGACATCATCGTAAGGTCTGGCGCGGTGCATGGTCATGCGGTTATCCCAGATCACCAAGTCACCTTGGGTCCACTCGTGAAAGTGAACAAACTCGCGTTGTATGCAGTGCTCCATCAGGTCTTTTAACAGCAGTCGACCTTCGGGCACAGGCCACTCCATGATACGACTGGCGTGTGAGGCCAGGTAAAGAGAAGCACGGGGGGTCTCAGTGAAGCGGCGCACCAAGGGATGTACGGCGCCAGGCAGGCGAGCGGCTTCTTCAGGTGAAAAATCAAAACCCATGATGTGGCGTGAGTAGACAATCGAATGGTGGGCGTGCAAGCCTTCGATGGTTTCTTTGGTCTGGTCATCAAGTTGTTCGTAGGCTGTTCGCATGTCAGCAAACTGCGTGTCGGCGCGCACGGGCGGAATGGTCCGAGCGTAAAGCATCGAATAGCGTCCAGCAGGGTCTTCGAACGAGGCGTCGGTGTGCCAGATGCGGTTGCTGATGCCATTGATGCGGCGCCGGTCTTCGGCATCCAATATTTGGCCGTTACCGCCCACGTTTGAGATATCCGTCAATGCCTCGTCGCCGTAACGGTTTTTAGCGAGAACGGCCGATGAGGTCTTGCGGTGTAGCTCACCATCCAAGCGCTTGGCAAAAGCAATCTGATCTTGGCCCGTGAGCGACTGACCCTTGAAAACCAACACGCCGTATTGGGCCATGCCTGCACGGATGGTGGCCAGTTGCGCTTGATCATCGACGGTTCGCAGGTCAACACGACTGGCTTGTGCCATGAAGGTTGGATGCAAAGGCGTAAAAGAAATCGCTTCTTGTTCTGTTGCCAATTCGGTGGTGGTTGCTGACATTGGTCTGCCCTCGGTTCTTAGCGGGGTGAGTGACTATTTTTTTAAGCTCATTCGATCAAACACCCCATCTTTGTCGATGAACTTATGTTTTAGCGCACCGGCGATGTGAACGACAACCAGAATCGACAAAACAATCGCCAACCATCCGTGAATCGTAAACAGTAATTTGGATAAAGTGCGACTTTCAGGAATGAATGGCATGCCGGGTAACGACCAGCCACCGGCGATGGAAAGCGCGGGAAAGGCGGTCACGCCAGCCCAGCCCAATAGTGCGATGGCAAATAGCAAGACGTACATTAAATGGTGCGTGCTATGTGCCAGGCGACGGATAAAAGCAGGCATTTGTGGTGGGTAGCTTGGGGGCGTGATGGTTAAACGAAACACCAGTCGCACGACCATTAACCACAAAACCAGAAAGCCAACGGTTTTGTGGGAGGCGTAAAGCGTCCCAGTCAGTGCGCCCCACAGGCCGGCTTCACCACGGTAGGCCATCCAAAAGCCAATGGGTAGCATCGCCAAAACCATGATGGCGATCACCCAGTGCAAAAGTCGCCATATTAAGGGGTACTTTGCAGTCGCCATACTAGCCTCCAGTGGTCTTGTGGTTTAAACGTTCAGGCAAACAGTATTGATCAGTCCATGTGCCATTGATACCAACTCGGCCCATAAAAGGCAAGCGAAGCGCTGGACAATTAAAGTCTAAACCCATGGCCGCACCAAATAAGTTGAACTCAATGCCCTCTTGGGCGCTGAGAATGAGACCAAAAAATCCACCGAGTGACAGCTGGATGCCGCGGCCAGAGGGTGGGGTGGTGAAGGGGTTTTGCCAAGGTTGATAGTCCTTGCCAATGGCGGTCGGTGGCAAGTCTAGATTCAGCTCAGGCACTTCGCGGCCGATGTGAGCCATAAAAGTGTTGCTGTTTGGGCCTGGGTAGCTTTTGTATGATTGAGCATATGGGTAGGTGCCGATGGCGCGCTCAATGTCATCAATCATGACTTGTGCCTTGGGCCCTTGGTACGCCACCAACACCTCAGGCGTGGCGCCATACCAAAGCGAGTCAGGGCCGGCGTGGTTGCGTCGCACGACATTGGTGCGCCCCCAGCCAATCACTTCAAAGCGCGTGTACTCGGTTTGGCCAGCACGTTTGTAAATGATCCAGGGATGAATGGCAACGTAACCGCGCCAGCCATAGGTGGGCGCGCCGAGTACTTGAACAATAGCCGTATCACGATCACTCACAGGATCCGGCACGATGTCAGTGGCATCTCGGGGCAGCTGATACCAACCCAACGCATTGGCCTGCGCAATGCGCTCGCCATCCTGCAGCCATTTGGCCAAGGCTGAAAAGGCAACAATGACCACAATCAGAAGCAAGGCGCGTGCGAGCAGTCTCATAGGGCGTAGCGGTCCGCCATCACATAAGCGTAACGATCATCAAGCTCTTGAGCGTTGGCCAAGCTCACACCGAGATCTCGAACCCTGCCGTCGTGCACGCCGTAAACCCAGCCGTGCACGGTCAATGCTTGACCGCGAGCCCAAGCCTGCTGAACGCTATCGGTTTGGCACACATTCACCACCTGTTCAATGACATTGAGCTCACACAGCTGGTCGAATCGATCCTGCTCGCAGCTCAGTTTGTTCAAATAGTCGGCGTGCTTGTGTTCGACATCGCGAATGTGCCCGACCCATTGATCGATCAAACCCAGCGAGGTGTTGTTGAGCGCTGCCCTAACGCCCGCGCAGCCGTAGTGACCAACAACCATGATGTGTTTGACTTTGAGATGGGCGATGGCAAACTCAATCACCGACAAAACATTCAGGTCGTCGGGTACCACCACATTAGCGATATTTCGATGTACAAAAACCTCGCCCGGCGCCAGACCCGTGATTTGATTGGCGGGCACGCGCGCATCTGAGCAGCCAATCCAAAGATACTCGGGTGTTTGGGTGTCAGCCAAGCGTTCAAAGAAGTCGCGGTCGTGAGCCGTCATGGCTTTTACCCACTGCTCGTTTTGTTCAAAAAGTCGGTTTAAGCGATAGGGATTTTTGTTATTAATCATGGGTCTATGAATGGTTAGTCGTCAGTAACTTACGAAAAGCGGGCACCAGACGGCCTTTGTGAAATAACGGTGGCGGTAACGACCAGTGCCATGGTACCAATGGCGGCTGGAAATAGCGCTGTGGTGAAAGAGTACTGTTCGAGGGCTAAGAGTACAAATACGTTACGCAAGACAATCAAACTAAAAAAAAGTACCGATTCGGTTTGCGGTTGATAATAAGCCTTGCGAATCGTTGGGCCGAAACCCAGGATGTCGACAGCGGTCACCAAAAGCACAGCCCACAACGGGTTATCAGTGACATGCCAAAGTGGCAACGCGCCAAGCGCCAAGACAAAGAACAGCCAGTCGGTGGGTGTGATGCGAATCTCGCCACGCTTGATGAAGGCAATGATTGCAATCAAAAAAGCCATCAAGGCGGCAAGCCCCACGGGCCGAGCGCCCACGCCAGCGCCTGCCGTGCGTTGCGCCAAAAAAACGATCGTTGTGGTTAGACCCCAAATCGACCACGACAATACGTGAGGGCGAACCTTGCCCTTAAGTGCCGACCAGATATAAGGCAGAAATGAAATTGAGCCAATGAGTATCGCAATCGTGGCAAAGATGGCTTTATCTGGCATGGTCTGACCAGTATACGGGCATGCTAAGCAACCTAATCAACGGCCTGCAGCTTATCGATTGAGTTGATGCGGTAGAGACGACCAATCTTGTCTTGCGGCTCGATAACGCCTTCCTTGGTCCAGCGACTGACTTCGCGGCTGACGGTTTCAAGCTTCAGATCTGACATGGCACCCATGTCTTCGCGTGCAAACAAGGTGGTGAGTGTGGGGTCTTCGATGTGACGCATCTTTAGAATGATGTTGGCGACCCGTTGCCTCGCCGTCCCAAAATTTAGCGCCGCTAACCAGTCATCGGCTTCTTTAACAGCGCGGTGCCAGCGCTCCATCAAACGCATGTGTAAGCGTGGTGATTGCGCAGACAAATCCTTAATGACGGTGATGGGAATCTTGCAGACACTGACCTGACTCATGGCAACGGCATCGGTGTCGTAGACCGAGGAGAACAGTGCCTCAAGACCAATCACATCACCTGGCTTGAGTATTCGAACAATTCGTGGGCGGCCATCAGCGGCATTGCGCACCAACTTAACCACACCTGTTCGAATGGTCATCACGTGGCCCGCTGAACGGCCTTCACCGAAGAGCGCTGCGCCGGGTTGAAAAACGAGGTCATCAATCGGGGCGTGGATCAACTCAAAATCCGACTCATTCAAATCAGCAAACAGCACCATGTCGCGAATGCCGCAGTTGCGACAATCCGAGGTGCCTTTCCAAGCCGATTCAATCTGTATTGGGATCATAGCTTTCACTGTAATACAAACTCAACCCAAGCCTGCGGTTGGCTCAGAATATAGCAAGATTAACCATCACACGGATGGGGTGGGGTGGATAGGGTTTTTTGATAGAACGCGGCATCAAGCCAGCGTCCAAACTTGAAACCAGCTTGTTGGATGGTCCCGCTGTGCTGAAAGCCAAGTTTTTCGTGCAGATGGATACTCACTTCATTAGCCGCATCGATACAACCCACCATCACATGTAATTGACGTTGTTGGGCTTGTTTGATGAGATCTGTCATCAAAGCGTGGCCAACACCTTGGCCACGGCAGCTTTGATCGATGTAGACCGAGTGCTCGACGGTGTACTTGTAGGCGGGTTGTGGCCTGAAAGGACCAAAGGTGGCAAACCCCACCAGACGATCGGCCGCATCATAGGCCCCTCGTACGGGCCAGCCCAAGCCGATTTTTTGATCGAGCCAAGCCGTAACAACTTTTAGGTTTCGGGGTTCATAGTCGTATAGGGCGGTTGAGTTGACGATGGCCTCATTCAAAATGGACTGAATGGCAAGGCCATCGCGCTCAGCAAAACAGTCAGCAATGTTCACGGTCAACATGGGAAGGCGGTGTTACGAAGCGTCAGGCAGCGGTAGCAGTCGTGCACCGAGATGGCCTGTTTTGACGTAAATCGTGGCGCCCTCAGCTTCTGTGTAGGGCGCGTGTTTACTACCCCGCGGGCTGCGCAGCCAACTGCCCGCGGGGTAGCTGCCGTGGTCGTCATGAAACACACCATCGAGCACCAAAATTTCTTCACCCCCCGGGTGCATATGGGGGTTAAAAATGGTGTGCGGCGCCCAACGCACCAAGGCTGTCGACACCCCCTCGAACTCGTGTAAAGGCATCACAGACAATCCTCGCACCATGCCGGGATACCATGGATTGGTCAGGGTGTTGTGGCGAACAGGCTGTTCATCGCCCGCCCCAAACTGCCAGAGTTTGACAAATAAGGTGCAGCCCGTCTCGCTGAAAGGCGCGTGATCGGTCTGTGGTGGATTTCGCAGATAAGTACCAGCGGGGTAATGGCCGAGTTCGTCGCTGAATGTGCCTTCAAGGACCAGAATTTCTTCACCACCCCCGTGGGTGTGTCGCTCGAAGGTTGAGCCTGGCTCATAACGCACAATAGACGTGGCGCGCGCGATCTCATCGCCCACCCGATCAAGCATGATGCGTTTGACCTGTGGATTGGGTGAGACGACAAAAGGCATTTTGGTGGTGTGTTGCACCACCTTTAATGAAAAATCCGCATTGATTGAAGGCATGACAGATCCGGTGTGTGGATTCGTGATTAGGAGGCCGGTTGGCGCGTGGCATAGACCTCAACGCCCACGCCTTGGCAATCGTCGTAGACATCAGGCTTTTCGGTAGAGACTCTCACTGCCATGACCAACGGATGTTGCAACATCCGTTTGATGATCTCGTCGCAAAGCGTCTCTTGCAATTGGATATGGCCTTGCGAAATAGTCTCAACGATGGTGTTACGCACGAAATCGTAATCCACAACCTCAGCTAAATCGTCTGCTTTGGGTGTGGTTTTTTCTAGCGAAACGTAAAGGTCGACGTTGACGATAACGCGTTGTGGGGCGAGCTTTTCAAAGTCGTGGACACCGATGTTCATGTTGATTTCGATGTTGCGTAAAAAAACCCGACGAAGACTGGTCATCGGGATACCTAAAAAATCTGCTGACGGCATGTGTTGGCCTTTGATTTAAAAAAAGAGGTCGTCTGGGTTGATCAAGTTAAAAACATGATGTCGCGTTCAGACGGTTGAAGGTGTTGTCCACCATCAACATAAAGTGTGGTGCCAGTAATCGCATGCGCGCTGGCCAAATAGACTACTGCAGCCCCGATGTCTGCTGGCGTTGACGATCGCCCCAGAGGTGTTTTTTGATGCGCTTGCGAAAACCCATCAGTCGTTTGATCACCTGAAACCATGGTAATTCCGGGCCCTAAACCAACCACTCGAACATGTGGTGCAAGGGCCTGTGCCAATAGGCGAGTGGCTTCAAGCAGCGCGGCCTTAGACAGGGTGTAGGACAAGAAGTCGGGGTTGGGATTGATTAACTTTTGATCGAGCAAGTTGATGGCAACGGCAGGCTGTGAGTACGGCAACTGGCTTTTGGCGCGCAACTGATAAAGGTTTCGCGTTAAAGCAATGGCGGCAGCGGCATTGATGGCCATGTGTTTATGAAGTGCACCAAAAGAGAAAGTCGCCGCGTCGTCATAAGCAAAGAGTGAGGCGTTATTGACCAAGCAGCTCGGCTCGCCTAACGATTGGGAGCATTCATTAATCAGCGTATTGACCGCGGCTTCGTTGGCCAAGTCACCAGCGATTAAGCAGGCGCGCCGCCCGAGTTGCGTCACTTCAGCGGCAGTGCTTTCAGCCTCACTTTTGGAAGTACTGTAATGAATGGCCACATCCCAGCCGGCGCGCGCCAAATCTAAGGCGATTTGCCGGCCTAGCCGTTTGGCGCCTCCGGTAACCAGTGCAACATGGGGCAACGTTGATTTTGACAAAAGAGAGCTCCGCATTACGATAGGTGGTGCCACCAATCATCAAGACTTGATAGTAACTCGCACTGGTAGTTGGCGCTAATTTTGGAAGCTAGCGAGCCAACAGCGCTCCCGTGTTCTCACTAAGATATTTTTCTGAGGTTTCGGACAGCACATCACGCCACATCCGGTAAGGCTGGTCGAACATTAGTGTAGAAAAATGCTTGTCGCGCATAAGCATCTGAACGTAACGCAGGATACCCTCATCATCATAGATGGCTTCGCTATAAAAAATCTGCTTACCGAGTGCAGATTTACCGAGCACGGCTGAGGCTGCGGCTATGCCTAAATTGTTGACCCTAGCCGTGGCTGGACCTGGCACCACGACGATTACCTTTTCCCAAATGGAAGGCGTCACTTTTTCTTCGATGGCCTTAAGCGCCGCAATCATCGCTTTGATTGTCGATTGACCGATTTCGTTGTTCACAGTCATGACTTCGGGCTCGACGCTAGAAAGGGTTAAGGCAATATCCTTAAGAGTCACCTTTTGCTGTGCAATTGCAGCGCGAGTGGCCTGTTGCAGTTTCGAAATAACCGCTGTCGCACCTTGTCGTGCACCAGCGCTGGCTTGAATTTCTGGGATAAGCGACATTAGCGCCACCAGCGAACTCGAGTAGCCCTCTGCATCGCGCCAAGTTAGCGTTGCGTTAGGGCCGGCCAGTTCATTCATGAGACCTTGGTAAGCGAGAACCGCGTGCAAAGCAGCCTTGATCTCGTAGTGACCAGGACTAAAGGCATATTGCGTTCTTTGTGTTTGCTCAATCGCAATGACACCATCGTAATTGACAATCACGATGAGAGGCAGTTGGGCCAGTACGGAGGTGTTTTGAGCACGGTAAAGGGTGATGAAACCCGTATTTAAGTCAGCCAGTTTGTCGCTAACTGTCGCAGGCTCGGTGCCAGTGGATTGAGCCCAAGACGGCACCTGCACAGAGGTCATCAGTAAGGCCGCGACGCAAAACATAAAACGCTTTTGAAGGGTTAGCATGCTGGTGCCTAAATAGGGAAGAAGACACCGACATGCTAGCACCTGTGTGATTTACTTTGCTTCGATTTTGGCTGCTTTAACGACGGCAGCCCAACGCGCCTGTTCGGCATTCACATAGTCGTTAAGCGCTTGTGGCGTACCTGTGCTGATAACCAAGCCTTGGCCTTGGACCCGCTGTTTGAAAACATCAGACTGTGCACCTTTGGTGGCTGCCGCATTCAAGCGTGCCACCAGCTCGGCGGGGGTGCCGGCGGCCACGTAAATGCCGTACCAGCTTTCAGCCGCATAGCCTGGTACCCCCGCTTCTGCCACGGTTGGCACATCAGGGCGTGCCGGTGAGCGCTCAGTGGTGGTGACGCCAAGTGCGCGTAGCTTACCGCCATTAATCAATGGCGCGGCCGCGGTGGCCGTGGCAAACATCATGTCGACTTGACCACCCACCAGGTCATTGAGGGCCAAGCTTGCACCTTTATAGGGGATATGCAGGATGTCGGTGCCACTGAGGTTCTTAAACAACTCGCCGGCCAAGTGGGCTGAGGTGCCCACGCCTTGTGAGGCGTAGGTGATTTTGCCGGGATTGGCTTTGGCGGCAATCAGCAGGTCTTGAACGTTTTGGTAGGGGCTGTCAGCACGAACCACCAAAATGTTAGGTGAGCGTCCAATGAGCACCACCGGATCAAAAGCCGTGTTGGTGTCATAAGGCATGGATGCCCGCAGGCTTGGATTGAGGGCGTGGGCGAAGGTTGCCATCAGTAATGTGTGCCCATCGGGGGCGCTCTTGGCGACGTTGTCTGAACCAATCGTGGTGCCACCGCCAGGTCTATTGTCAACGATGACAGGGCGACCCAATTCTTCGGCCATGGTGACTGCGAGCGTACGTGACACGACATCGGTACCCCCGCCGGCTGAAAAAGGCACCACGATGCGGATGGGTTGGTCTTTGAAGTCGACGGTTTGTGCACTCGCTGGCAGTACCAAGGCTGCGCTGGCAATGAGGGTGGCAATCACACCCATTGACTGGTAAGAACGTTGCATTTGTGAATCTCCTGACTTTTGTGGTTATGTCGGGGCAGTCTACGACTGAGCTGACACAACCACATCAGGCCGCACCCACTTAATTCCATCAGTTAGAATTCGTAGGTCTGGTCTTTAGCGACTGATACCCTGATTTAGTACCACTGCCGCACAGCACTGATGAACCGGTTGACGCCCTCCTTGACGCTGGCGGCATCAAGCGCGCCATAAGACAGGCGTTGGTAGTTACCGCCCGATTGGTCGGTTAAGCCAAAGGCAAAGCCTGGGATGGTGACCACTTTGTGCTCGCGCGCCATGTGATGGGTAAAGTCCATTGGTGAGTGAGTCGCCGCCAAGGGTGGCAAGCGCATCAAAACATAAAAGGCACCAGCTGTTCTTGGAAAAGACACCAAGTCACCCAACGTGTCTAGGGCGCAATGGACATCGTGACGCACAGAACAAAGCGCTTGGATTTTGGGTTCGATCCAACTTTTCCCCAGCTTTAGGGCTTCGATTGCAAGCAACTGCGAAATCACGGGTGGGCAAATCAAGTTGGTGTCTTGTACTTTACTCATGGCTTGGGAAAGTGAGGTCGGAAACACCACGTAGCCGACTCGCCAACTGGCCATGCCGTAGTTTTTTGAAAGCGAAAAAAAAGATAGCGTGTGCTGGCTAGCACCGGCTATCGACGCCGGTGAAAAGTGAGTTTCACCTTCATAGGTAAAAGACTCATAGGCCTCGTCACTGAAATGATAGAGGCCTTTGTTGGCACACAAAAGGTTAACGGCGGTCAAGTCCGCCTGGCTATAAACAGCGCCACTGGGGTTATTGGGTGACACGGTAATAATGGCACGGGTTTTGGGGGTGATGGCTGCTTCCAGGGCCGCAACATCCAACTGCCAGTCCGAGCGTGTCGGCACCAAAACCGGCACGCAGCCGCACAAACGAATGGCCATTTCTTGATTGAAATAGAACGGTGTTGGCAATATGAACTCATCGCCTGGGTCGCTGACAGCCAGCACAGCATTCAAAAAAGCCATGTTGCTGCCGGCGGTCACCATCACCATCGATTCATGGCCGACTTTGATTTGGTTGTCTTGCAGGAGCTTGTGCTCAATCATTTCAATCAATGCACCAAGCCCCATCACGGACTGGTATTTGTTGAGTGCGCTGTCTTGCATCAACTCAGGAAGAGCGGCAACTGCCTCTTTGGGTGGACCGTAGTTAACCACCCCTTGGCCCAACGAAATCGTGCCAAGGTGTTCGCGAACCAAAGCCGCGATAGTGGGAATGATGGGCGCATCGACTGCCGCCACCCGTTGGGAACCGACTCTCATCTCAAAATAACCAAACGAAATTAATCAATCTCCAGTTTACACAGGCATCGGACAGCAATCAGTTGGTGCTGACCCGTTTGCAAGCTTTTGCAAGAAAATGGTGTTTGTGTTGCATAGACTAACAACTTATTGGCTTTATACCTAAGCAAAATCACCTGATTAGCGCCGCCACGTAACATCGCTTCCCTTAAGGACCAAAATGAAACGTTTCCTAACCGCTGTCGCAGCCACCTTCCTGCTGACTGGCCCAGTTGCTGCCGAGCAGTCTTTGACGATCAGCCACGGACCGGTGCCCACCCCAACTTACATCGACCTCGGTGCGCCAGGTGATTCGGTGGGCGATCAGCGAATTTGGCAATTTGATGGACAAACAGGCGACCAACAAAACGTGGTCATGGATTGGGTGATGACAACGACGGGTCAAAGCAGTGAAAAACTAGGTATGGAAAGACGCGTGACCCTAGGTGTGTTTTCAATTGGCCAAGACGCAAAAAATACGATTCTGATTCAAGGTGTTGGCCTCTACCCAAAGACCGGTTCGACGCTTAAGAGCGACGCGGTTTTGCAGAGAGCAGTGATTGGTGGCACTGGAAAATATGTCGGTGCCATGGGTTCCGTCACTTCAACACACTTAGCAGACAACACATGGCAGCACGCGATTAGTCTGAAATAAGACCGATGATCGGTTCCTACATCCCTCTGGTTTTGTCAGATGGTTTTGGTTGTCTAATGTTTTACAAAATGTCACTAAAGGTTATCAATGAAAATTAAATGCACGCGTTTACTAACACTGGCAGGCCTGTTCGTCTCACTATTAGCGGGGCCTGTTTTGGCGCAAAAGCCACCTTTGACTTTGGTGACCTATGGCGTGATTGGCGAGCCTCAAGTGGTTGATGTGGCCCCCGAAGGCCCTTCAATTGGCGACATGTACCTTCGCAATGAAAAATTAAGCCTCAAATTGGACGGTCCAGTCGTTGGCGAATATTTTTCAAAAGCGACCATTGTGTTTTTGGATGAAGCGGCGCAACGTTCTGCACGTTCTTTTTTTGCTGAAATGGTGCTGCCTGAGGGCACAATATACGTACAGGATTTTGTCCAAGGTGACCATGGGCGTCCGAAGGACGCCGGTCATAAACATCAGGGTGCGATTGTGGGCGGGACAGGTCAATACGCGGGCGTACGCGGCATCTACGAAATCGAATTCATCACTGGAAAACTGGCAAAAACCACCTATAACTTTTGGCTTGGTCAGTGATCAACCCACTGCCCCATCGTTTGGGCGATGGGGCAGTGGCAGCCGTCATGCCAGCTGGGCATGACGGCTTAGCTTACTTGGCTTCAGTCACACCCAGTGCACTCAAAAGCGATTGGGCCACCAAGCCAGAAGACTGGGGATTTTGCCCAGTGATAAGTTGCCCATCATGGATAGCGAACGGTGCCCAGTTGGCGGCGCCTTCGAATTGACCGCCAAGCTCACGCAGTCTCGTTTCAAGCATAAATGGCACGATGCCGTCTAAGCCGACTTCGATTTCCTCGGCATCCGTAAATGCGTTGATACGCAAATCTTTGACAATGGATTGACCATCAGGGCGCTTGGCGGTGACCAGTCCCGCCGCACCATGGCAAACGGATGCGATTAATTTTTTGGCTTCAAAAGCAGCTTCGACAACCCGGGTGACGCCAGCATCGGTGGGTAAGTCCCACATGGTGCCATGGCCGCCGGGGAAGAAAATCGCGTCAAATTTTGTGCCATCCTGATCAGCAACTTTAGCCGTGGTCTGCATTAAAGCAGCGAGGTCAGTGTCGGCCAGAAAGCGTTCGACGATTGCCTCGTTCTCGCCTTGAGGCTTGACGCTGCCAGGATCCAAAGGAATGGGGCCGCCGAGCGGTGAGGCCAGTACAACGTGCGCACCGGCATCGACCAAAGCGTAGTAGGGCACAGCGAGTTCCTCTGCCCAAAAGCCGGTTTGTTTGTCGGTGTCACCAAGCCGAGCGTTTGAAGTGACGATCATTAAAATTTGAGATGGCATGTGTTTTTCCAGAGAAGTGAATAAACATGGTAGGCCACTTACTGGATTAAACGCCTTTGCAGCCCAACGTCACGGGGCCTTTGCATTTGGGTTCGTCACAGCGCACAAAAGCGACGACACTTGGTGCACAAAGACAGAAGCCAATCTGATCGTGCTTAAAAACGAATCAAATACGCCACCTTGCCGCTGTGCCACAATCAGTTATTGCCATTAATTTGGTGATTAATGGTGGGTTAACGAGTCGACCCCAACATGACTCTCTCTGATTTAATGGGTTCTGACAGCATGCCTATTTCAATGATCGACTCCGCTATTTTTAAAGACATGTTCGGCACTGCCGCTATGCGAGCTGTGTTTGACGATGCCGCGACCTTGCGACGCTATACCGACACCGAAATCGCCTTAGCAAAAGTCCAGGGTGAACTTGGGATTATTCCCAAGGCCGCCGCCGCTGCCATTATGAGCAAAGCAGACTCGAGCAAGCTTGACATGGTTGAGCTCAAACGAGAAACGGAAATTGTGGGTTACCCGATTTTGCCATTGGTGCATCAGATTGCAAAAATGTGTGGACCTGAAGGCGAGTACTTGCATTGGGGTGCGACCACCCAAGATATTATGGACACGGCAACTGTTCTTCAAGTGCGTGATGGATTGGCGATTATCGAACGCGACCTTGACGAGCTTGATGATATTTTGGATGCGTTGTCATTGCAGTATCGCGACACACCAATGGCGGGTCGGACGCACTTGCAACATGCGCTTCCCATCACGTTTGGTTACAAAGCGGCCGTTTGGTTGCTGATGGTCCGACGACACCGTGAGCGGCTGGCACAACTTAAGCCACGTGTCTTGATCGGTCAGTTTGGTGGCGCGGCAGGCACGCTTGCATCATTAGGTGATCAAGGGCTAGCCGTGCAAGAGGCTCTCTTGGCTGAACTCGAGCTTGGCACAGCGCCAGTGACTTGGCATGTGGCTCGAGATGGTTTGGTTGAGACGATTCAATTTCTGGCACTTGTCACCGGTTCACTCGGTAAGATTGCGCTGGACATTATGTTGATGATGACCAACGAGCTCGGTGAAGCCTTTGAGCCTTTCGTCAAAGGTCGAGGCGCCTCAAGCACCATGCCGCAAAAACGCAACCCCATTTCTTGTGAGTTGATGCTTGGCGCTTCAAAGTCAGTGCGCCAGCACGCAGGGCTTGCCTTGGATGCGATGGTGCAGGACTTTGAACGGGCAACTGGCCCTTGGCACATTGAGTGGTCAGCGATTCCAGAGTCCTTTATCTTGAGTGCTGGCGCCTTGAATCAAGCGAAGTTCATGTTG
>JAFMCG010000147.1 GCA_017857895.1 Burkholderiaceae bacterium | reverse complement strand
ATGACAAGCTCGGCTACGCGAGCGTTCAGTGTTGGCAACGTGCATGTCGAGTTCCACGTTAAGCAGCACCTTCTTGGCACACCGCTGACACCAATCCGAGGACTAGCGAGCCCTTTGGCAGTCAGCAGTCCTGAGGCGACTGCGCTGGACTTAATTGCTTTTCAGCATTGTGTTGGAGGTATCGCACGTGCGACTGAAGTCATTACTGGTTTACTACCCGTCATGACTAACGAGGGGTGGCACCGTGCGCTGAAGAATGCGTCGCCGACAGTTAGACAAAGAACAGGCTACGTCCTTAAAACCCTCGGAGCGCGACGATTTGCCACAGCCGTACAGATCACATTGCCATCAAAACTTCGGCCCGTGGTTTTGCAGAACGCGATGCCAACAAGAGGCACTGAGTTAGAGCAACCTTGGCAAGTTATCGACAATGTAGGACTGAAATATGAGTGAAATTACGGCACTGACCTTACAAGATGTTCTGGCGCACCAAGAGTCAGTTCAATGGCCCGAGCTATACCAAGTAGAACAGGACCTGCTGCTTAGCTTGGCGATGACCGCCATTTTCAATGACAAGTTTCTCTGCGATCAAGTCGCTATGCGTGGCGGTACCGTGCTGCACAAAGTACATCTGGCACCCGCAGTGCGTTATTCGGAGGACATTGATTTAGTTGCGGTAGGTGAACGCCCTGAAAAACACATACAAAAGGCATTAATGCGGGTATTGCGGCCGATCCTTGGCAAAGAAAAATCATCTGCATGGTCATCTTTGCGACTAGCTGTTCGCAATGCAGCCAAACCGTCTCGGATTTTGCGTTGTGTATTTAAGGTACCAAGTGCGGCAGCACCTGGGCGTGAACTAACAATCGAAGTCGAGGTGAATGTCTCAGAGCGCAAACCCCGATTTGAATTACAAAATCTACCGTTTGCTTTTGGATTTCGAGGTGAGATCCTCAGCACGTCTATCGCATCCTTCAACATCAACGAAATGTTGGCCACGAAGATGAGAGCCACATTTCAACGGAAAAAGGGTCGAGATTTATTTGACTTGTATTGGGCACTCACAGCCAAATCTGCAGTACCCGTTGATACCACCAAGGTGATTGATGCATTCATTCATTACATGGGGGAAGAATCAACAACCGTGCCGCGCAGGGAGTTCTTAGGACACATAGAAAATTGCCTTGAAGACAAAAAAGGATTTTGTCGTGACATGCATGCTCTGCTCAAACAAAACCTTGACTATGACCCTGTGAAAGCCTCTGTGATCGTCATTGAGCGACTGCTAGATGAATTGCCACAATAAACCCAGAGGGTTCAGTCTTATTAACCAATTGTCAGTGATCACTGTGATGACCCCAGCCTAAACAACATTAAGCGCACCAGCCAACCGGCATTCAAAAGACACTGGTGTGATGAAAAATTGAAATAGCGCAGATGGGGCTCCAACCGATCTAGCTTTTCCCGATTGTCCCTGTTGCGCCCTGCTGACACCGACGTGAAATCTTAGTGGCTATTACTCTGTCCGGCCCCTGTAGCCACAGCACCCCACCCAAGGGTTAAGATGATCGACTTGCGACCCAGCCGGGTTGCTGGGCTTTAAAAAACATCCAAGCCGACCCAAGAATCGTTTCAAACGATTGATAAAGACAAGGAATAATGCGCAATGAGTGACCATTTTTACGAACCCAGCCAAGGCCACCGTTTGGCACACAACCCGTTTAAGGCGATCGTGGCGCCTCGCCCAATTGGTTGGATCTCAAGCTGCAACGAAAAGGGCGAGCTCAACTTAGCGCCTTACAGCTTTTTCAATGGGCTGACAGACGAGCCACCCATGGTGATGTTCAGCACCAATACCCTGCGCAAAGACAGCATCAACAACATCGAGTTAACTGGCGAGTTTGTGGTGAATTTTGTAGGCAAGCACCAAGCCCAACAAATGAATGAAACCGCCGCATCGGTTCCCAATGGCGTCAGTGAGTTCACCCTAGCAGGTCTTGAGCCAGCGCCATCACGCTTGGTCAAACCACCGCGGGTGGCCGATGCCATTGCCTCTATGGAATGCAAACTCTGCCAAATCTTGCCATTGAAAGATCACAAAGGCCAAGCCGTTCAAGCTTGGGTCACCATTGGCGAAGTGGTGGGCATACACATCAACGAACGGTTCATCAAAGATGGGTTGTTTGACATCACGGCCGCACGCTCGCTAGCCCGCTGCGGCTATCGCGGTGACTACATAGAAGTCACCGAAGTTTTTGAGATGTTCCGCCCATCTTAAAGAAAAAAAGCTGACCAAACCCAGCAAACCGACAGGCACTGCCGCGCCACCAAACCCTCACTTTTTGGGGGGAGGCAGCGGTAGTGCTGTTTTGTAGCGAACCTGCTTTAACGCAAAAGCAGAACGTATTTTCTCGATACCGGGAATGGGGGTTAATT
Organism: Burkholderiaceae bacterium; assembly: GCA_017857895.1. Taxonomy (GTDB): domain Bacteria; phylum Pseudomonadota; class Gammaproteobacteria; order Burkholderiales; family Burkholderiaceae_B; genus Algicoccus. The sequence goes on along the minus strand of JAFMCG010000147.1, from coordinate 2,615 downwards.
GCTCTAAGATGAAATGCTCGAGCGCCCCGATGTTGGCGACGGCCACACGAATCAGATAATCACTGTCACCAGTCATCAGGTAACACTCCATGACCTCATCGTGTTCGCTGATGCGCTGCTCAAACGCCGCTAGCGCCTCTTTGTTCTGTGACTTCAAACTAATGCTAATAAACACATTCAAATCCAGCCCTAGCGCGGCAGGGTTGGCCAGCGCAACGTAACGGTTAATAACACCATCGGCTTGTAAAGCCCTGACCCGGTTTAAGCACGGTGAAGGACTCAAGTGAACCCGCTTGGCTAACTCAACATTCGACAGACTGCCATCGTTTTGCAATTCTTGCAAAATCCTCAAATCAATCGCATCTAGATTCATATTGTGCTTTTAATTAATTTAAAAACAAAATTTTATGCTGTTTAAATGAACTGAACGGAATTATTTGAAATTTAATTCTGTTGATTTTTGAATAGACTAGCACTAACGCATAACGCATTCTAGGCGCCCGACATGAACGCTCCGATCGATCCCCGCTTGAACCAGTGGTTACTAAACGATAGCGATGCTGATCCTCTCGAAACCCAAGAATGGCGGGATGCTTTGTTGGCAACCCTCACTCAAAACGGTCCCGAAAGGGCCCGCTACCTGCTTGGCGAATTGGCCCAACTGGCTCAATCATTGCGACTTGACTGGCAACCGCCGCTTTGCACGCCCTACATCAACAGCATCGGGGTCAATGAGCAACCGCCTTTTACCGGCGATTTGGCTGTTGAAGAACGGCTTTGCGCCATCATGCGCTGGAATGCCTTGGCGATGGTGGTCAAAGCCAATCAAGCCTATGGTGAGTTAGGCGGCCACATCGCGAGCTATGCCAGCGGCGCCGATTTGTTTGAAACTGGCTTTAACCATTTCTTTCACGCACGCCAAGGCATCGAGCCTGGCCAACACCGTGGTGACTTGGTTTTTTTACAGCCTCACAGCGCTCCAGGGGTATACGCCCGAGCCTTTCTTGAGGGCCGCCTGACAGAAGAAGACTTAACCCACTTTCGCCAAGAGCTAACCGCAACTAAGCACGGTGTCCAAGGGCTCTCAAGCTACCCCCACCCCATGCTCATGCCTGAGTTCTGGCAGTTTCCTACTGGCTCAATGGGTATCGGTCCGATCAGTTCAATCTATCACGCCCGCTTCATGCGCTACCTTACTCACCGCCGCCTACTGGATTGCAGCGAGCGAAAGGTTTGGGGTATGTTTGGTGATGGCGAAATGGACGAGCCCGAATCCATGAGCGCTTTGACGCTAGCAGCGCGCGAAGGCTTGGACAATTTGGTGTGGGTTGTGAATTGCAACCTGCAACGACTTGACGGTCCAGTTCGCGGCAACGGGCGCATTATTGATGAGTTAGAACGTCTGTTCAAAGGCGCTGGCTGGAACGTCATCAAATTGGTTTGGGGCAGTGACTGGGACGGCTTGTTTGCAAGAGACACCGAAGGCGCCTTGATCAAAGCATTTGCCAATACCGTTGACGGTCAAATGCAGACTTTTGCAGCCAAAGACGGGGCCTATAACCGGCAACATTTTTTTGGGCAGAATGATGCTTTGATCAAACTGGCCCAAGGCATGAGCGATGAGCAAATCGACCGGTTAAAACGCGGTGGGCACGATCTTGTCAAAATTCACGCGGCTTTCACCATGGCCGAACGCCACGTCGGTCAACCGACGGTGATCTTGGCTCAAACCAAGAAAGGCTATGGCATGGGTGCTGCAGGGCAAGGCAAAATGACCACCCATAGCCAAAAGAAACTCGACCGTGAAGATCTCATTGCCTTCAGGAATCGTTTCAACTTGCCGTTATCAGACGAACAAGCGGCCTCACTGGATTTTTACAAACCCGCACCCGACAGTCCAGAGATGCAATACCTGCATGGCAAACGTCAGGCCTTAGGCGGTTACTTGCCGGTTCGCCACACGGCGTGCGAAGTCGTCAACGTGCCCTCGCTTGACCAGTATGGCGCCTTTGCCTTGCAAGCCAACGGCAAAGAAATGAGCACGACCATGGCCTTTGTGCGATTGCTGGGCACACTACTCAAAGACAGCACACTCGGACCGCGTATTGTGCCCATCGTGGCCGATGAGGCCCGCACATTTGGCATGGCAAACCTATTTAAGCAAGTCGGCATTTACTCTAGCCTAGGCCAACGCTATGCGCCTGAGGACATCGGATCGGTTCTTAGTTACCGAGAATTGCGTGAAGGCCAAATTCTAGAAGAAGGCATCTCTGAGGCGGGTGCTTTAGCGAGCTGGACTGCTGCTGGTACGAGCTACAGCGTGCATGGCTTGGCGATGTTGCCCTTCTACATCTATTACTCGATGTTCGGTTTTCAGCGGGTAGGAGACCAAATCTGGGCAGCAGCCGATCAATGCACACGCGGATTCCTGATTGGTGCCACGTCAGGTCGCACCACCTTGGGCGGCGAAGGCTTGCAGCACCAAGATGGCACAAGTCAGTTGGTGGCTGGCACAATCCCGAACTGCAGAGCCTACGATCCCGCTTTTGCCGGCGAACTTGCAGTCATCATCGATCAAGGCATGCAAGAGATGATGGTCGAGCAAAAGGATGTGT
>JAFMCG010000146.1 GCA_017857895.1 Burkholderiaceae bacterium | reverse complement strand
CTCCGAAGCGCAAGCACACACCCCGATGATGCAGCAGTTCTTTCGATTGAAAGAAGAGGCAGGCGCGTTGCTGCTCTTTTACCGTATGGGGGACTTTTATGAACTGTTTTACGACGATGCCGAGCGCGGCGCTCGCCTGCTCGGTCTGACGCTAACCAAACGTGGCACCTCAAACGGCGCCCCAATTCCCATGGCTGGCGTACCCGTGCACGCTGTTGAGCAATACCTGGCCAAACTGGTTGCCTTGGGTGAGTCGGTGGCCGTCTGCGAGCAGATTGGAGATCCCGCCACCAGCAAAGGGCCTGTTGAGCGCAAAATCGTTCGCATCATCACGCCAGGCACACTCACTGACGAGGCCCTCTTACCCTCAAAATCTGACCGTGGCTTGGCCGCACTTTGGCAACCCATGCGTGCCGGTAAACCCAGCGGCTTAGCCGCCATCGCGTGGCTTAACTTGGCGAGTGGCGAATGGCGCGTCACAGAATGCGACGCGTCTTTGATAGATGCCACCTTGCACCGGATCAGCCCAGCCGAGCTGATTGTTGCTGAAGACCATCGCTACCCAGCACCCCCAGGGTGTGCCTTAAGCACGGTACCCACGTGGCACTTTGAGCGCAAAGACGCGCAAAGCCAGCTGTGCCAGCATTTTGGGGTTGATTCCTTAAGCGGCCTAGACATCAGCGATCTGCAGGCTGGTATCAGCGCAGCCGGTGCGCTGCTGCGTTACGCCAGCCGTACCCAGGCTCAAGCCATGTCGCATGTGCGCGAACTGCGTGTTGAGCGTGCGGGTGACTTCCTGATGATGGATCCCGCCACCCGACGAAATCTCGAAATCAGCGAAACCATTTCGGGCGATGCCGCGCCAACACTGTTTTCTTTGATGGATCACTGTGCCACCCCCATGGGCAGCCGGCTGCTTAAGCGCTGGTTGCACCACCCGTTAAGAGATAACGAGGCGGTGCTCGCCAGACAGCACGCTGTGACTCGACTTCTAAGCGCACCGATGCCGGGTGCCTTGTCAAAATTGATAGCCGCACTAGCACCTTGGCCAGATCTCGAACGCATCACCACTCGCATTGCCCTCAAAACGGTTCGACCACGGGAATTGGCTAGCCTTAGAGACGCACTGAGCGAATTACCAGCACTGACAGAAACGCTGCACTTATTTGAGCCCAGTGATCAACCCACGGTTGCGCAGTGGATCGCGCAATTGGCCGTGGATAAGCAACTCACAGACCTTCTCGTTTTGGCGATTGCCTCCGAGCCTGCTCTTCAAGTCAGGGATGGCGGGGTTATCGCCGACGGCTACGACGCTGATCTCGACGAGTTGCGGACCTTGTCAAGCGATCAGGGCAACGTTTTAGTTGACATTGAAACCCGCGAAAAAACCCGTACTGGTATCGCTAACTTACGCGTTGAGTACAACCGAGTTCATGGTTTTTTTATTGAAGTCACGCGCGGCCAACTCGATAAAGTGCCCGATGACTATCGGCGCCGTCAAACCCTTAAAAACGCCGAGCGCTTCATCACGCCAGAACTGAAGTTGTGGGAAGACAAAATTCTCTCTGCGCAAGACCGATCCTTGGCTCGCGAGAAATGGCTGTACGAACAATTACTGGAAAGCTTGTCGCAGTGGGTCACAGATCTAAACTTGGCCAGCCAAGCCTTGGCCCAAATCGACGCCACTGGTGCCTTGGCGCAACACGCCGCGCGTAACGAATGGGTTGCCCCAGAAATCGTATCCACCCCAACCATTGCCATTGATGCCGGTCGCCACCCCACGGTCGAGCGCAGCATCGAGCGTTTCATACCCAATGATTGCGTTCTTAACGCACAGCGTTCACTGTTGATTGTGACTGGCCCCAACATGGGGGGGAAATCGACCTACATGCGCCAAGTGGCACTGATCGTACTTTTGGCTCGAGTCGGCAGTTTTGTGCCAGCGCGAGCCGCCACCATCGGCAGCATCGATCGTATCTTTACCCGTATTGGGGCGGCCGACGACTTAGCCGGTGGGCGTTCGACTTTCATGATGGAAATGACCGAGGCTGCTACGATCCTCGCGGCCAGCACGGCCCACAGCTTGGTCATCATGGATGAAATTGGTCGCGGCACATCCACCTATGATGGTTTGTCGCTCGCTTGGGCGATCGCCCATCGGCTCTTGACGCACAACCGGGCGCTGACCTTATTTGCCACGCATTATTTTGAAATGACGCGCTTGCCTTCTGACAACGCTTGCGCAGCCAATGTTCACCTGGCCGCGGCTGACTCGCCGTCAGGCATCGTCTTTTTGCATGAGGTGCGCGATGGCCCAGCGAGTCGCAGTTACGGCATTCAAGTGGCTCAACGCGCGGGCATTCCAGCCAGTGTCATTCGTCATGCCAGCAAAGAGCTTGAGCGACTCGAAGCGCAAGGCACGCCCTCGCCACAGTTGGGTTTGTTTGCTAACCCCACCGATCAAGACCCATCGACAGCAGCCGATGATGCCGCAGCCATCGAGCATGCGTTAACCCAAGCGCTCATCGATTTGGATCCTGACAGCCTGTCACCGCGAGACGCTCTTGAAGCGCTCTACTCACTGAAACGGAAACTTTCATGACCACCCGCCGTGACCCAGCCAATCAACCTTTACCGCTACTTGGTGGCCTGACCCCCAATCAGTTCATGCGTGATTATTGGCAAAAGAAACCACTGGTCGTCAGACAAGCGTTTCCGAATCCAAAGCCACCCGTGCGCATCACTGATCTTAAAAAACTCAGCCGTCGCGACGATGTCGAATCTCGCCTGATATGGCGTGATGCAGACAGTTGGCAAATGAAACACGGCCCCTTTGGTCGGCTGCCCGCTGCTCAGTCGCCAAACTGGACTTTATTGGTTCAAAGCGTCGATCTTCACGACGACGCTGCAGCAGACTTGCTTTACCAGTTCAACTTTGTGCCCTCGGCTAGGCTCGATGATTTGATGGTCAGCATCGCCAGCGAAGGTGGCGGCGTGGGGCCTCATTTTGACAGTTACGACGTGTTCTTGATTCAAGCACAGGGTCGACGCCGTTGGCGGTTTGGTCAACAACAAGACCTTTCTTTGGTGCCAGACTTGCCCTTAAAAATCCTATCTCGATTCACACCCGAACAAGACGTGGTGCTTGAACCGGGGGACATGCTGTATCTACCCCCCAATGCCGCTCACGATGGCGTCGCATTAGACCACGACTGCATGACGCTCTCCGTGGGCTTTAAAGCACCCACAGCGGCCATGATGGCGCAACGCATGCTTGAAGCCGCCGCCGATAGCCTTGGCCTAGAAACCCCTGCAAGGCTTAAACACCATTTTCGTGACCCCAGTCAACGCGCCGTGAGCGAATCGGCTCAACTGCCTGAACGATTGATCCAAGCGGCATTAAAGAGTGTCAGACAGGTTGCCCTGAACCAATCGTTGGCTGTCGAGTGCTTGGGCGCTTGGCTGACCGAACCCAACCAGATGGCAAGATTTGAGTCCACTGAGGGCTTCATTGAGCCTGGACAAGGCGGACAGATCAAGCTCGATCGGCGCACGCGCATGCTGTTTTGGCAGCGAGCGCTTTTTATCAATGGCGAAAAAGTCCCCACAGCAGCCAACGCGTTATTGAAGCAACTGGCCAACTCGAGAAGTGTGTTTCTCACCCCTACCCAAACCAGTGGCAAAAGCCACACCCAAAACCAAACCCTTGACACATTGAATGATTGGCTAGACGCCGGCTGGATTCATTGGCAAGCAAATACCCAGTAAAAAACCAAGCAACGACTCAGAGACTCAAACAAGGGTCTTATTTTTTACCCCGATCCAAGACATCCTTTTTGCTCAATAAAGGCCACGATTGTCTCTAGGCCTTCGCTGCGCTTAAGGTCAGTCATGACCCAATCGCGGTCTGGTCGCATGCGGGCCGTATCGTGGCGCATCACATCCAAGTTCGCGCCCACATAGGGTGCGAGGTCGATTTTATTGATCACCAACAAATCGCTGCGAGTAATCCCAGGCCCACCTTTTCGTGGGATTTTTTCACCACCAGCCACATCAATCACGTAGATCGTCAAATCCGACAAATCAGGACTGAAGGTCGCTGCCAAATTATCACCACCTGACTCCACAAAAATAATGTCCAAGTCTGGAAACCGTTGCTGCATGCGATCGATAGCCTCCAAATTAATCGAAGCATCTTCTCGAATAGCCGTGTGGGGACAACCTCCTGTCTCAACCCCCATGATGCGCTCAGCCGCCAAGGCATCAGCGGCCACCAGCAATCGCTCGTCTTCTTTGGTGTAAATATCATTGGTCACAACCGCGAGCTGCCACTTGTCACGCATGCGCTTGCACAGCATCTCGACCAAGGTGGTTTTGCCTGAACCCACTGGCCCACCGATACCCACTCTTAATGGCGTTTTTTTCATGCTTTTTTCCTTACCTTGTTCCTAACTTCTGAATAACCGGGTGTACTGTGTTTCATGTTGACTACTGACCATGGCTAAGCCAACAGGTGCGCTACCAGCGGCACTTAAATGAGTGACCTGTGCCGTTGCTATCGCTTGCCCGACAGCGGGTTTAAGCGCATGCATGAGTACTTGCCCATCAAGCTGACCCAGTGGCACGATCTTCACGGCAGACAACACTTGGTTTTCTAGCCAAGCCCAAACAAAGGCGGATAAGGCAATCGTCTCATCGTTAAATCGCAAACCACACAAAGTGGCGTGAGCCATGGTGTGGTTGGTCGCTATGCGTTGCATCACACCCGTTGGCGGCATGCGCTCAGGCACCACCCACTGCTCGAACAAACGCACCATTGAATAGGCCATTTGTCGCGATTCAAGCCGCAACTCAGCGGTTTCTCTGAGCGCCGTCCATTCGTAAGCCAACTCAATGACAGTGGCCCAATCGCTGCGCCGAGTGGCCCTAAAACACGCCAACCACGCCGGCAACTCTTGTTGGGCCAGCACCAGCAACAACGCATCACGAATCCAGACCTCAGCGCTGACCCGATCCGTGACCCAGCCTGACGCCTGAGCCTGCTCTAATCCTTGCGAATAGGCAA